>JBDKSR010000103.1:0-3190 GCA_039680545.1 Bryobacteraceae bacterium | reverse complement strand
GGCGAGAACGAATGCAAGCACCCGAAGTTCCATCCTGAACGCTCCCTGAATCGGTAACGGCTTCGCGCATCAAGAGAACATTGTGGCACACGCGCGGCGCGACGGGTAACATTTTTGATTCGCCGCTATACTCGGCCTCTTGTTTTAGTTCGAAATGGGAATGGCAGTGGGGCAGGTGACGGATCTGGTTCTGTCCTGGACATTGACATGCATCGCGTAACAAATGGTTTGACGCAAGAAAAACGAACTGTTACTCTGATCTCGGGATTTCCAGGATGCTGAGGCCAAGCCGTCAGATGTGGTTCAATCTCATTACAGGTTTGCTATTCATTCTGGCTGGTGTCCGTGATTGGCTCTTTCCCTCGTTTTGCCGTCTCAAACCCGCCCGCGACCACGGCTCCGTGGATGCTTTTATCTGCATCTTGATAGGGCTTCTCTTTTTGGTTGGAGTCTATAGGGAACGCAAGAGGCGCTGCGAGCCCTCCCCTTCAATACCCGAAAATCGTTAACCTCGAAACGCAATGCAAGAGCCAGTGGTGTTGGCCTGACATGGCCCGGCTCCGTCAAGCATATGAACGCCCTGTTTTGACCAGGAATCTCGAAGAATCCAAAGCTGATCAGGCGGCCAACGTTATTGAAGAGTAATAGGAATGTAACCGGGGGCTCCGCCTTGACATCGCAGACTACGGACGCTAACATTCTTTCAGTCTCGTCCGTACAAATACGAGCGAAATTTTCTGTTTCCACGCTGAAACGAGACTGAACATCTCCTTCCGGGATTGAACCGGCCCCCTCAGGAGTGATTCCCCCGATCCTTTTCCGTGCATCTGAGCTGGGACGATTTGCGCGGAGAGGCTAAATAACCAAGTCGAGTACTCTGTCTGTCACCGGGCCGCCCTCGACGTGAGTCCTGGAAGGCGGACCCGCAGAGAGGATGCTATGAGAAGAAGCATCGGTTTATTGATTGCTGTTGTGCTCTTCAGCGGCGTGGCGTGCCGCAAGGCTGCCGAAGCCCCGAAGAAAATCCCCATCACCACGTCCTCGGCTGAAGCCCAAGCCGCTTATCTCAAAGCCCGGGGCCTGGTCGAAAACATGCGCGTCGCGGAGGCTCGTCCGCTGCTGGATGAGGCGATCAGCAAGGACCCGAACTTCGCCCTGGCGCATCTGCTGCGCGCTCAGACGGCTTCGTCCACTGACAGTTTTCTGAACGATCTGAAGGCTGCGGTAGCTGCCGCCGGTAAGGCATCGGAAGGCGAACAGCTCTTGATCAGAGCCCAGGAAACTTACATCAATGGGGACAACAAAGCCAGGGGCGAGTACCTCACGAAGCTCGTCGCGGCTTATCCAAACGACGAGCGGGCCCATTGGTTCTTCGGCATAAACCAGTACAGTCTCCGGCAGTATGATTCCGCTATAGCGGAATTTCAGAAGGCCATTCAGTTGGCCCCGGACTACGCCCCCGCCCACAACCAACTCGGCTACGCCTACAGAGAAGTTGAAAAGTACCCGGAGGCTGAGGCCGCGTTTCGCAAGTACGCCCAACTCATTCCCAATGAGCCAAACCCGCACGACTCTCTGGCCGAGTTGTTGCTGAAGATGGGACGGTTCAGTGAATCGACCGCATCCTATCAGAAGGCGCTGTCACTGGATGCCGGTTTCATCAATGCCTATCTGGGAATTGCAGCCAACCTCATGTACCAGGAGAAGCACAAGGAAGCACTTGACCAGCTCCAGAAAGGGTTCGAGGCGGCGCGAGACGATGGCGAGCGGCAGAGGATGCTGCGCGCCATGGCGGTTGCGAACCTGGACGAAGGCAAGCCCCTCGCGGCGCTGGCGGCGCTCACCAAGGAATCTGCCTTGGCCGAACAGATCGGCGATAAGGCAGCGATGTCTCAGGTCACGTTCGCCCGTGGCGAACTTCTCGTGGACACAGGTAAGGCCGCGGAGGCGAAGACGGAGTTCGCGAAATCCCTCGAACTGTTACAACAATCAGCGGTTCCCGAGAGGAGGAAGGAGATCGTCGAACTGTACTACCACGGTGGCCTCGCTTTGGTCGCGGCAGTGAAGAAGGATTTCGCGGACGCGGCGAAGGAAGCTGAAGCCATGCGCGCCGGTATTGAAACCATGGGCAACCCTAATGATGTGAGACGCGCGCACGAGGTGCTCGGGATCGTCGCTCTGCGCCAGATGAAGTACGACGACGCCATCACGCATCTGAATCAGGCGGATCTCAGCTCGCCATACACAATGTTCCAGTTGGCCAAAGCTTACGCCGGGAAGAAAGACGCCGAGAACGCGAAAGCACACTACCAGAAGGCCGCGACTGCATACACACTGCCTGAGCTGCGCTACGCCATGGTGAGGCACGCCGCGCTGAAGGCAGCCGGAAAGTAGCACGACAGGGCGTAAACGCCTTACATCGGAACTGTCACGCTGGCCGCAGACGCAGGTTAGCCGACAGGCATCTGGACAGGACGGCGAAGGGACCGGGTACGCCGCGAAGAATCTGCAGGGTGCATGGGTATGGTGCCCTGCAGGGTGGAAACGGCGGCACGTTTCAGAATGACGCTGCAGATCGAACGCGGAACGGTTGCAGCCTCCAGTAACTGACGGACCGCCACACCCACTCCACCGGACCATACTGAAAACGCCGGATCCACCACGCCGAGACAAGCGTTTCTGCAGCATAAATCAGGCTTGTAATACCCAAACCGGCAAGCGGCCCAATCTTTCCGTACAGGCCGAAGCCGTATGAATAGAACAGAGTCGTGCAGAAGACACGTTGAAAAAGGTAGTTACTCAATGAAGTTCTGCCGGTAGCAGCAAGCGCACCCCGCAGCCACGGCCACCGATTCGCACACACGAACACGACCACTCCGCAAGCGTACCCGCAGGACAGCAGGGGTACGCAGACCGCTCTTAGGGGACCCATGTCGCCTTGTGCCAACAGGGCTGTAATTGCCTCACCGGCTACGCCGATAGCGATCGTCCAAGGGCATAGCCGGCGCAGAAATTGCTTATGCGTAGAGCGGTGCTGCAAGAAGCCGGTACGCCACAACCAGAGTCCGAACAGCATGCGCGGAAAAACAAACAATAGCAGTAGGGGAAAAGATGCGACGTGACGCTCCATGAAGTTGCCCACACGGGCGTGCTGGATCGAGGCCCAGGTACCCTGGCCGTAAAGCGTCAA
>JBDKSR010000102.1:0-2170 GCA_039680545.1 Bryobacteraceae bacterium | reverse complement strand
CCGAGCCGCAGATCGCGTGCCCGCACACAGTGGACAACGTGCAGCCGCTTTCTGCTCTTGGTGATGTTCCGGTCAACCAGGCGGTGCTCGGGAGCTGTACGAACGGGCGTTTGGAAGATCTGGAACTTGCCGCCCGAATTCTTGCGGGACGCCGTGTGCATCCCCGCACCAGACTGCTGATCATCCCGGCGTCGCAGCAGATTTATCTCGATGCCATGCGTCTGGGGTATCTTGCCACGCTGATCGAAGCGGGCGCGATGATCAATCCGCCCGGCTGCGGGCCATGCGTCGGCGTGCACCAGGGCATCCTGGCGGCGGGCGAAGTCTGCATCTCCAGTACGAATCGCAATTTTGTGGGACGCATGGGAAGCAAAGATTCCAAGGTCTATCTTGCTTCTCCCGCGGTGGTGGCGGCTTCGGCTGTGGCAGGCCGGATTGCGCATCCGGAGTCGGTGGCGAAGGAGGCGGCATGACAGGGGCATCCCTCGTTCTTCGGAATAAAGTGGCGGCGAAGCTTGGCGACAACGTCGACACGGACGTCATCTATCCGGGCCGCTACCTGAACATTACGGACCGTGAGAAGACGGCTGAGCACCTATTCGAACTCTCCTATCCCGAAATCCGCTCCGCCATACAGCCGGGAGAGTTTCTGGTGGGCGGGAAGAACTTCGGCTGCGGGTCGAGCCGGGAACAAGCCACGGCGGCGGTCAAGTTTTCGGGAGTAGGCGCCGTGATCGCGGTGTCCTTCGCTCGCATCTTTTTCCGGAACTCGATCAACCTCGGCCTCCCGGTTGTCGTTTGCCCCGAGTCACCGGCGGTATTTTCCCCTGGGGACGAGATCGAGATAGACCTGGTGTCCGGCGTGATTCGCAACGTCACGCGCGGTACCGAGGTGAAGGCTGCCCCGCTCGATCCGCGCGCAGTCGAGTTGATCCAGGCCGGGGGGCTTATTCCATATCTCAAGAAAAAGTACGCTGCCTAGGGCGGACTACTGATCCGCCCCGGCATGTAAGGGGAGGTTTGCGTGTCCAAATACCGTATCGCTTGGTTGCCGGGCGACGGAATCGGCCCGGAGGTATGTGACGCTGCGCGGTTGGTGCTCGATGCCGCCGGATTTGAAGCCGACTTCATCAAGGGTGACATCGGCTGGGAGTTTTGGAAATCGGAGGGCGACGCGCTGCCCGAACGGACCCTTGACCTGCTCCGTTCCACGGACTGCGCGTTCTTTGGCGCGATTACATCGAAGCCTGCGGCGGAAGCGGAGCGCGAACTTGCTGATGAATTGCGTGGACACGGCCTTACGTATCGCAGTCCGATCATCCGCATGCGGCAGATGCTCGATCTCTACATCTGCCTGCGGCCATGCCGCGCGTTTCATGGGAATCCACTCAATTACAACGACCACATCGATCTGACTGTCTTCCGGGAGAACACCGAGGGAATGTATATCGGCGTCGAGTTCTCCCCGGCGCCGGAGATTTTCTTCACTGAACCGGGGATGAAGCGAATACCTCGTGATGCCGCGATCTCTCTCCGAAGCGTCACACGGGAAGGCTCGCGGCGAATCGTCGAAGCGGCCTTTGAATATGCGGTGAAGAGCGGCCGTCACAAGGTCACCGCGGTCCACAAAGCCAACGTGCTTCGTGCAACCTGCGGGTTGTTTCTCAGCGTCGCCAAGGAAGTCGCCGCGCGTTATCCGCAGATCGTCTTCGATCACGCCAACGTTGATGCCATGTGTATGTGGGTACTGAAAAACCCGCGGAATTACGACGTCATCGTTACAACAAATCTCTTCGGCGACATTCTTTCGGACTTGTGCTCCCAGCTTGTTGGTGGAATGGGTTTCGGATACAGCGGCAACATCGGAAGCAACTACGCGGTGTTCGAGCCGACGCACGGCTCCGCCCCCAAGTATGCGGGACAGAACAAGGTCAACCCGATTGCCACAATTCTCGCCGCGAAAATGATGCTCGAGTGGCTCGGCGAGAAACAACAAGCCCTGGAGATCGAGCAGGCCGTTGCCGAAGTCGTGGCGGCAGGCAGTGTGCGGACCTACGACATGGGTGGCAATTCGACCACGATGGAGATGGCGCGGGCCGTCGCGGAAGCGCTGCGTTTTGGACACGTCACGGCAAAGTAAGCGAAGCTGAGGAGTGATGGAAATGCTACT
>JBDKSR010000101.1:0-24981 GCA_039680545.1 Bryobacteraceae bacterium | reverse complement strand
GCACGGCAGCCAGAGCTTCATCAGGGAACTACGTTACGGCAGCGATGGATCGAACTTCTTTGTCCGCCTCGATTTCTCGGCGGCCCCGCTCGAAAACATGGAGGTGCGCATCAACCTGCGGCCGTGGGTCAGTGAATCCGCCCCCTGTTCCCTGCGTCTGCGTTTGGAACATGGGGCCGCGAGTTCGGTTGGCAAGGTCGTGCCGCCTGGAGTACAGTTCGCGTTTCATAGGCTCTTCGAGTTGTGCGTACCCTTGGCGAGCATAAACGTGGAGGCGGGGCTTTCGGTAGGGCTGCAGGTTTCTGTCTGGGAGGAAGGCTTGCCGGTGGATACAACCCCACAGCAGGGCTGGCTTGAGTGCTCTACCGCCGAACCCACTGACTGGCCACTCTGAGAGTAGGTCGGGACCGGCCCAAGGACCGGCCCCGGGATTGAGTTGCTACTTCCGGCTTGAGTACTTATTGAACAGCGAAACGAGTCGCTCGGCGCCCTTGGGCGGAGCCATCTCGTTGCTGATGATCTCCTTATTCTCGACCGTGCGTCCGTAAAGAGCGCGGTTGTCGTCGAGATCCTGCCGGAGTGTCGCACCCTGCAGCGATATGCCGGCGAATACTCCCCGCGAACGTGACCAGGAGAGAATCTCCGCGGTCATGTAAGCATCTGTTTGTGCCGTGGCGCTGCGTCCCACCGGACCGGCCGCCACCGAGGCGTCTCCGCCGAGCGTAAACTTGCTCGAAATCAGCCGTTCTGCCCCGCGCTTATTCATCACGAGGAGAATGACATCCGTCTCCGACCCACCGATCTGGAATCCGAAGCTGCCACCCTCGATGCGAACTGCTGCGGGACCGGTCCATCCCTTTCCGCTCTTCTTCCGGCAAGAGAAGAATCCTTTTCCGTACTTGGCGCCGATGATGAAGGCGCCCTTTTTCATGCTGGGGACGACCGCAATGCATTCGGCCCTATCGAGTAATTCCTGCGGGATCGATTTGTCCGGAGTCGCCATGACCTCCTGAAATACCGTGGCGGCCGCGCCCAGACGCTTTACCGTGTCAGATTGCGCGAACAGCGCGCTTGTCGCGAGCAAAGAAACAGCCAGAATTCTCAAGTTCATTCACTTTCTCCCTAGGAACCTCAGCCTCACGCTGAAGGCCCTTCTCTGTCCCCCTCCGTACGAAAGGAACGAAGGTGAGTCTATATTGTTGTTTACCACGTTCGGATTCCCGTGGTTGGTAAGGTTATTGAATCCGAAGCGCCAGGCCCACAAGTAATTCAGGAACGGGAACCTGCGCTCCAGGTGAAGGTTGATGTTGAAATAATACGGCAGGCGCCGGTCGTTCGGCTTGCCCACCTGAAACCCTTCCTCATTGACGACGCTGAAAGGAAAGCCGGACCGCGCTTCAACAAGGTAAGCGGCGTTGGTGTCCCGCAGCAGCCATCTCAGTCCGATGGGAAGTATCGGGCGTGGCACGGGCGCCCATCCCCACATCATGAAACGGTGCGGCGTGTCCCAGGAGAGGGCTCCCGGAGCCTGCATCGCATAGATGGGGTTCTCAAGGCTGTAATCCACAACGGCATTGGACCTTGCCCGGGAGTATGTGTAACCGCCTACCCACTCGAATTTTCCGCTGAATGTCCGGCGTACAGAGAAATCGACAGCGTTGTATCGATCGTGGCGGGCGTTGCTGAGTTCCAAGAACATCTTGGACGGATCGCGGGACACGCGGGGTTCCATAAAAACGAAGCCGTTGAGCCCGGCCCTTCTTACGTACCCCACCTTTCCGTAAAACTGCCACGGAAGTTTCCGCTCGACGCTTGCGCTGAAGATGCGTGCCCGCGGAGAGCGAAGGGACTGCTCGTCCACGATGAAACCTGACTCCACAGGCCCCCGCACAATCTGCCCGCTGCGGGAGTAGAAGGTGGAGATACTATGCTGATCCTGGTGCTGCGTCAGCGTTGACAGGTTCAACGAATCGTTGAATACTCCAAATCCCGCCGAGAACTTCGTGTCGCGAACCCAGGATGGGGACCATGCGACGCCGAGCCTCGGCGAGAACAGAAGATCGCGCACAATCTGGTCCCAATCCGTTCGCAATCCCGCTTCAACGATCAATCCTTCCTTGGGGATCCAGCGGTCCTGCGCATAGACGGAGGATTCAAAGTTCGTTTTTGCCAGAGCGCCATCCCCGGCGAAGAAGACGTGCCGCGCGAGCGTTCCGTCGTTACGCAGAACCAGATAATCGTGGCGGCTGACCAATTGATCAAAGCCGCTACGTTGGAAGTCCAAGCCCATTTTCAGGTTGTGCTGTCCCCCCGCCCGCCAGGCCGGCAGTGTCACATCGACGACCCACTGTTCGCGCCGAAAGTGGCGGTCCACGTCGACATAATAGTTGCCACTATTTCCAGAGGGAGAAATCTCGTATGTTTCGGATCCCTGCGGGACACCTTTGTTTCGACCGCGGCTGACGGCCACGCCGACTTCGATGAGCATCCCGCGCCGGAAGTAGATCTGATCCCTGACTGTGCCCATGTGAAGGGTCCGCTGCCGGTGCACGGTCGTCTCGATCGGGTGGAGGAATGCCAACCCGCCGTAATCGGTATCGTAGAAGTTCGTCAGGAAACTGCCTATAAGAATGTTTGAAGGCGTGAGATTGACTTGGACCCGGGTCAGGTTGCTAGCGGTGATACTGCGTGTACGGTCCTCGCCGCGCGGAAGTTCTTCGATGGTGTCAACGTCGTAAAATGCGTCGGAACTATTCTGGAACCAGGCTCGTCCGCGCGCGATCGGTCCGGAGAATGTGATGCGCGGCGTCCATTTGTCGATCGCCAGACCGCGCCGAGTGGAGATGCCGGGAACAAAATTCGTAATACCGAACCTCCAGAGGTCATCCCCCATCCCGGTTTTGATGTCAAGGGATCCAGCGCTTCCCCTGCCCGTGTCCGCCGAGAAGCGCCCACTTTCGAGATCGAGGTTTCGCACGGAATCGATGTTAAGGCGGGTCTCGAACAGGCCCGTCACCGGGTCGGCAATGTTGAAACCGTCGAGGCTGATACTCGTCTGGTCGCTGGCTCCACCGTTGAAGTGAAGCTGTCCATCGTTGTCCTGCACGACGCCGGAGAACAAAGGCAACGCATTGCGGAGGTCGTGTGACGCGGGGTAGGGAATTTCGAGAATCTCGACGTTGTTGAGTTGCTTACGGTCAGAAATATCTGCTGGATCGATCACCGGCGGCGAATAGACGACATCGACCGATTCGACCAGTTCCTGCAAGTGATTGAGCGTGATAGTGATGTCGCTCAAGCCCTCTTCGCCGATGGCAATCTCGCGTTTGACGACGAAGAAACCGGGCCGCTCGGCAAAGAGCGTGTATTTGCCGGGCAGGCTTAGATGGAGCGAGAACCTTCCCTGGACGTCGGAGACTACGTGGTAAGGCGCCAGGATGTCAGGCCGGCGAAACTCCACGCGCGCGCCCGAAACGGGTGCTCCATTCTCGTCGAGAACCCTGCCTGTGACAGCGATTTGAGCGTGTAGGGAAACAGCGAGGAATCCGGACAGGACTGCTGCCCGCAAGAGACCGCTTCTCGATGCAGCGGCAGCCCACATTACCCTATTGTAATGCCTGAGGATGCGAGAACCGCCCGTTACAATGGGATTGTGAGGCTGGCGCCTGCTGCAATACTGCTGCTATCGGCCGCGCTTCTGACGGCCATTGATAGCGAATATGCGAGTATCCGCGGGAAGATCGCCCGCATTGAGAGCGAGCGCGCACCGGCTGGTTCACGATTCAGTCTGACCGAGCGGGAACTGAATGCCTGGGCGCGCGTGAAAGTCCAGGCGGCGACCACGGGGGCCGTCCGCAACCCCGTCCTCAAACTGAGTCACGGTTCGGTCACCGGCTACGCGGTTGTAGACTTCGTCGCGCTGCGGACCGCGCACCAGGACCCACCAGGCTGGCTGCTTCGAAAGCTGATTGAGGGTAAGCATCCTGTTCGCGTCAAGGTCCGCGTCAGTTCGGGATCGGGCCGGGCGCGCATCGACGTCGAGAGTGCGGAGGTTTCCGGACTCGCGATCAGCGGGCTCGCGCTCGACTTCCTGATACGAAACTTCGTCGTCCCCGTCTATCCCGAGGTGAAGGTCGGCGAGCCGTTCGAACTGGGCCACCGGATCGACCGGCTGACTGTCGCGCCGTCCGGAGTGACGGTCGTTATCGGAAGCTAGCGATACTCTCGGCAGCTTGTTTTCCCGCACGGATACAGTCGGGGATTCCTACTCCGTGGTAAGCGTTTCCCGCGAGCAACAGGCCGGGCCAACTCTGCAAACGGCCTTCGACAGTCTCGATCCGCTTCTCGTGTCCGACGGTATATTGCGCCATCGAGCGGGGCCAGCGGGCGACTCTCCAGAACATTGGCTCGGCGTGAACCCCCGCGATGTCGCGAATCTCCTCGCGGACCGAGTCCACCAAGGCTTGGTCGTCCTCCTGGAAAATAGACTGATCTCCGCTCAGGAAGCAACGCATCAGTACCTTGTCATCGGGCACGCGGTGACTGAATTTGTTGCCGACCCACGTTCCTGCGACTACACGCCGCCGCTCACGCTTCGGGATGAGGAAGCCGAAGCCTTTCAGCCGTTGGCCGAATGTCTGCGCATCGTATCCGAGTGACACGGTGGCTGAAGAACTGTAGGAAATCCCGGTCAGCAGATCCGCCAGTTGGGCGTCCAGAAGGCGAACGAGGTCTCCTGCTTCGTAGGCCTGGCAAGCAAGCACAACCTGGCCGGCCTCCAACGATCCATCAGGCAACGCGATGCGGTACCCTCCGCCCGCCCGGCGCTCAATCGCGAGAGCCTCGCTTTCGATCACGGTGACTGCGCGTCCCGTCGCTTCTACCAGTGTGCCTGTCAGCTTGCCAAGGCCGCTCTTGAGGGTCTGAAAGAGCGGTGCGGCGCTGTTCGTCCGTTTCCTCTGCTTCCTCTCGTTCAGTATTCCCCGGGAAAGGCTGCCATACTTTTCCTCGAGTTCGACGAACCGGGTCAGAACGCTTGTGACGCTGAGCTGCTCGGGGTCGCCGCCGTATACTCCGGCAAGCAGCGGCTCGGCCAGATAGTCGACTGCCTCGTCGCCGTAATGGTCGCGAATGAAGTCCGCAACCGAGCGGTCTTCCGTATGAGGTTGGCCAGGCCTTCGCAGCAATTCGAGACCCATGCGGATCTTGGTCGGCCAATCGAGCAGCCGGGTCGCGACCATCGGCAGGATGCGCGTCGGGACCATCATCATCAAGCCGTCGGGCAAGGGCATCAGCTTTCCGCCCTTGCGTATGTATGTGACGCGCAGGTGGTCGTTGGATCCGATCAATTCTCCACTGAGGTTCAACTCCCGGATGAGGTCCAGCGCCCACGGCTTGGCTGCCAGAAAACTGTCCGGTCCGGCTTCCAACACGCACCCGTGAAATTGGTCCGTGCGGATGACGCCGCCGAGGTACGGTCTGCGCTCGATGAGCGTGGATGGAATTCCGGCGCGCGAGAGATAGTATGCGGCGGACAGCCCCGAGATACCTCCGCCGATGATGACGACGGGCAGCATCTCAGGCGACTTGGAGCTTTTCGCGGGCCACGGCAGCCAGAGCGGCGATGAACCTGGGAGAGGCGTTAAGAGATTCAGTCCGCCGGAGCCGGATGCCGCGCTGCTCTGCGTAGTTGCTGAACAGGACGTCGACATCGTATTGGATCTCAATATGATCGCAAACGAATCCGATTGGTGCGACCACAACGTCGGCCACACCGTTGCGTGCGTATTCGTCGATTCGGGATTCCACGGTCGGACCAAGCCATCGATCGCCAGTCATGCCCTGGCTCTGATATGCGAAGTCCCAGTTCGCAAGATTGCATCGCGTGGCCACCGCTTCCGCTGTCGCCCTTGCTTCGCTTTCGTACGGATCGGAGGTCTCGATCATCTTCTCCGGCAGGCTGTGCGCGGTGAACAGCACTTTCGAGGCAGGCAGGAGCGGCCGCAATTTCTCGGCGAACGCATCAATGAGCAACGGGCGGTCGTACAGGCTTTTGGTCCACACGATCTCGGTTTCCATTCCGAGTTCCTGTCTGGCCTCTTGCGTGCGCCGGATATAGAGTCCGACGCTCAATCGAGAGTATTGCGGGGCGAGGCAGATGGCGATGATCCGGTCAACACCGTCCTCGCGGATGTCGGCCATAGTTTCCCGGATGAACGGGTGCCAGTTCCTCATCCCGACATAGACTTTGACCGGGAATCCTTCCTCGGCCAGGAGGGCCTCCAAGGCTTCCGCCTGCTCCTGAGTGCGCGCCAGTAGCGGTGACCCGCCGCCGATCAGCGTATAGCGCCGGCGGATCTCTTCGACGACGTGAGGCGGGAGCGGCTTCCCACACCGAACGCACGTGAGGTACGGTCCGATGTCAACGGCGTGTTCGGGAGCGCCGTGCGCCAGGAGCAGGACTGCCTGCTTCATGGCCTGAATTCACGCACCATCTGCACGAGGGCCTTGACGTTTTCAACCGGCGTCTCAGGCAGAATCCCATGGCCGAGATTGAATATGTGACCTGGGCGCGTGCCGGTACGCTTCAAGAGTTCGTACACCTTGGCCTTCAACTCGGGCAGGGGAGCGAACAGCGCCGCTGGATCAAGGTTGCCCTGGACCGCGGAGCGGTAGCTGATATCCATCCATGCCTGGTCGATATTGACGCGCCAATCCACTCCCATGACGTCGCCGCCGGCCGCGTGAAGCTCGCGGAAGAAGCCAGCCGCCCCGGTCCCGAAATGGATCACGGGCACGCCGCTCGACCGGATTCGCTCGATCAACGCCCGGGAATATGGCGCGACGAAACGCACGTAGTCGTCCGGGCCAAGCGCTCCGACCCAACTATCGAAGACCTGAACGGCGCGGGCGCCGGCAGCGACCTGCATCAGGGCGAACGGGCCAAGCACGTCCACCAGTTTGCCCATCAGGCGCCGCCACAACGTCTCGTTCGAATACATCAACTGCTTTGTACGGAGGAACGTCTTGGAAGCGCCGCCCTCGATTATGTAACTCGCGAGAGTGAACGGCGCACCGACGAAGCCGATGACAGGGACTTTGCCGGCCAGCGCCCTGCATACGATCTGGATCGCCTCGCTGACGTAGCCGAGGTCATCGCTGTTCGAAATCGCGAGCGTATCCACGTCCTGAGACGTGCGCACGGGATTCTCAATTACCGGACCTTCCCCCGGCGCAAATCGCAGCCTCAGACCCATCGTTTCCACCGGCAACAAGAGGTCAGCGAAAATGATGGCGGCATCTACATCGAGTATCTCCACCGGCTGCAGCGTAACTGTTGCCGCAAGCTCCGGGCTATGGCAGATTTCCAGGATCCCGTGCTTCGCGCGGATGTCCCGGTACTGCTTCATATAGCGACCTGCCTGCCGCATAAACCAGACCGGCCGGACATCGGTCGGCCGGCGCCGGCACGCATCGAGGAATCGGCTGTTCATTGAAGCCACACGCATGCCAAATCCGATCTGTCTTCGCACATATAGACGCGAAGTCCTTGGGGTTTATGTTTGGCCGTCCAATCGCGGCCAAGGATGAAAAACGGCTTTGTCCACGCCTCACTGTCGATCGCCTTGGGGGCGACGACGGAGACTGACAACATTCCCGGGGCGGGATACCCCGTCCTGGGGTCCATAATATGGCTGTAAATCTTGCCTTCCGCTTCGAAGAATTTCTCGTAGTCTCCCGAAGTCGACATCGACCGATCCTTCAGGTAGACGTCCTGGATCGTCTCCGTCCACTTGCGTGGATTGCGGATCTTTACCTTCCATCCCTCGTCTCCGGGGGGTGTGCCGAGACCGTAAATCGTACTTCCGCCGGCAGAGACAAGCGCTGACGTGATGTTATGCTCCTTGATCGTAGCGACCATGTGGTCCACGGCGTATCCCTTGCCGATCCCACCCGGGTCAAGCTCGACGCCACGCCTAAGGAACCGGACCGTTCGCGTCTTAGGGTCGAGCTCGATGTTCTTGGAACCTACCGCGGGAAGCACTGCGGCAATTTCCGCCTTCATCGGCAGCCGTCCTGTGCCTTTATAAAAACCCCAGACACGCATCAGCGGTCCAACACCGATATCAAAGGTACCTTTGCTCCGGACGTTGTAGGAAACGCACGCCTGCAACAAATCAAACAGCTCCTGGCTGACCTTAACTGGCCCCTTGGGCGCGTTCAGGTTCATCTGCCTCCACTCGCTCTGAGGGCGATAATTGGAGAGCATACGGTCCAGACGCCGCACTTCTGAAAAAGCGGCCTCGGCCGTCTCCTGGAGCTGCTGTTCGTCTTCGCCATAGAGGATCACCGTATACGTGGTCCCCATGGCATCGGTACTATCCTCCAGACGGAGCAGTTCGCCCGCGCGTAAAAGCGCGGGAAACAATAACAAAAGTACCACAAAGTGTTTCATTCTTGCGGACTTTTCTCTCCGGAATCGTCGGGCCTGGGACGGCCCTTTCTGGCCCGTTTGAGGAGTTTTTCCAGCCGTTCCCCGGTCGATCCCTCAACGTCTGGTTCGAAATGAAGGTCCGGGACGCGGAACATATTAAGACGTACCGCAAGCTCCCGGCGCAAAAAATTCCGGGCGCCGTCGAGTGCTTGAAGCGCCTCGTCACGCTCGCTGGTTCCACCTGTGAAATGAATGCGAACCTGGGCATGGCGCATGTCCGGTGTTACGAGAACATCGGTTACATCCACCGCCAGCACACGCGGGTCGGACATCTCATAGCCGATGAGCTCGGAAAGCTCCTCGCGAATCGCCTCGGATACGCGTTTGGTACGATGCTCGTCCATTACCGGTCCTACTCCAACCACTCCACTGCCGCACTGGTCAGGCTGCTGCCCAGACAAGCGGCAGCCTCCTGCTCGGCAGCCTGCAAAACCTGTTCCGCCCGGACGTGGTCTCCGGATACGGTAACGGCAGCGAGTAAAGCCCGCTGCCATAAATCCTGATAGTCGATTTCGGCCACAGCGACATTAAACCGGTGCCGCAGGCGTTCCTTCAGACCTGTGACAATGTGCCGTTTCTCTTTCAGGGAATGGGCGTGCTCCAGCCTGATCTCGAGGGTCAAGACCCCAATTACGGCCATATCAGGACGCCGGTAAGCTGCTCAAAATGAACGGCCTTCCGTCCCCGGGCTAGACCACTGCTTCCGCTTCCACGCGCTCGGTGACGAACGCCTCGAGTACATCCCCCGGCTTAACATCGCCGAAGTTCTCGATTGTTACACCGCATTCCATGCCGGACCGGACTTCGCTCGCGTCGTTCCGGAACCGCCGCAAGGAACCGATTTTTCCGCTGTGCACCACAATGTTGTCGCGCAGGATGCGTACTTGGCTGTCCCTCGTGAGGACGCCGTCCACGACAATGCAGCCGGCCACGTTGCCGACTTTTGTAATACGGAACGTTTCCTTGACCTCGGCCCGCCCACGGAATACCTCGCGGAAAACAGGCTCAAGCATTCCGGTCATGGCCCGTTTCATCTCATCGACAAGCTCGTAAATAATCGTGTGCAGCCGGATGTCGACCTTTTCGGTTTCCGCCACCTGGGCCGCATTGCGCTCCGGACGGACGTTGAATCCGACAATGACCGCGTTCGATGCCGAAGCCAACAGCACGTCGGTCTCGGTAATGGCGCCGACACTCGCGTGCAACACTCTGACTCGGACCTTATCCGTTGAAAGCTTCTGCAATGTGTCGCTCAGCACTTCGGCAGTGCCGCCCACGTCCGTCTTAAGGATGATCGAGAGTTCCTTGACCTCGCCTTCCTTGATCTGTTCGTGGAGTTGGTCGAGTGTGATGCGGCTGGAGCGTGCCATTGCCTGCTCGCGGGCCTTCACCTCGCGGTAAATGACAATCTGCTTGGCCTTGGCCGTATCCGTGACCACTTGGAACGTGTCGCCCACTTCAGGCAGCGATTCGAGTCCGAGGACCTCAACAGGCATTGAAGGCTCCGCGGTTCGCAATGCGTCTCCGCGGTCGTCGAACATCGCGCGCACGCGTCCGAAGACGGATCCACAGATGAAGTGATCGCCCACGTTGAGCGTGCCGTTGCGTACCAGCACCGTGGCGACTGGACCGCGGCCGCGATCGAGTTGCGCTTCGAGCACGGAACCGACCGCCGGCCTCGAAAAGTTCGCCTTCAAGTCCTGCATGTCGGCGACGAGCAGGATCATCTCCAGCAATAAATCCAGGTTTTGCTTCGTCTTCGCAGATACCGCCACCATCACGGTATCTCCGCCCCACTCTTCGGGGAGGAGACCGCGGTCGGAGAGTTGCTGCTTGATCCGTTCCGGCTGCGCTTCCGGTTTGTCGACTTTGTTGATTGCGACGATGATCGGAACACCGGCCGCCTTGGCGTGATCAATCGCTTCGAGGGTCTGCGGCATGACTCCGTCATCTGCCGCGACCACGAGAACTACGATATCCGTTACCTTGGCGCCGCGGGCGCGCATACGTGTGAACGCCTCGTGACCGGGTGTGTCGATGAAGACGATCTTCCGGCCGTTCTTAACGATGTGATAGGCGCCAATATGCTGCGTAATGCCGCCGGCTTCCTTCCCAGCGACATTGGTGAAGCGGATGGCATCGAGAATCGACGTCTTTCCGTGGTCGACGTGACCCATCACGGTGACCACCGGGGCGCGTTTCACGAGGTCCTGCTCCGCTTCGGCCTGCTCGACCCCCTGGATGGCTTCCTCTTCGTAGCTGAGCCGCGTCGAGGTAGCGCCGAACGTCTTCACAAGCGACTCGGCGAGCTGGATGTCTAAGGTCTGGTTGATCGTCGCGAAGATCTTTCGCTCCACGAGTTTCTTGATCACCAGATTTGCCTTAAGCCCGAGCTTTTCCGAGAGTTCCTTGACCGTAATACCCTCGGCGATCGTGATCTGGCGGTTGACTGACGGGAGCGCAACCTGCGTGTCGCGCCGCGAGGGGCGTAATGTTCTCTCCTCGCGCTCGCGCTCTCGTTCTCTTTCCATCGCCGCACGCCCCCGGCGGTCCGCCGGACGGCGCTGGTCTCCCGTGGGCGCCGGTACTGGCGGCTCGAGACGGGCTGACGTGGGATGCAGAAAACGTCCTTTACCAGTACCAGGCCTGCCGGGAGCTCCCGGCGACGGCCTCGTCATCAGAGGCTGTCCAGGACGAATTGGGCCACGGTAGATCGGCTGTCCAGGTACCGGTGCCGAGGCAGGTCTTCCAGGACGCGGCTGCGGGTGGCCCGGTGTCGCTTTCACTTGAGTTTGGGCGAGCCGCGCTACCAGGTCCGGCCGGGGCGGTACAACGGGACGCGCAGCCGGTTGGCCCGCCAAAGGAGCGCGAGGCTGCTGCGGACGCTGCACCGGGGGAGCCGGGGCGGCTGGGGTCGCCGGCGTCACAGTCGCGGCTGCTCTCGCTTGAGACGCGGGCCTGACAATTTCCGGTTTGACGGGGAAGGGCTGCCGGGGGCCCGTGAGAATCTGTCCGGGGCGCGGCGCTGTCGGCAACGGCTTGGCCGTCAGGACGGAGGGCCGCGACGGCCCGGTCGCGACTGGCGGTTGGCCTGGCACGTGCCGCGGCGTTGGCGCCGATGGTACCGGCGCTGATGGCGGCGCAACGCGAGTGGATGAAGCGAGTGGTGGCCGGAGCCTCTGCGGAGCCGTCCTCGGAACAAAGGGCGTTTCCTTTTGGGCTGCAGTTTCCGAGGCCGAAGCTGGAGCTTCCGGCGCAGCGCCCTGAGAAGTCACGGCCTCGGGAGACTCGGCGCGGTCCGCCTCCGCAAGAGCCGGCTGGGGAGAAGATGGCGCCTCAAGGGACGGCACAACCTCTCCTTCAGGTTTCGTTTCAGTGACTTCGGGCTCTTCTTCGGGCGCGCCTTCCACGTGAACGCCGAAGTGCCTTCGCAACTTATTGGCGATGTCGTCGTCCAGGGAGCTGGAATGTGTTTTTTTCTCAGTCACCCCGAACTGAGGGAGCAAATCGATAAGCTTGCTAGGCTTTACCTCCAGCTCCCGCGCCAACTCGTTGATTCGGATCTTACTCATAAGTACAGATATTCAGACCGGCGCCCCTTTGCCATTCCTCGACGCTACACGAAACGTTGCTCGCGGTACTTCGGCAGGGCGGCGACCGAAGACACCCCTAATGCAGCTTTATTCCGAGTCCTTTATCGTATCAGATTCGCCGCTCTCGGAGCCGTTTTCAGATTGAACCGGCGGCACTTCCGCCTCCGGCGCTTCTACGGCTGTCTGTTCTTCGGCCGGCGCCGTGTCTGGCACGACGGAGGCGGCCGCCGCCTCTTCGCTCACCGGCTCAACCGGGGCAGCGCCCGCCCCTTCCACATCTGATTCCTCAGCGGTCTCCGGCATCGACTCGATTTCAGCGGTCACCGCCGCGACGGCTTCCGGAGACCCGGCCAAAGCATCTTCGTAAGTGCTGTAGTAACTGTTTACAGCAAACTGAATCCGCTCCACCATCTTCGGACCAATGCCCGAGATCTCTTCCAATTGTTCCGGTGTCATCGATCCAAGCTTCTCTACCGTAACAATACCGGTCTCGGCGAGTTTCTCGATGATCTTCTCGGTCAGGCCATGCTCCAGCAAAACAGATACCGGCGCGCCCGGAACCACCAGTGCCGCCATTTGCGACTCGACTTCTTGCCGCTTTTCTTCTTCGCTCTTGATGTCGATCCGCCAGCCGAGCAACTTGGCGCAGAGGCGTACGTTCTGCCCCTTCTTCCCGATGGCGAGGGAAAGCTGCGTATCGTCGACTATAACTTCCATGTGACGATCAGCCGCTTCGACCACCGTTACCCGCGAAATCTTCGCCGGACTCAAGGCATGAGTCGCGAACACAACCGGGTCATCGGAAAACTCGATGATGTCAATCTTTTCGCCGCGCAACTCGCGGATGATCGACTGCACGCGCATGCCCTTCATTCCGACGCAGGAGCCGACGCAATCCACATCACGGTCACGGCTCCACACCGCAATCTTCGTGCGCTCGCCGGCTTCGCGCGCGCAGCCCTTGATGACCACGGTGTTGTCGTAAATCTCCGGTACTTCCTGTTCGAACAGCCGCATCACCAGTTCCGGCGCCGCACGGGACACGATCAGCCCGGCATTTTTCCCGGTCTTCTCGACGCTTTTGATGACGCACCGGATCCGTTCACCGACGCTGAAACTCTCCAGCTTCGACTGTTCTTTCTTCGGTATGCGAGCTTCGGTCTTGCCCAGATCGACAACGATGTCCGGCCCTTCCAGTCGCTTCACCGTGCAATGCACCAGTTCCCCAATGCGGCCCGCGTACTCCTGATAGATCGTCTCTCGCTCGGCTTCGCGCACCTTCTGCAGGATGACCTGTTTGGCAGTCTGCGCAGAGATGCGGCCCAGCGTCTCGGTTGGTCTGAGAATACGAACTTCCGAGCCCATTTCGGCTGCCGGATCGATGCGCCGCGCCTGATCGAGGGTCAGCTCCCGGATCGGGTCCTCAACGTTTTCGACAACCTTGAAGACCGAGCTGATCTGAATCGAGCCCGTACGCTGATCAAAGTCCGCGACAAGGTCCTCCTCTGTGCGGAAGTGCTTGCGCGCCGCCGCCAGCATGGCGTCCTTGACCGCATCGAGAATGATCTGCGGATCGATCCCCTTCTCCTTACTGAGAATCTCGATGGACTGATAGATTGTTCCCAAGACGAAACCTCTGCTTCTTTCCGAATGTCAGGAGACTACCACTCGAACTTCAGATTTGCCCTCTGGACCTGCTGAAACCCGACTTGAACTGCCTTCCCTTGCTCCGGTTCGATCGTGATGACTCCGTCCGTGAGCCCCAAGAGCGTTCCTTCCCACAACTTACGGCCCTCTACCGCTTCACGAAGGACGATCTTGGCCTTCTTTCCCTTGAACCTTTCAAAGTCTTCCGGCGATGACAGCTTGCGCTCCACTCCGGGCGAACTTACTTCGAGAGTGTATCGGCCGCCGGGAACCACGTCCTCGATGTCGAGGATAGTTCCCACCTGCTGCGAGATTAATTCGCAATCGGCGTGACTCACGCCCGCCGGCTTGTCGATCGTAATGCGCAGCAAACGCCCGTTGCCCGAACCAGCCAGTACAACATCGACAATTTCGATGCCCTCGCTCGCGCCGACACGCTGGGCGATCTCCCGGATTTTGGCCACCACTGTATCGCGCATAAGCTCGAACTGTTACACCAACAAAAAAGTGGGCTTTCGCCCACTCACCAGTTTCGACACCTAATTTATTATACCTGACTTCGGGTCACCGCCGGACAAGTTCGAAGCGTCCAGTGTTAACCCAGGTTTAAAACGTCTTTCAGCGTGCCCCGCTGTCCCTCAATCTTCTTTTGCAGCAACATGATGGCGTAGATCAGTTGCTCGGGGCGGGGAGGGCAGCCGGGAACGAATACGTCGATGGGAATGATCTGATTCACCGGGATCAGGGCGTAATTGTTGAAAACCCCGGTCGACGTTGCACATGCCCCCATCGAGATAACCCATTTCGGCTCCGGCATTTGCTGATAAAGCTGGCGGATCACCGGCGCCATCTTGTTCGAAACACGGCCGGCGATGATCATGAGGTCGGATTGCCGCGGCGAACCGCGGAAAACCTCGGCTCCGAAGCGGGCGATGTCAAACCGGGATGCGCCCATCGACATCATTTCGATGGCGCAGCATGCCAATCCGAACGACATTGGCCAGATAGAGTTCTTCCGGGCCCAGTTAATCGCCTTGTCGAGCGTTGTTGTAAGTATTCCCCCAGCGGTTCCCGCCGTGCCTTCCTCATCAACGCGAGCGAAGAAATTCTCGGGCACGTCGGATACCCCGGTCAGGTTAAATCGCGCCGAGGCATCAAGCGGCATACTTTTATTCTCTCATGCCTCTCGACGCTTCAATCGGGGCCACTCGGATAGAATGAAAAGACATTCGCAGGAAGGGGACGCCCCCGGGGACGCGCACTAGCTCATGTCGATTCCGTGTATCTCATTTCTCCCGGCGAAGGACGCCGAAGAGGCGTTGGAACGCGCCGCTTCACTATGGCGGATCGAACGCGAGTATTGGGATATATTCGGCGTCAAGCACACGGCCCAACCCGGCGTCGTACGGGCCATTCTCCGCGCCATGGGCGTGCCGTGTGAAACGCAACAGGAACTCGATAGCGCAGTGGAAGAGAGGCTCTGGCGCGAATGGTCGCAGCCGCTTCCTCCTGTCGTATTTCTTGACGAAAGAGAAGAGACCTCGGCATTCCCGCTGACAATGCCCAAGCGGGCACTGGGCTCCCCCATAGAAGTTGAGTTTCATCTTGAAAACGGCTCAATCCTGCGCTATGAACCCTTTGTCCCCTCTCTGCAGGAGCTGGAGGAGGCGGAACTCAGAAAATGCTGTTTCGTTCGTCTTCGGATCCCGCTACCTATCCGTCTGCCGCTCGGGTATCACGAACTGAAGGGTGGATTCACTCTCGATGGAGAGCGAGTTGCTGCTGGTACCCGGTTGATCGTTGCACCGGACCGGGCCTGGCTGCCGCCCGAACTTGCTCGCGGTGGACGAACTGCGGGCGTGGCCGTAAATCTTTACGGGTTACGGTCAGATCGAAACTGGGGCTGCGGGGATTTCACGGATATTGAGCGCTTGGCTGAGTGGGCATCCAAGGACGCAGGCGCGGATTTCATCGCTCTGAACCCGTTGCACGCCATACACAACCGTCAGCCGTTCAACACGAGTCCCTATCTTCCGGTCTGCATCTATTACAGAAACCCGATCTACCTTGATGTGGAGCGCGTGGAGGATTTCCGGTCTTCCACGGAGGCCTTGAACCTTTTTTCGACTCCGGAAGTGCAAGCGGAGACGAACGCGCTCCGAGTTGCGCCGTTCGTCGAGTATGAGAAGGTCTACGCTCTGAAGCTGCGGTTCCTCTGCATTGCGTACCGGAATTTCCTGCAAAATTCTCCGCCGGGATCTCCACGTGCCGAGGCGTTTCGAGATTTCTGTGAGCGCGAGGGCGAGTTGCTGGAACGCTACGCAATCTACTGCGCCCTTGATGAATCAATTCACGCCGCGAATCCGGAGGTTTGGGTCTGGACGGATTGGCCCGAAGGCTATCAGGATCCCGGATCGGAGGGCACGAGGCGGTTCGCGGAAGAGCACGTGGAATCGGTTCGGTTCCACAAGTACTTGCAGTGGCAGGTGGAATTGCAGTTGGCCAGGGCACAGCAATATGCGCGAGAGCAGGGACTCTCAATCGGGCTCTACCACGACCTGGCGCTTGCCACGGACCGCTTCGGTTCGGACTTTTGGGCGCACCGGGATTCGTATGTATCGGGGTGCCGTGTCGGCTCGCCGCCGGATGATTTTTCTCCGGAAGGGCAGGATTGGGCTTTCCCGCCGCCCAACTCGGAACATCAGCGGGAAACGGGCTACAAGCAGTTCATCGAATCGATTCGGCGGAACTGCTGTCACGGCGGGGCGCTTCGAATCGATCACGTGATGCGCTTCTTCCGTCTCTTCTGGATCCCGGATGGCATGAAGGCGGCCGAAGGCACGTACGTGCGCGATTATCCTGAGGATCTTCTGCGAATCCTCGCCCTCGAGAGCGTCCGCAACCATGTCCTGATCGTTGGGGAGGACCTTGGTACGGTCGGACCGCAGGTCCGGGAAGAGTTGGCGCGTTTTGGAATTCTGAGTTACAGGCTGCTGTATTTCGAGAAGAATAAGCGAGGCGAATTGCGCCGCCCGGACGAGTATCCCGAGCAGGCTCTCGTTTCGATTACGACGCATGACCTGCCGACGCTGGCGGGTTTCTGGCTGAACCGTGACATCGAGGCCCGCCGTCGAGCCGGACTCCTCGGGGACGAGTCTGTGTACGAAGCCCAGCTTGCCGACAGGGCCAAAGAGAAGCAGTTGCTGCTCAATGCGCTGGTTGATCTTCACCTTCTGCCGGACTGGTTTCCCCGCAATATTTCGGACGTCCCCGAATTGGGGGGGGAACTTCACAACGCGGTCGTCGGTTTTCTGGCGGAGACTCCATCAAAACTGATGCTGCTGACGCTGGAGGATCTCACCAAAGAAGTGGATCAGCAGAACCTGCCCGGCAGCACGTGGCAGTATCCGAACTGGCGCCGGAAGGCACTGTTTACCGTCGCTGAGCTTCGTGAGTCTCCGCAGGCGCGCGACTACACGGCGATGTTTCGGAATTGGCTCGAAAAAACCGGTCGCGCCGGGTGTTAGCGCCAATCGCCATGAGCGATTTCTGAGCAGGCGTCGTGTGCGTGCCCCGGCTCTAAAAAACGAGAGGCCGGGCCGCGCGTGCCCGGCCTCTGACTGTGGAACACTCAGAACGTCAGCTTAAGAACACCGATGACCATCCTCGGGGCATTTGTCTGCTCCAGAGCAAGCTTGCCGAAACTGGAACTCGTCACCTTATAGCTACGAAGTTCGGACAACCAAGGATGGTTAAAGGCATTCTGTGCGTCGATCCTTACCCGAAGCCGCAGCCGCTCTTTCAGCGTGAAGTCCTTAGACAGAGAGTAATCGCCGACATGAAGAGCCATGCAACGAACATCTGGGAATCTGGTCGGAAACGTGCGCAGGATGTATGATCCCAACGCCGTTGTCGGGAAGATCGAGGTGTCAAACCACGTATCCTGCACGGGGTCGAATTTCTCTCTTCCCGCTGCTCGGGCCGCCGCATCACGCTGTTCGTTGGTCAGCTTCGCACTCGTGGCGGTAAGCGGCGCCGCATTCGCAAAGGTGAATGGGAATCCGGATTGCACGACCCATTCCCCGCTTAGTGTCCAGCCGCCGATGATCCCGTTCAGCACGGGGTGAAGGTTCGACAAAAAACGCCGCTTTCTTCCGAACGGCAGGTCAAAGCTGCCGACCACCGCAAGTTTCTGTGGAACGTCAAACTCCGTCAATACCCTTTCGAGTTTCGTGTCACGCAGATTGGACAGATTCACGTCCTGTGCATTCAGGGTTGCGGTTTCCTCGATCGACTTAGAGATCGAGTAGCTCGCCGTGAGGGACAGACCCTTCGAGAAACGATGCTGAGCCTTGATCTGCAAGGAGTTATACCGCTGTTTTCCGATCGGCACGTCGGTCGCAGTCACGCTTGTGTATTGCGGATATGTGTACAGCAAATAGTACCTGGCCAGCGTCGCTGCATTCAGAACGGAGCCAGATAACAACCCGGCCATCGGATTCTGCACCTTCGTGGTGAAGTACGAGGCGCGCTGATCCGTGGTGATGCTTTCCAGGGTGGACCGCGGGATGAAGTTGAGACCGACTGACACCGGTCGCCTTCGTGTGAAGTTGCCAATGTAAGAGACGTCAATCAACCACTGCCCAGGCAATTCATGCTGAACACCGAGCGAGAACTGATGTGAGTACGGCAACTTGCGGTTTACGAATTGGAAAGAAATATCCTGGCCCAGGTATGTCGATGATCCCTCGCTGGAGCCAGTTGGCTCGTTAAGGCCGCTCGGATAGATGGAGCTTGGGTACGGGTCACTGAGTGATACAGCGGGCGTAAGCCCACCGTCAAGAGTGGACGTTAGCGAAGTCGTGGCGCTGAAACCAGTCGTGGGACCATTGGATGATTGGCCCAGATAACTCAGGCCCCAGCCACCGCGCAGCACCCACTTCGGTAGGAACTGATAGGCGATGCCCACTCGCGGTTGGAAGTTGGTCTTGTACGTATCGAAGGCGTAGCGCGATTCGCCATTTACACCAGCAAAGATCAATCCGCCCTCCAGGTCCAGCCCACTCACGCTGCTCGCCAAGGGGCTCGCCTCGCCGAATGCAAAACCACGCACCATGCGGTCGTAACGCTCACGCCGCGGGGTTTCGTAGTCCCACCGCAATCCGATATTGAGAGTCAGCTTCGAAGTGAGCTTCAGATCGTCATGCAAATACAATGCATAGTAGAAGTTGCTGTAAGACGGATCGATCGTATTATAGACGGATCCGCTGGCCGGGTTCCCAAGTAGAAGCGAGGCAACGGAGTTGCCCGACAGCTTGTCGGATTGAGTGGCGTTCTGTTGTGTCCACGTTCTGGAGAACGCATATGTTCCACTGGCAGCTCCGGGTTGGATCGCATTGTCGTTGTAACGCCTGAACTCCGCTCCAAATTTCAGGAAGTGGCGCCCGCGGGTATAACTTGCGTTGGGCTGTATACTCCAACTGTCGTGAGTCGTGTAGTTTGTTACGGATGAAGCGCCCAGAGAGCAGTAGCCATCGACCGTGAAGCGGGGGAACTGAATAGTCGTGAACTGACTTACCAGCGAGTCAGGAAATCCCACGTCCCGTGGATCGAAGCCCTTCCCAAACGAGTTCCCCTCGAAGGACTCGTACCGTGTAAGCCCTCCGCGCAGGTTGAATACGAGCGTTGGGCTGAGGGTGTACGTCCAGTCGGCGCCCCAATTGCGCGGTACGCGTTTCCCTGGCCACTCTCCACTCGGCTCCGCGGCGTTGTCGCCCCAGTAGCGATCCTCCCAGTAGACATCCTCCGTCTGGCCATACCTGAAGGCAAGGCGGCTCCGTTCCGAGAGCAGGAAGTCCATTTTGCCCATCCAGGCGTTCAGGCTTCCCTCATTGGGGTCGTAGTTCGTGTAATTGTACGAGTGGCTTAATCCCACGCCCGAACTCGTCGGCGAGGGGTAGAACGAGACTACTTTCGCGGCCACGGGATTGATCAGACTCGAAGGGATAGTGTTGCCGGAGTATGGCGTCCGGAGGTATTTTCCGCTGGAACTCAAAGCCGTGCTCGACGGGTCGTAAATGGTCACCTGTTGACCGGCATCGGTATACAGGCCTGAGAAGTCGCCGTTCAGTTGCGCGGGCAGAGGAAGAGTCGTGACCACGCCGCCGGTCTGTCGTGTGCGCATGCCCTCGTACGAGAGCATGAAGAATGCCCGGTTGCGGCCGTCAAAGATCTTAGGAATATAGATCGGACCATCTAGTTCCACACCAAAGCTGTTCTCAATGTATTTGACCGCGGAACGGTCGACTCCGTAATAGTTGTATTCCCAGGGCATTCCCATCAGGTCGTCATTCTTATGAGACCAGAACAAATCCCCATGTAACTGGTTGGTGCCCGATTTCAGATTAACAAGAGTTACCCCACCCCCAACGCGCCCGAACTGGGCATCGTAGGAGTTGGTCTGAATGGTCACTTCCTGTGTGCTCGAGAGCGGCGCGATATAGGCGACGCCCCGGCTGCTTTGCGTGGTCGTTACGCCGTCCATGACTGCTTCGTTTTCGCCCTCCACACCACCACCGATTACAACGCTATTCACGTTGCCGAAGGCGGTAATGCCCATTTGGCCCCAGTACGTGCTTGCTTTGACGACCCCGGCCTGCGTGTACTGCAGCGCGAACAGGTTACGCGTGCCGGCAGGTACACTCTCTACGACACGGCTATCGATCACCGTCGTTCGCGATGCCGTCTCGGTTTGCAGCACGGGCGCTTGGCCCGTGACAGTCACGGAGTCGGTGATGGTGCCCAATTCGAGCCGTACGTCGATCCCAATCCGGTCGGTGGCGGCTACTACGATGCCCTCGCGCACATAGTTGCGAAAGCCGCTCTTTTCGACGGTCATGCGATAGGTTCCCGGCAATAGAAACAACACCGTATACCGGCCTAGTTCGGTGCTCGTCGCGTCCGTCGAAATGCCTCGTTCCACACTTGTTATCTTGATTTTCGCGCCGGCGACTACGGCTCCAGATACATCGGTGACAATCCCAGATATCGATCCGCGAAACTCTTGCGCAGAAGCCGTGATCGCGGCGAGCAATAACAAAACAGCAGCGAACTGAAGGTTCAAATGTTTCATATACACCTCGTTTCCACTCGGCGCCGCCAGTACGGGTCGTGGACGGGGCGGCGGCGCAAACTCCTTTCGGATGCTAATGGCTTCAAACTAAATGCGCTCAGTTCAAACCCTGGTGGGCCGGCTTAGCCGGCGCGTGTGTCTGGTCGCCAGCGATGACGCCACTGTCCGGCAGCACACCGAACACGGGCGTCGTCACGGCTTGATCAATCGCCAGCCAGACAGCTCCGTGCAACAGTGGAGCTTCTCGCGGCCACCAGGAACGGCGTATCCTTGCGCTGGCGTATGGCGATTGGAATCGCGACTCCAGAGCGTCAGAAATCATTGGGAACGCTTCTGTGATCTCTCCGGCGATGACGATCTCCGCCGGATTCAAAACAGAAGCGATGTTTGAGACGGCCAGCGCGATATGACACGCCGTCTCTTCAACGGCCTTAACAGCTCGGGGTTCGCCATCGGCAGCCGCCCGAAGCATCTCCGCAAAACGATCCCGCCGGAATAGCGTCCTTGGCTTGTAACGGCTGAACGTGGCGGAATTAGAAATATAGGTTTCCAGACAGCCGTGTCTGCCACACGAACATTTGGGCCCATCGACGTTCATGATCATGTGGCCGACTTCGGCTGCGAATCGCAAATCGTGACCTCGATAGAGTTCCCCGCCGAGGACCAGTCCGGCTCCCACGCCATAGTCGCCGACTGAAACAAAAATGAAATCGCGCTCACAGCCCTCTTCCCGGCCCTCTGCTCGCCGAAGTTCCGAAAGAGCACCGAGATTGCAGTCGTTGTCAATCGAAACGGGGATCCCTGCCTGAGCCTGAAATTCAGCGGCGAGAGGGAAGGCGGAGTATTCAGGTAACGAAGAGACAGCCGTAATTTTGCCGGCACCGCAGTCAATAAACCCGGGGACGCCGACACCGATGTGGCGAATGCCCCCCGGGGCGAGGTCAACGGAACGTTGAATCTCGCGGATCACCTTGCACGACTCATCGATGAACTTTCGGGGGGACTGTGGTGTTGGAAACGACCACGTGTTGTGTATGTTTCCATTGAATCCAGCAAAAGCGACAGTTGTCTGCAGAGGCTGAATGTGAATCCCGAGAACCTGGAAATAGTCATCGCGGAGCCGCAGCAGCATGGGCACCTTGCCCCTGCTGACGGGCACGCCTCGCTCCTCGGCAAGGACGCCCTCTCCAATGAGCTGCTCCACGATCCGCGAGACACTGCTTTGAACGATGCCGCTTCGCCGTGCGAGGTCAGCGCGAGAGACAGGTTGGTACCGGCGCATTAACCGGAGGAGGATTACCCGATTCACCTCGCGGACCGATTCGGGGGTTGCCGTCTGCAGCGCCGCCGATGTGTTTGTTTTTGCGGTTGACATCTGAACGTGATAATGATAATCTGATTTTGATCCAGGTTGCAAGAATAAAATCTCTAAGGACGTTCACTTTCCCAAATGGTCTGTATGGCTGGGCGCAAACCCGAAGGGGTTTCATCCTGACGTGTCCTCGTGACCCGGTTTGCCGCCGCGCATATTCATGTTTCGAGCAGGTGAATTAAATCAGATGAAAACTCGACTCAGCACATTTGTACTTACGATTCTTACCCTGACCTGCATGCTGCCAACTGCCGGCTCGACGCCCCCCGGCAGAACGGAGCTTGACAGATACGTCACCGCAGCTGACCCGCATTTTCAGTGGCAATTGCAGGGGTGCACTGATAGTGAAGCCGGCACATACTGCGTTCTGGAAATGACATCCCTGAAGTGGCGCACCGCGACGGAAGTCACCCATTCCGTTTGGAAACACTGGGTGGGTATCTATAAGCCGGCCAAGGTCACTAGTTCCACCGCTCTATTGACCATCAATGGCGGTGACGCCGACAAGAAGCCTCCAAAACCAGACTCGCGCGGAATCGAGATAGCCACCATCACTGGATCCGTCGTGGCTGAGCTGCACGGTGTGCCCAATGAACCCGTTCAGTTCAAAGACGATCCCCATGGGCTACGGACGGAAGACGCGATCATCGCGTATACGTGGGACAAGTACTTGAATACGGGAGATGGGACATGGCCGCTTCGCCTTCCAATGACGAAGAGTGTAGTGCGCGCCATGGATGCTGTAACCGAGTTTCTTCAGAAACAGACTGGTACGACTGTCAGCCGCTATGTGCTCGCTGGCGGTTCAAAGCGGGGCTGGACAGCATGGACCGCCGCCGCCGTTGATAAGCGCGTCGTCGCAGTGGTGCCGATCGTGATCGACACTCTGAACGTGAAAGAGTCATTCTTACACCATTACAGTGCCTATGGTTTTTGGGCCCCCGCCGTTCATGATTATGTTCAGGCGGGACTGATGGATCGCTTGGACGACCCCAGGTATGACGACCTCATGGAAATCGAGGATCCGTACTCGTACCGTGAACGCCTCACGATGCCCAAGTACATCATCAATTCTGCGGGAGATCAGTTTTTCCTGCCGGATTCTTCGCAGTTCTACTTCGACGATCTTAAAGGTGAGAAATACATTCGATACATCCCGAACACCGACCACTCACTGAAGGGTTCCGACGTCTGGCAGACCCTGACTGCGTTTTACAATTCGATCCTGAACGACCAACCGAGACCGAGATTCACCTGGAGGTTTGAGAAGGACGGCAGCATTCGCATTATGACCGAGGACACACCTTCGGAGGTCAAGCTCTGGCAGGCAACGAACTCGAAACATCGTGATTTCCGCCTGGAATCGATTGGCCCGATTTATCAGTCATCCGGTCTGACCCAGGTGGGGAAAGGGGTGTACATTGCCAGTGTCCCTAAACCGGCGCAGGGATGGACCTGTTATTTCGTGGAACTGACGTTTCCCAGTACGATCAAGTATCCGTTCAAGTTCACGACTCCCGTCCGGATCGTGCCAGACGTTTTGCCGTTTCCGGCGCCCGGACCGGGCAAGACAAAATTGGGGCAGAAGAAACAGGGAGATTGATCGTCCCCCACGAAGGGTCGGTGCCGCTCGTCGACCCTCTGCCTTGTGCCTTGATTCGTTTTGAATGAATTCTCTGCGGGATGTCCCCCAGACTCTTACGAAACGGTTTGCTCGCGGTTGTTCTAGTCGAAACCCACGTATTGGACTTCTTCTTCCAGGATTAAGCCAAAACAATCCTTGACGCGAGTCTTCAATTCCCTGATCAGGTCGACGAGGTCGCGTGCAGTACCAGCACCCGCGTTGTAGATGACGTTCGCGTGGTAGCTCGTGACATGGATGTCGCCGCGCATCATTCCTTTGGCTCCAACTTCTTCGAGGAAATACGCTGCCGGCACCTTTCCCTCACGGATGACACGCGAAGGTATCCGTTGGACAAGTTCCGGCGACAGTTCCGCTGCCAGCAGGTTCTTAAAGATGCTTCCTGCACACTTCATCGTGGGGGGGAACTTCTGGTCGCGCGTGGCCTGGATGGTCGAGACGGTTTGTTTCAGTTCCGCCGGATCTCCCGATCGAAGTGCGAACTCGGCGGAGACGATCACCCACTCCTTGTGACGCTTGAAGATGCTCTCCCGATAGGAGAAACTACATTCCGGCTTCGTGAAACAGCGCAATTCGCTTCCGTCCACGAACCGGACTCGCGAGATCCGCTCCGATATCGAATGTCCGTATGCACCGGCGTTACCATAGACCGCGCCGCCCACGGACCCAGGGATGCGCTTCAGAGTCTCAATGCCCTGTAAGTTGCGTCCGACCGCGAAGTCGACCAAACCATCGAGGTCCACGCCGGCATCGGCCACGATGCGACCGTCCTCGAAACGAAGCTCCTTGGCTGTGCATCGCACGACGAGACCGCGGAACCCGTCGTCCGAAACGATCAGGTTCGTGCCGCCTCCGATGACGAGGAGAGGCATTCCGCTTTCCCGCGCCGCCTCGATAGCGGCTCCCAGAGCCTCGATATTTTGGGTTTCGGCGAGCAGATCGGCACGTCCGCCAATCCCGAAGCGGGTGTAACTGGCGAGCGAAGCACCCTTCAGAACCTGTAAATTAGGAATTTCGGTGAGACGCTCCAGCGTCTCCTCCGTCATGGGCATCCACCCAATTATAGAGGAGTGAGCATGGTGAAGGCCGGTTTCGCGGGTT
>JBDKSR010000100.1:0-6678 GCA_039680545.1 Bryobacteraceae bacterium | reverse complement strand
TCCGCCACGTCAATCTGTTCCTTCCGCAGCGCCAGTTGGCCCGATTCGGCGAGCGAAAGCGACAGCATTCCCTGAACGAAACGCCCGAGCCGTTCGACCTCTTCCAGTGCCCCGCCGATCGCCTCCCGGTATTCTCCGGTGGTCTTGGCGGTGTAAAGAGCAACCTCGAGCTGGCCACGAGCGGCGGTGATGGGAGTGCGCAATTCGTGTGAGACGTCGTTTGTGAACTGCTTCATCTGCCGGAACGACTGTTCCAGCCGTTCGATCATCTGGTTGAACGTTCTTGTGAGCTCATCGAGTTCGTCGCCGGCGCCGCGCTCCGGGATGCGGAAGCTGAGATTCGATCCTCCAATTCTCCGCGTGGCGATAGCGAGGTCCTGGATAGGCCGCAGTGCACGGCCGAACCAGAACCACCCGATGAGACCGGCGGCCAGGATCAGCAGCGGCGTCGCGGCCAGATAGGCAAGTATGAATTTGAGCCGGGGGGAACCGCCGCTGTCGAGCGGGCGGCCCATCACGATGTAGTAGCGGCGAAGCGGGCTGCCTCCCTCAAACACGCCGAAGCGGACGAGGTAGGGCACAAGGTGCGAATCCGACACAATCCGCCAGGCAGGTTTGCGCGTCCGTACAACCTCCTGAAGATGTTCATTCAGATCGATCCCGAAGTCGCTATATGCAGGGGAAACTTCGATGATCCGGCCGTCCCCATCCGCCACGAACAACAGATCGCGCGGCCGCTCCTTGGCGCGGGTACCGCGAAGGCGGGGGGAAGCAAAATGCCAGGTCAGGCCATCCGGCCCAACTCGCATTTGGTGCTGCAGGTTGTTCCAGTGTTCTTCGAGCAAATCGCTGGTCAGTTGGAGCTGGCTGCTGCCCAGCAGACGGTCGAAGAAAATGCCAACAACGAGAAGAACGACGGCGAAAAAGACGAGATAGACTGCCGTTACACGAAACCGGAGCCGGCGCGTGATGCGCCCCGCAAAAAGGCGGTCAGGCATTCCCGGCCGGCGGCTCGGCTGAAGCAGCCGTGAGGTCATCCGGCGCGGCCACCATGTAGCCGACTCCCCGCACCGTGTGGATCAGTTTGGCCGACTCGCCATCGTCGATTTTGCTCCGGAGATGGCGAATATACACATCGACAATGTTTGTGAGCCCGTCGTAATCCATTTCCCAAACATGTTCGACGATCATGGTGCGACTGAGGGGCTGTCCCTTGTTCCGCATCAGGTACTCGAGGATGTTGAACTCCTTAGGGGCGAGCTCAATCACCTCATCACCCTTCGTTACCTTGCGCCTGGCGCAATCGAGACAGAGCGGCCCAACCTGTACCTTGTCCGACAAGGGCTGACCCCGGCGCAGAAGCGCCCGGACACGGGCGAGCAACTCGACGAAGGCAAACGGCTTTACCAGATAGTCATCCGCCCCGCCATCGAGTCCGTGCACACGGTCATCCAAGGTGCCGCGCGCACTGAGAATCAGAACAGGCGGAGAGACTCGCCGGGTACGTATCTTCTGAAGGATCGTGAGCCCATCGACATCGGGCAGCATCAGATCGAGAACGATCAGATCATAGCTGGAATCGTGCAGCAGGGAAACTGCTTCAGATCCGCTTTCGGCGGTGTCGACAGTGTACCCGCTGCCTTCCAAACCGCGGGCGACAAAATCCGCGATTCGCTTCTCATCCTCGATCACCAGGATTCGCATTTTGGTCCCAAGCTTATCCGTTCCGTATGTCCGCTTGGAAGGCTCCTATTTTCTGGGAAGTCGGGCAGCGGATCTACCGGAGACTACTATTCTAATCTCCAGAAGCCTGGCGAGGAACAAAGTACGGATAGTAATATGACAGCCTCAGGCCACGCCAGTTCTTCCAGTTCTTCTTAACTACCGACAACACAAGCATCAAGGCAATTACACCGGCCGCTACCGCGATTGTCTGTCCGGATGTAAGACCTTCCTTCCAGAACCAGAACCAGCGGCCGTAAACGATCTCAGTGTGTACCCAATATACGAGAAGCGACGAAGTGCCAAATACTCTCACCCAGCTCCATTTTTCAGATGGCCCGTACGCCGTCCAGATGTAAGCTCCGGAGAGCATGAGCAGAACGACGCCCAGCTTAATGAAGATCAGGGCCGGACTGTTAAGCCAAAAGTCCGAATTCGAGTAAAAGCTGTACGGCAAGTCAGCTAGGTACTGTGAGAATACGATGAGTCCGAATCCGGCGATTGCCGTCCACTGCATGAAACGGTCCGTCTGATCCTTGCGGATGATGCGAATGACGCTGCCCGCGCTCATCCCGAATGCCACGAAAGCGGCCCACGGGAAGAAGGGGAACAACTGATGAGCCGGGACAATGTAGTCACGCAGGTAGAACGGCAAGGCCGACAAATCGAGCTGCGAAATCAGTGGCGATGCGGCAGCGATGAGCACGCCGACAATCGCGCAAAGCCTGACCCTCTCCGCGGTTCGGAACACGGCCATCAGCGACAGCACGGCAATCGAAAGCCCCATGCAGTTGAGGATGTCGACTTTGAACAAGTCCTTCCAGGAGCCGTAGGGCAGACCGAACGCCCAGAGCTGCAGGCGGAAAAGAAAAGCCACGGCGAACAAATAACCAGAGCGGCGGAACGCGGTAACCACACGCGAGCCTGCCGGTTCTCCCTTCCGCTCGCGGCTATCCATCAGGAACGAGAGCGTGACGCCGGTAAGGAACAGGAATATTGCGGGGGGCATGCCACCGACGAATTGGGAAAGGATGTAAGGGGATTCTTGCCTCAGGTCGGTACGCGTGAAGGAATGAAAAACATGCCCTTGCAGCATGATGAGGGCTGCGAGCCCACGCGTCCAGTCTATGTAAGCAAGACGGGATTGCGATTTTGAAGCAGATGCCATACTGAACTAATTAAAGGTTTTAGCCTTTGAGTATACCTATTTCTGCGGGTATTCGCGTTTGACTCCGGAAGGAAGTCTCAGCTTGAGCGAGTCTTCCGTCAGGTTCGAGTTAATCTTTAGCTCTGAATAGATCGTCAGAGTGTTGTCGCCGGAAGGCCGGTAGAACTTCTGTTGCAACGGATAACCGGCGTCTGAAATCCAGAGCTCCACTTTTGACAGGTGTTCCCGAGCCGCGTTCGACTTCGGGGTAAGTTCCAGTCGCGCCGTGTGTTCACCAGCCACCTTTTCGTCGCCGATGAACCGCACGGAATAGTTCTTTCGCAGTTCCAGGGATGAGGTGCCGAATCCGAGCAAGAGGAATTGATCGACCAGATCGCGGTATTTCCCGAGGTCGTATACCTGGACGGTGCGAATCTTAGGGTAGTAGATTTGTGCCTTGCGATCAGCGAAGGCGACGGAGCGCACATCCGGTTCGTCGAAGTCGATCTTCATCCGCACGTTACGGTCGCCAGCCTTTTGCATCCGTATTGTGCCCGTCTCCTCGGACGTGTCGTTGATGATGGCAGTGTGATCCTTGCGGACGATCTTCGCCGAGACATCACGGAACGATGCGCCCGCCTTATCCATCCTGGCTAAGACGTCGTCGAGGCGCGCCGCCTGCAGAGTTGGGGCGGCCATCACACAAGTCAGGGCCGCAACAGAAATGGCGAGGAATGTATTCGGTTTCAGGGCCGTTACTCTCTGTCAGGGTTTGACAACTACCATGTAGCCTCGGATCTCCGATTCGGCGTCGAAGATCGTTTCCATACGAACGAACTGAAGGCGCTTGCCGAACCGCTCGCGTACGAGTTCGCCGGCTCTAGCTTCTCTCTGGCTTGCCGGCACCGCGGCCAGCAACTCCGGAGCGATCCAGAAGACATCCTTATTATCGTGAGCCTGCAGCATGATGACGGTGGAGGGACGCGGTTGGTCCCGGAACCAGGTCTTGGGTGTCAGGAAGATGAAAGCGAGGATCAGCCCGACCATCACGTCGTACTGCCAGCCTGCGCGGGGATAGTCCCAAAGGATGAAGCGCTTCAGGCCAGACCGGAAGCCACTTGCCATAGTAAATTTCAGTTTATCACGCCGCGGGATCTCAATGGACTTCCAGCCCGTCCACATCGACGAACCGGCCCGATGCCGACGGGTTCTTACGTTCGAGGATCTCAACCCGGAGGACGTGCCGTGCACGGGGCAGATTTCGTATCGTGGAGCGCGTCTGCCAGAGCGTCGTAGGTGAATAAAGGTCGACTTCAGCCATTTCCTTTCCGTCGATCGTCAGGCGTGCAATTCCGCGATTGGAGGCCTTGGTGTATACATAGCTGATTTCCGTGCCTACAAAAGCGAAACGGAAGCAGGCGCCGGGCCGATCGGTGTAAATCAGCGAGTGAAATAGCGGTTCGATGAACTGAATGTCGCGTGTCCAGGGTCCAGAGAACGAAAAGTGACTACTTGTGTCGTCGTAGAGCCCCGGAATCGCTGCCGGGAGGGCCGCATCGGGTGCGGTGTGCGCCGCTGAGCCGGCTTGGCCGACGGGCACTTGTTCGATGCTGGCCACGTAATACTTGCCGAACTGAAATTCCGGCGTCGCGAGCTCACGAAGTAACCACTGAATGGAAGCCTCCCGAACCGGAATCCCGCTTTGGTCCGTAGGCGCAATCACATATCGGATGCCTAAATCGTTCATGATCCCGAGACATTCGACTGTGGATTGAGCGGATCGGATCCGCCGGACATAAGCGTCGTTGTGCCAGTTGTCAACGTACGCTTTCCGGTGGAGGCCCGCTATCTGGTCCGTACTCACGAAGGCGACGGCGGCCCCGGCGTTTCTCCGGTCGACGTACTCTACCAGCTTTCTCACCGGCGCCGATTCCTCAATGTAACGGTCCACTTCTCCCCGGTTCCATGAGAGGTTCAGAAAGAAACCTCTGTGATACCAGCCGGCCGAGGGCAGAAAGTAGACGTTCAACGCCAGGGAAACGATGGCCACACCGCAGAGTGCCTTGTGGAAAACCGGATCCATCGATTTTGTGCGCGAGAGCAGGGCGGCGATCGGAAACGCGGACAGGACGAGAGCCGGATAGGCATAGCGCAGGTTGGACTGCGTCCGAAACATCAATAGGAATGACACTACAGCGACCCAGAGCGCCGCTTTGGCGAGCTTCGGCGAGTCCCTGCGAATCAGGATGAGGGCCAGCGGGAATAACAGGAAATAGTGAAACCCGATCGCTCCGTCCATCCCCTCCTGGAAGCGGTGAGATTGAAACGTCAGGTCAAAAAACGTTCTCCAATTTAGTGGGGCGAGAAAGCGCCCGTCGGAGAACGACGTCGTGGAGTCGAAAAACGGAGAGCGAAAGACGCTGTTGAGGAACGGAAAAACCGGGTTGCCGGTCGCGAAATACGCATGGATGTACGGCGGCGCGGCGGTGATCGCGAAAAACACAGTCGCCAGCACAACCACCCTTCGCCACTTTGGTTCTCCGCTTTTCGCCATACGAACGATGGAGAGCGCGAACAGCGGGGCCATTGCCAGGACAAAGGCTATAGCTCCGAACTTCGTCGCGACAGCGGTGCCGCATAGGAGCGCCGCGGATAGGAAGTCCCGGCGGCATCCGGCGACAAGCGCGCCTACGAGCAAAACGCTCCACGTGTTCTCGACAAATAGTGAGCCGCTCAGGTGCTGCGCGAGCGGTGTGGACGCGAGCAGGGCAACGACCAGGAGTGTCGATGCCGTGGACAGCCAAGGGCGGATCACACGGCCCACCAGCGCAACAGCCAGCGCGAAGAGGCTCAAATTGAACAGGCGGGCGGCGTACTCCCCTCCCAGCAGGTAGGAGATCGCGAATCCCCAGTCGCCGTTCATGGGCATCACGGCCCAGACGGTTTCGCGGGGGTCGAATGGGAAGCGGTGGAAGTTGGCAATCGCCGCGGGAATCGCCAGGTGCATCGCGAGCCCGTCAGAGCTAACCTCGGGCTTCAATGCGATCAGCCAGTATGCCAGTGCGAGGAAAGCGACAGCCCATAAGGCAACCAGCGCGAGTCGTCCCTTTACTTCGACGGAACTGATCGCGTCATACCATTCGTGCAGGCAATTCAACGCGAGACGAGGTTGCCATACCACCGGAAACGCGAGCAGCAGCGCATATAACCACGAGTAATTCACCGGGTAGCGGACCAAGAAGCCGACAATCCAGACATAGACGGAAAGTCCGGCCAGCAGCGCGATGATCGAGTCGCCGGGCCCGGCGGTGGATGCGGACTTTGCCTGCGCTCCCGAGAGTGCGGATACGACCGCCTTCCCGAGAAGTAACGAGGAGAAAAGGAAGTAAGCGACCGCAAGCAAGGGCACGATCCCGACAGAGAGAGCGGCGTAGACGAAACCGGCGACAACCAAAATGTGTACGAACCGGGCTTTCTTCCACGCAATCACGATGGCGAAAACGGCGGTGTACAGGACGAGCAGCCAGATGAGCTTCCGGATGCCCTGCGGGTCCCAAATATGCTGGCTTAAGAGGCGCTGCGAGTAAAAGCCGTAGACGGAGAGGGCGATGAGCAGGATGAGCGCGAGCCAGAGCAGGGTCCTCGCCGGGACCTGTTTCATTCAGCGGCTCCAGGTTGAGCAGGTGCAGCCGTATCGAGTCTTCGGATGACCATGAAATGCTGTGTGAAAACCAGCGGCCAGAGCGTTTTTTGAAATACGACTTCGCCCCGGTCACATATGGCGTCGAGTATTTCCTTCGGGTGCAGCG
>JBDKSR010000099.1:0-3375 GCA_039680545.1 Bryobacteraceae bacterium | reverse complement strand
TCGTTCTTGGCGCGGTGGTCGCACCACAGGTAATAGTCGTCGAGCGGGACGAGCCCATCGCCTACGGGAACGACGCTGGAACCGGTGGTGTCGAGTGCGATCGCTTCGACGCTGTGGCCGTCAGCGCCTGCAGCCGCGAGGGCTTTCTTCATGGCAGCCACAAGCGCGTCCATGTGGTCCTGGTGGCGCTGCGTGGCGTGGTCGGGATCTTCCTTCTTGCGGCAGAGCGGGTAATCGGAGGTCGCCGAACCGATTCTGCCCTTCTTGCTGTCAACAATCGAGACGCGGACGCTCAGCGTGCCGAAATCTACTCCCGCAACGATAGCCATCAGTATTCTCCCGTGGTTCCGCGATCAGCAGAAAAGAGTTACTCTCCGTGCCAGTACATTTCCCAACCCAGGTAGCGCTCCGCCGCCTCATGAATGACTGACGCCACCGTCGAAAGATTCGCCGCGACGTGGTGCTCGAAGCCGTTTTCGCAGATGAAGCGCAGCAACCCCTGTAGATTCGGGATCTCGACGACTCCCGCGCCTCCGAACGTATCGAGCGGGTCGTCGGTGAACTGGCCCTCTCCGGTATAGCAGGTGATCATGCCTCTCTGGTCGTCGGTGGACACACGCAGATACGTCATCGGGCCGGGCTTCACCCTTCCAACGCACGTACCGAATGTGTTCAGCTTACCGACCGACCCTGCGATGATCTCCTGGTAGTCCATCCGCATTTCGGAGAAGAAATGCTTGGGCAGATTGCTGCAGTGGAAGCAGACTGCTTTGTCCGGGTCGTCGCCGTAATTGTTGTTCCAGTCGAGCAACGCGCTCGGCGTTTCGGAAGCAAGCGCGAGCGCATACATGCCCAGCGCTCCGCAGACGTCGACCTCGCACGCGCTGGGCAGGAGTTGGTCGCTCATCATGCTCATCAGGGCGCAGGGCACGACGCCGTAATGCTCTTCGAGGGACGTCCAGCACTGCACGGCGGTCACGTTGACTTCCGTCTCCCGCATCCATCTGTCGATGACCGCCCCGAGCTTCGCCATCCTGAGCAATGCCTCGGCCGGTACATCCTTGACCGAGGTGTACGCTTGGATAGCCTCGAGTTTTGCCTTTACCGCGGGATCGCCGTCCGCCATCTTGGTCGCCTGCCCGATGACTTCCGACAAATCCAGAGTCTCGACGCTGATGCCACACGCTTGGAGAAGTTTTTCGCTGTAGCGGACCGTCCTGAAGGCGGCGGGCCGGGCGCCAATGGCGCCGATGCGAGCGTTTCGTAAGCCGTTCACAGCGCGGCACAGGGCCGCGAACCACTCCAGGTCCTGACGGAACAGGTCGGAATCCGGTCGCTCGGTGTGCTGCGTTGTAATCGAGTACGGGATTCCACACTGTGTCAGGTTGTTGCAGACCGACATCTTTCCGCAGAAGCTGTCGCGCCGGTCGGCGATGGACATACTGCCGGCGGCGTCCGGTGTGGCCTGAATCAGCACTGGTACGTGCAGACCGGACATCCGCAGCGTTTCCGCGACGGCGCGCTCATCGCCGAAATTGGGCAGTGACACGATCACGCCGTCGATCGAGTCCCGGTGTTTCCGGAACAAATCCGCGCACTTCTTCGCTTCGTCCCGCGTCTCGATCGCGCCATACTTCCCGTCTTCGGGTCCAAGGACGACGACTTCCATCCCTGCGTTTCGTATGGCGGCGATCATTTCTTCGCGGCCTGTTTTGGCGAGGTGGACGGGGAAGAATCCCCGGGTACCCACAATCAATCCGAACGTCATTTGCTTGCCCATAGGAAGAATCAATTGTATGCCATCCAAGCGTTGAGCCGGGCACATACTGGGGCCACAGGATTCCAGCCCGTATACTGAAAGTAAGAGATTTTTCATGAGTGCAAGACAGTTAACAAGACGGACATTTGTTGGATCCATCGCCGCCACCGGTCTCGCCACCGGCAAGGACGGTTGGGTCGATCTCTTTGACGGCCAGAGCCTCAATGGCTGGCGGCCTAGTGAAAAGCAGGACTCCTGGAAGGTGGATGGCGGCCATCTGACGGCAGGTACGGGACGCTCACACCTCTTTTACAGCGGGCCTGTTCAGGACGCGAGCTTCAAGAATTTCGAATTTGAGGCGGAAGTGCTTTCGCAACCGGGCTGTAATTCCGGAATCTTCTTTCATACTCTGTTCGATGAAGGACCCTCTCCCCGGCAGGGCTTTGAAGTCCAGATCGACAACAAGACACCCTGGGAGCACGACTACTGCGAGCGCAAGAAAACAGGCTCTCTATACGGCATTCGTAACGTTTACAAGCAGCTTGTCGCCGATGACGAATGGTTCACGCTTTACATCGCCGTCCACGGCAAGAATGTACAGATTCGCGTGAACGGCGTGCTTGTGGTTGACTATACCGAGTTCAACCCGCCCGCTCTTCCGACAGGCACCCGCAGAAAGCGGTACCTCAGCCGGGGCACGTTCGCCTTGCAGTGCCACGACGACAGAACGAAAGTACGTTTCCGGCGCATTCGCGTGCGGCCTCTGTCCGATGACGAGCCGACGCCCGGTCCCGCCTCCGGAGCGGCCGACGACGTCGAGCAGCAGGTGATCGCGCTCGCCTGGGACAATGTCCCCGTCGTCGACTATCACGTGCACCTGAAAGCCGGCCTGACGATGGAGCAGGCGCTCGCGAAATCCCGCCGTGACGGCATCCAGTACGGGATTGCCGTCAACTGCGGCAAGGGCTTTCCGATTCAGGACGACGAAACCGTGCTGCGTGCGCTCGAGAGCATGAAGGGAAATCCCGTCTTCTTCGCGATGCAAGCGGAAGGGCGCGAGTGGACAAGCATGTTCTCCCGCCGTGCCGCCGCGAAGTTTGACTACATCTTCACGGATTCGATGACCTGGACCGACAACCGCGGCCGCCGTATGCGCCTGTGGATCCCTGAAGAGGTCGGCGCCATCGCCGATCCGCAGGAATTCATGGAAACGCTGGTCGAACGCGCTGTTGGAATCCTGACTGGCGAGCCCATCGATATCTACGTCAATCCGACCTTCCTTCCCAACGTCATCGCCAATGACTACGACACGCTTTGGACCGTGGAGCGCATGAGGAAAGTTGCCGAAGCGGCAGTGAAGAACGGCGTAGCGGTGGAGATCAACAGCCGCTATAAACTCCCATCGCGGAATTTCCTGAAGATCGCGAAGGAGGCAGGCTGCAAGTTCGCTTTTGGCACTAACAATGGTGGCCCCGCTGACCTGGGCCGTTCCGAGTATGGCCTTCAGATGGTCAAGGAACTTGGCTTGTCATGGAAGGATTTCTTTGTTCCTGGCGCGTGGGGGCCCAAGGCCATCGATCGCAAGCCCGGCGCGCTGCGCGCGTAATCATAGAGGA
>JBDKSR010000098.1:0-5558 GCA_039680545.1 Bryobacteraceae bacterium | reverse complement strand
ACCCGTGTACTGGCGGTGCGCGCCGGCATCAATCAGTTTCAGGTCGTAGTACACCAACTGGCACTTGGAAACGACCATCCGCAGATCTTCTTCCGGAGCGTGTCCGGAGGTATCCAGCAAGACGTGCAGGCTGTCCAACCGGTCGATCACTTCGGCAACAAATGGGGCTTGGCACAGTGGCTCGCCGCCCGAGAACGTAACGCCGCCGTCATTGGCCCGAAGCACGGGCGCCTGCCGGTTCAGGATCTCTGCCAGGCCTTCCGCTTCATATTCTGTTCCGATCGTCCGCGCGGACCCGGCCGCCTGAATCTCCTGTGGTTCGAAGCGCTGTGTCTCCGGGTTATGGCACCAGGAACAACGCAGCGGGCATCCCTTCATGAAGACTGTTGTGCGGATGCCCGGTCCGTCGTGCAGTGTGAATTCCCGTATGTCGGAGACCATGCCTCTAAGCATTGGCAGTCCTCAAAGCGTGTACTGGTAACGGGCGATTACGTGGTCCTGATACTCGGGCGCGAGTTCACAGAAGTACCCGCTCCATCCCCAAACGCGCACAATCAGGTTTCGGTGGCGCTCCGGATGGCGCTTGGCATCCAGCAATTTCTCCGCGTTCACGGCGTTGAGCTGAAGCTGCTGGCATCCAAGCTGGGCAAAAGTACGTACCAGCTTGGCGCACTTTTCGAGCGATTCCGGCCCGGAGAACGCGAGGTCGGCGATTTCCATCGTGATCGGGCCGCCGTTGCAGATGCGGTTGTAATCAATTCCGCTGAACCCCTGCAATACGCTGATCGGGCCTCGCATCAATGTTTGCGGCGATGGCGCCAGGTTCGCGCTGAAAAAGTCGCCATTGTGACGGCCGTCCGCTGTGGCGCCTATCGGACAATCGGTGTCCCCCGGCTTGCCTCGCGCGAGCCATACGTAGTACATGGCCGACCCGGAGCCGGGCCGTACTTTGCTGCCGCGGCCGTTATCTTCGATGGCTTCGCACGCCGTCGCAAACAGGTCGAACAGCTTCGCGAGCAGTTCATCCGCCTCCGGATCGTTCCCCACCCGAGGCGACTTGTGAAGAAGTTTCTGCCGTAGCGGCTCATATCCTTCGAAGTCGCTGTCGAGAGCCGTGATCAACTCCTGCGGCTCCACGGAAGCCTCGGTGAAAACCAGCTTCTTCACCGCCGCCAGCGCGTCAGCCGCGTTCGACGAACACGCCCCGTGGATGCCGAAGTTGTTGTACTTGAGCCCTGCTGAAACGTCCTTCCCGCGCTCCAGGCAACCGTCCATCAGTACGGAAAGATACGGCGACGGAGGTAACAACAACCGCGAATACGAGTCGGCCAGATCGCGAACCTGCCGGCGTATATCTTCCGCGACGCGGTCCAGGATGCCTTCAAAGCTGTCCCCCGCCTTGAGTCCGGCACGGATCGCCGTGTCCGCTGCGGCAGGCAACGAGACGGCGCCGATGTTGACGACCTCCATGCCCTTGCCGGGGATAATGAATTCCCAACAGGCCGCGACGGTGTAATCACGCGCGTCTTCGAGATCGTACCCGTGTGCCACGAGTGCCGGGATAACAACCTCGTCATTCGAATACTGCGGGAACCCAAGTCCCTTGCGCGTCAGTTCGGCTGCGAGGCAGAGCAATGCCAGATCGGTCTTGGGCGTGATGCGCAAGTTGATCTTGGGATCGATCATGTCCGTCCGCAGCGCGGCCCGAAGCGCGATCCGCGTAAGCTCATTCACTCCGTCCGAACCGTCGCGCTTCACTCCGCCCAGCATCAGGCTCTGCCCGTTGTCTCCCTGCTGCACGCCTGGGTAAAGGTCACTGTCCTTGTTCAAGGAAATGAAAAAATCAGCGACCAGTTCTTCCGCATCGGTTGCAGTCAGGCGCCCGGCGTTGAAGTCGGCTTCGAGATAGGGCCACAAATACTGGTCGAATCGGCCCAGCCCTGCGTGGTAGTGCCCTCCCATCCAAACCACGGCGTGCAACAACCGCAGCGCTTGGAGGGCCTCATGAAATGTCCGTGGTGCGTGCGCCGGCACGTGCGCGAACATATCAGCGAGATTCTGCCGCCCGGTTTGCAGAGCTGCTTCACGATAGCGGTCCGCCAGCGCCAGAACGGCGTCGATGGTCTCGATGGCGGCGTCCAAAAACTCAACAGCCTCCGCATCGCCGCTCAGCCGTTGCCGTGTCTCGATCGCAACCTGTCTCCTGCCGAGCAAGCCTTGCGACAGCACCATCCCCCAATCAGCGCAAAAATTGCTGATCGGTCCCAATTCATGGATCGTCCGGCCGGCAGTACGCTGCTGCCATTCCTCGGGCGAATAAATCGGAGGAACCTTCGGGACTGTGCGTAGGAAAGAGATGCGTTCACCGGCTTCAATCACCGGCTCCTGCGCCTCGCACATCCTGCGGACAAGTCGCGCCGCGCGACGTGCCCACGAAAGCGCATGTCCGTCCAACTCGGGAAGCAGATCGAGCGCCAGGTTGCGCCGATGTGCCTTGTGTTCGCCCGCTCGCACTCGCTGTTTCAAAGATTCGATCATGACCATTTCTCGCGATTACTGAGCATTTCTGGAGCGCTACTCAAAACTCAGCACAACCTTGGCCGTGCCGGAGTCTGAACGCCGCAGCACGACCGATGTGACCGGTGTCCCACCTGTGGCCTTCTCAACGGTTGCCCCCGTAGCGGTTGCATTCCGGAAGGCATAGCCCGGAGGGACATGCACAAACACGGTCAGCGGGTCGCCTGCCACCAATTTGAAATCACAGGAGAGTTCCTTCCGCTCCTGGTTCCAGTTCATACCCGCCAACTCGACTGTCCCTTGTGCGACGTGCCTGTCGGTGGAGAGAAACTGTGGCCGGTCCAGCGCTTCATGGACCGCCAGTAACAGGTTCGAACGCGGCTCAATGTTGGTTTCGATATTTCCACGCGCCGCCCCAAGGGACTTCCTGCTCCAGAATTCCCACAGCAAATATGACTTGCTATCATCGAGCCCCAGCGCGGCGATCGGGATCCGGAACGCCTGCGGTTTGTCTTCCCAATTGAAGATCGAGACGACATCCCAGCTTCCGAAAGGCCGTCGCACCTTCAGGTCCCAGACCGGTTTCAGGTCCGCTAACGGAACCAGGTCCAGCGGATGCACGTCCGCTACTGGAAGCACTTGCTGCAACAGGCGCATCCGCTCCGGGGGAAGCTTTGTGAGCTTGTCGCCAAAGAAGGTGAGTTGTCCCGGCAACGCGACGACCGTTGCGGCGATCCGCGCCACCGCCAATGGGGCGGCTTCGCCGACCATCAGCGTGTCAGGATCGTTGTACCAGATCAGGTTGTTGACGAAGAGTTGTGCCACAGTCATCCGCGCCTGGTTCAGGTAGTTCTCCCAATGGGGCGGTTTGCCCGGGTGAACGATGTCGGATCCCAGCCGGGAAGCGTCGGCGTAAGCCGCGTCCGGCCCGCTGTAGTGGCCCTGGCAAGCCAGGAAGATTCGATCGGGGCCGATGCCGCGCCGCAATGCCTCCACGCTAAGCCGGTAGGGATCTTTGCAGGGCATGTGAAAAGCGGCGTGAACTTCGGGACGCTCATAGAAGTGCGCCGAGTAGCCCTTGCTTGCGCCCGACATGCCGTCGATCTTGAAGAATTCGTAGCCCCAATCCGAGGACATCGTGCGGTGGGTCTCTTCCATATGCTTCCGTACTTGGGGCAGGGAAGGGTCGAGCAGATAACGGCCGCACCAGTTTGTCATCGGCTGCCCTTGCGCGTCATGTAGAAACCAATCCCGGTGTGTTTGATAGAAATCCGCGTCGCCCGTCCCGAATGGCACTGTCCAGATGCCCGGCTTGAATCCGAGCGCCCGTATCTCGCCGGCCAGCCATTTCATCCCGTGAGGAAACTCTTCCGGAGATGCGCGCAGAGTCAGATTGTGGAAGTTGCTTACCGGTAGCTTCAACGAATTCTCCTGCCACGACTCGATCGACCAGATGTCCAAACCGAACGGCTTGAGATATCGCGCGGCGAAGCGCGCCTCTTCGAGGTTCTCCTTTTCACCCGCCACATCGAAATACGCATTCCACGACATCCATCCGGTCGGCGGAGTTGGACATCGTTTGCGGTCGATCAGGCGATAATCCGGCACGTATCGCGCGCGATAGTAATCCGGTAGCATCTCGATCGTGATGACCGGGGCCGTGGCGCTCTCTTGCGGCACGCCCGCCGCAAGGTCCACCCGGAATGTGGGTGCTTGGCTGGCGCCGGACGCCTGGGTTTCGATCTTGACGTGCTGCCTGCCGAACCCCAGAACGAGATCGCGCTCCGGGTCGAAAATTGAGTTGTTCAGCAGACTGTCGGCCGGTCCCGACGCCATCTGCACGACCATGCCCGGTTCCGCGAGGCGCGTGCGGCAGGCAAACGCCTTCGTCCCCAAACTGGTTTCGGGGAAGAAACGAAGTTCACCTTTATATGTTTGACGTGGACGGGGAAGCGCCGAAATCGCAAGCCGGTTGCCGTCACCGATGATGGTCACGTATCCCTGTACGTCGCCTTCCGGATTCACAATCGCCAGTCGGCTGGAAATCGAGTCGCGCGCCGGTTGGATGCTCCAGGGGACGGCCGCCCCGGCTCGCAATACGGCGAAAGTAAGCCGGCCTGTCACGCGAGTCTTCGAGGCCGTATGCAGGCAATCGAGCGTAGACGAACGCGGGTCAAACGTTACGGCCCAGGCTCCTTGGCGACCGAGCACCACCGGACCCGAGGCAGACTTCGCAGCGCCATATGCCGGGAGCCAGGTCAGTCCGGAGGCGAGAAGTATTACGGCCATCGTGACGAATGCGCCCGGGATGCGCCGCGCCAATCTCGAAAAAAGTGCTGCGCCCGAACCAAAGACGTCGTGTGGCTCACTTTTCATGGGTACCATGCTATCCGCCATCCATAATCGATGCAATTCTTGTGCGTTGAAGACGAGTTGCTTTCCTCAAGACCAAGTCATGATCTATTATTTATAAAATATGGCGACATCGTTTGCTACTGTACAAACTCAAGCGAGGACTCTCAATGCCTGCGTCATCCGGAGCACCCTCGTTGCAGCCGTTGGGGGGCTGCTGTTTGGTTTCGATACCGCAGTCATTTCCGGAACGACCAGCGCACTGACGAACGTCTTCGGCCTCAGCCCGGCATCTCTCGGCTGGACCGTGGCCAGCGCTGTGTGGGGGACGGTTCTCGGGTCGATGGTCGCCTGCTGGCCGGGAGACCGTTTCGGGCGGCGTGACAGCCTTCGTGGATTGGCCATCCTTTATGTGTTGTCCGCGTTGGGCTGCGCCCTCGCCTGGAACTGGAGCACGCTGGTTGTGTTCCGTGTCATTGAAGGACTGGCTATCGGTGGTTCATCCGTGCTTGGACCGATGTACATTGCCGAGATTGCGCCGGCGAAGTGGCGGGGCCGCCTTGTTGCCTTCTTTCAGTTCAGTATCGTTCTCGGCATCCTGCTCGCCTATGTGTCCAACTGGGGGATCAGGACGTTCAGCCTGGGTGCAACGGAGTGGCGCTGGATGTTAGGCATCTCGGCGCTTCCGG
>JBDKSR010000097.1:0-3914 GCA_039680545.1 Bryobacteraceae bacterium | reverse complement strand
GGCCACATTGATCGGGCTCGACAAGCCGGTAGCGATGACATGCCGATTCCAGCCGGGATTTTCGTACCATGCCAGCTCGCTCATTCCGCTGGCGAGGGCAATCAGATCGGACCGTCCGTCTCCGGTGAGGTCCACCGCAGCTACCTGGTAGCCGCCCTTTAGGTCGTTGGCGATGACATGCTCGCGAAAAGTGGGTAGAGGATTCACAGCGGCTCCTGACAGAAGAACTGCGATCAGCAGGTACACGGAAAAGTATACCCGAGGGAAAGCGCCATTGAGCCACCAAAGTGGGTGGTAGAGTGTCGGTGAGGCGCGGCGGGTATGACGAAAGCCTTCGCGTGGCTGGCGATTGCGGGTATCACGTACGGTGTGGCGTGGCTGGTGGCAAATCGTGCGATTTACTACCCGATGAAGTATCCAGCCGGATGGTGGGAGGCCCGTACGCAGGCGGGCGCGACGGATGTGTGGCTCACTGCGGCGGATGGCGTGCGCCTCCATGCCTGGTGGATACCACTGCCTGAGAGCAAGATCGCAACGCTCTACCTGCATGGGAACGCCGGAAATCTCTCCCACCGTATCGGGCACCTCAGGGAGATTACCGCTGCCGGATCGTCTGTGTTCATCATCGACTACCGCGGCTACGGACGAAGCGAGGGCCATCCCACCGAGAAGGGACTGTACGCCGACGCCGAGGCGGGCTACCGCCACCTGGTGAATGCGGGGTACGTTCCCGAGGAGATCATTTTGCACGGCGAGTCGCTGGGGACGGCGGTGGCAGTGGATCTCGCGTCCCGCCTGAAGTGTGGCGGGGTTGTCCTGGAAGCGCCGTTCACTTCCGCCGGTGATGTTGCCGGGAGCATGTTGCCAGTTCTGGGACGGGGGCTTGTGTGGGGCTTCGACTCAGAACGGAAGATCAGCAATGTTCACGCGCCGGTCCTGATCTTTCACGGCGACAATGACGAGGTGATCCCCTACCGTTTGGGCCGGCGTCTGTTCGAGGCAGCAAATGAACCCAAGTTCTTCCGCCCGGTCCCAGGGGCGGGGCACAACGACATCGTCGAGACGGCGGGAGAGCGTTACAGGGAGTGGCTGAGCGAATTCTACCGGAATATAGGTGCTTAGATCGCGCCGGGCAGTATAGAATACAGAGGCTATGGGCCTCAAGACGACTGTCGTCGGCAGCTATCCAGCGCCGCACTGGATGATCGGGAGCACCGGTCGCACTGTGTTACGGGATGCGATCATGGCTGTTTTCAAAACCCAGGAACTGGCCGGGATCGACCTGGTCACCGACGGGAACCTTTGCCGCTTCGACCCCAATCGCCCCGAATCCAACAGGCTGATTGATTACTTTGTGTGGCGGATGGACGGCATCCGCACGAAGTACACCGTCACCGATATGCAGCGCTTCAAATCGACGCCCGCGCTGCAGTTCCGGGCGGACGCCGCGGGGGTCGTCGTCGGGCAGATCGAAGAAGGCACCCTGAATCTGCCTGACGATTGGGAATTTGCGCGGCAGTTGACGAAGCACCCGTTGAAATTCACCTGTACCGGGCCCCACATGCTGACGAAGGCGCTGATGGACAGGCATTACGGCAGTCCCAGGGGTGTCTCGCTGGGTTTTGCGCGCGTATTGAAACAGCAGCTTCAAATGGTTGGCGCCGATGTCGTGCAGGTCGACGAGACCGATATCATCCACAACCCGGACGACACGGAATGGGCACTGCCCGCGATCAATATGGTGCTCGAAGGAATCAGCGGCGAGCGCGCCGTTCACGTCTGCTTCGCGAATTCCGGCAGCCGGGAGATCGGGAAAGACGCCTGGGCGGCTCTACTTCCATTCCTAAACGGACTCAATGCGAGCCACGTGGTGCTCGAATTTGCCAGGCGCGGCTTTGACGGGCTCGAAGCGATCAAAGACATGGACCCGAAGATCGGATTCGGAATCGGCGTAGTTGATGTCATGAACAACCTGGTTGAATCGCCGGACGAGATTGCGAAGCGGATCGAACATGCGGCGGACGTCCTGGGACGGGACCGCATCAGCTACGTCCATCCGGATTGCGGGCTCTGGATGCTGCAGCGCAGCGTGGCCGATGCCAAACTGCGTGCGTTGGTCGAGGGACGCAATCTCTTTGAGGGAAGCCACTGACGTAACCCGGAGCCAAAGGTCCTTTTTCTCCGGGCTGTACAATACGTTGTATGGAACTCAGAGAGAAGAGGATTGCAGTCCTGGTGGATAACTACTACCAGGAGATGGAAGTCTGGTACCCGCTGTATCGTTTCCGGGAAGCAGGAGCCAAAGTCGTTCCCGCCGGCGCCAAGGCAGGCGAAACCTACGCGAGTAAGACCGGCTATCCGGTCGTGTGCGAGAAGTCTTTCGACGACCTGCGAGTTGCCGACTTCGACGGCGTTGTGATTCCCGGGGGCTATGCGCCCGACATCATACGGCGTTACCCGAAGGCGCTCGAATTCGTGAGAGAGATGGACGCGCAAGGGAAACTGGTGGCGGCCATCTGCCATGCAGGATGGGTTCTCTGCTCGGCCGGTATCCTGCGAGGAAGGCGCGCCACGTGCTTCTTTGCCATTAAGGACGATCTCGTGAACGCTGGGGCGAAGTACGAGGATGCTGAAGTCGTGGTTGATGGTAACTTGGTCACCTCGCGGAAGCCGGACGATCTGCCCGCGTTTTGCCGCGCCGCAATTGGCGTGTTGACCAGAGTCCCGGCTTCGGTCTGATCACACCTCGGCCGCGAAAGATCCGCGCAGGGGTAGTCCCGAACCCAGGCTCTGATCTTGCGGTTCAGATCAGCAGGCCTCAACCCATTACGTACTCTTTGTCGAGTTCGACATCGTTAGCGCGACACCATTCCACCAGTGTCTGTCGCCCACGCTGGAGTTCCGCGGCGTATCGGGGCTCCGCGGCGAGGTTGTCCATCTCGCCTGGGTCGTTTTGGAGGTCAATCAGCATTTCCTTGACCGGCCCGCCGTCCCAGGAATCCGTAATTCTCGAGGGACAGATACCGCAGGTGCCCGCTGAGTGCTTCGATTTCCTCCCGGCATAATACTTCCAACGGCCGTCGTGGACGAGCCGTTCGAGGTGGTTCTCGATCACGAGGGTTCTCCGCCAGTCCGGCGCGCTCCCACGCTCAGCGAGCCGTCGCACACTGCGCCCTCGCAACGACGAGGGTTGCCGCACTCCGGCGCAATCACAGAGCGTCGGTATGAGGTCGAGACCATTGGAGACCAGATGCGTGCGATCCACCGCGCCCGCCCTGGTGCGGCCCTTCCAACTGACGATGAACGGGATGCGGACGGCTTCCTCGTAGGGAACTTCTTTGTGCTCCAGCCGGTGCGAACTGTCCTGGTCGCCGTGATCGCTGGTCAGGATCACCAATGTGTCGTTCTCGTGGCCGCTCTGGCGAAGCCCGTCGAGGATGATGCCAATCTCGCGATCCACCTGTTCGGTCAGGCGCGCGTACGCCCAGCGGTGCAGCCGCCAGTCACGATCGGTCCATGACTGGCGTACCCACTTCTGGAACTCGCGCTTGTCGGCGATGATCGCACTCAACTCATCCTTCGGAACGTTGAGATTCGCAGGCAGCGGAGGACAATAGCGCCGGAAGAACTCTTCTTCGGAAATACCCTCCGGCATGCGAAGGGCATCGGCCAGATACCGCAAGGGCACCCTGCGTGGATCCTGGGCATTTAGCCCGGCCATCCCTGCGAGTTCCGGCGCCTTGTTCCCTGATTTCGCGTTGGCGAATGCGTGGATGGCCATGTAGCAGATGTCGTGCGGGTTGATGAGAGAAGCGACCAATAGGAACGGCCGTTCGTGTTCTTCTCTCAGGAACGACGCGCAGCTTTTCGCCAGTCCCTCGCGCTCGTCCGAACTCAGACGTTCGAAGCCGCAT
>JBDKSR010000096.1:0-2451 GCA_039680545.1 Bryobacteraceae bacterium | reverse complement strand
AATGGCCGGGACTCGTGGGCATGCTCAACCTCAATGCGTGCCTCACCAAGGCAGGCGTCAAGTACAGCACGCTGTGGAGCAAGGACTTCAAGGACAAGTTCTTCCTCGACGGACTTCGCAAATGGCTTCGTGGCGAGGACGTGGTACATCCGGCCGACCACGTCCATCCGCTCAGCGCCTTCAAATTACCGGCGCAGGCAGAGAAGATTGGGACCGAACTGGCTACCGAACTGCACAAAAACAAGGCCATTTTGGGCATTTTCGACGAGGGTTGCATGGGTATGTACAACGCCCTCATCCCCGAGGAACTGCTGCACCCGACAGGCGTCTTCAAGGAGCGCCTGAGCCAGTCGGCCCTTTACGCGGCAATGCGTGAGGTCTCAAAGGAAGATGCGCAGGAAGTCCGCTCCTGGCTCGATCGAAAGGGGATGAAGTTCATCACCGGCCCGGACGCCGAGAACAACCTGACCGACGATCAGATTCTCGACCAGTGCCGGATGTACATCGCTGCGGTTCGCATCGCCGCTGACTTCGGCTGCGACGTAATCGGGATTCAGTACCAGCAGGGACTGAAGGACCTGGTGCCGGCTTCCGACCTCGTTGAGGGGTTGCTGAACAACGTCGATCGTCCGCCGGTACGCCATGCCGTGACGGGCAAGGTCCTTTACGAAGGCCAGGCACTGCCGCACTTTAACGAAGTTGATGAGTGCGCGGGTCTCGACGCGCTGGTGACAAATCGCGTTTGGAAGAAACTGGGCTTCGCCCCCGAGACTACGCTGCACGACGTCCGCTACGGAGAAGAGTGGAAGTTCAACGGCAAGGAAGAGTTTGTCTGGCTGTATGAGATCTCCGGCGCGGTGCCACCGGCTCACTTGATCGGTGGCTATGCCGGCGCAGTCAGCGAGCGCCAGTCCAAGATGTATTTCCGGCTTGGCGGCGGCACCATCAAGGGCATTTCCAAGCCCGGCGAGGTCGTCTGGAGCCGCGTCTTCGTGGACAACGGCGTGTTGAAGGCGGATATCGGCCGCGCGAAATCAGTCGAGTTGCCGATGGCCGAAACCGAACGCCGCTGGCAGATCACGAACAAAGAATGGCCCGTCATGCACGCAGTCACTTACGGCGTCAGCCGTGACCAATTCATGTCGCGCCACAAGTCAAACCATATCCAGGTAGCCTACGGGCCCGACGCCGAGGGAGCTAACGTCGCGCTGGCCGCGAAGGCCGCAATGTTCCGCGAGATGGGCATTGAAGTGTCCATCTGCGGAACCAAGCACGGGCTGTAGTTTTACCCTTGTCCTCAGCAGCGCAGGTCCGCGTCCGGGTGCGGCGTCCGGGCCTGCGCTATACTTCATTTTTCAAGGAGAAAGACATTGCGAGTCGGAATCATCGGAACGGGAGCGATCTCCTATAAACACGCGCAGGCCTATAAAAACATCGGCTACGAAATTGCCGCATGTACGGATATCAGCGAACAGGCGGGACATAAGTTCGCGGACACATTCGGAGCGGAATTCGTAAAGACCTACCAGGAGCTTTGCAGACACCCGAAAGTGGACTTTGTCGACGTCTGCACCTTCCCGGATTTTCGTCTTCAACCCATTGAGATTTGCGCCGAATCGAAGAAGCACATACAGGTGCAAAAGCCGATCTCGACCAACCTCGAGACTGCGAAGAAGATGATCGAGACTGCAAAGAAAGCTGGGATCAAGCTGGGCGTGGTCAGCCAACACCGCTTCGACGATTCCAGTATCTTCCTCCGGAAAGCCATCAACGACGGCCGTCTCGGCAAGCTTATCCAGGCCGATGCCTACGTTAAGTGGTACCGTTCGGACGAGTATTATTCCCGCCCGATCAAGGGAAGCTGGGCAACAGAGGGCGGCGGCGCCATGATCAACCAGGCTATCCATCAGGTGGACGTGCTCTTGTGGTTGATCGGCCCGGTGAGCGAATTGTTCTCATTCTGGCAGCTCGCCGCGATGCATAAGATCGAATCCGAGGATGTCATCACAACGGTCATGAAGTACCGGAACGGCGCTACCGGCGTGATACAGGCTTCCACCGCGATGTGGCCGGGATACACCGAGCGCATTGAGATCCACGGCACAAAGGGAACTGCAATCCTCACGGGTGACAGGCTGTCGGCTTGGGACGTAAAAGACGACTTCGGCGAACCGGCCCCTGTCGTAATAGAGTCCGGCCTCTCTGGTTCTTCAGACCCGATGGCGATTCCGCTCACCCCGTTCGAGCGCCAGTTCCGGGCCTTTGGCGATGCCATCAGAACGGGAGGGCCGGTCCCGATCAGCGGAGAAGAAGGTTACGCAGCGCTGGAATTCGTCGTCTCGTCATACCGATCCGCACGAGAAGGACAGAAGGTCACGCTCGGTGGCTGATTCCGTGACCCCAGCATCCTGGACAACGGTCCGAGTTCCCGCATCGAGCGCGAATCTCGGA
>JBDKSR010000095.1:0-4842 GCA_039680545.1 Bryobacteraceae bacterium | reverse complement strand
GGTTGTTCTTCGCCAATACCCGCGTGATCGCCGCCGTCAACGTCGTCTTCCCGTGATCGATGTGCCCGATCGTCCCTATGTTGATATGCGGCTTGCTGCGATCAAATTTTTCCTTCGCCATATCGTTAGGAATCTCCTCGCTGAGCTATCTTGTTACCTTTCCCTGCACCCGGCTGACGATCTCCGCCGAGATCGCCGCTGGAACTTCCTCGTAGCGCCCAAAATGCATCGTGAAGCTTCCCCGGCCTTGCGTGCGGGAGCGCAAATCCGTCGCATAGCCGAACATTTCCGCCAGCGGCACCATCGACTTGATGATCTGGGACGTGCCGCGCAATTCCATTCCCTCGATCCGTCCCCGGCGCGAATTCAGGTCGCCGATGACGTCGCCCATGTACTCTTCGGGAACCACAACTTCAACACTCATGACAGGCTCCAGGAGTACCGGTTTCGCCTTCTGGATAGCCTGCTTGATACCCATCGAAGCGGCAATCTTGAAGGCCATCTCCGAAGAGTCGACGTCGTGGTAACTTCCGTCGTAAAGGGTTACCTTCACGTCTTCGACGGGATAGCCGGCGAGCACCCCGCCCTCCAGGGCCTCACTCACGCCCTTTTCGACGGCAGGAATGTACTCTCTCGGGACCACGCCACCCACGATGCCGTTCACAAACTCAAAGCCGGAACCCGGGCTGAGAGGCTCCACCCGCAGCCGCACGTCGCCATATTGGCCGCGGCCACCGGTCTGACGGACAAACCGTCCTTCCGCCTCAGCAGAGCGCCGGATCGTTTCACGGTAGGCCACCTGCGGCTTGCCGACATTGGCGCCCACATTAAACTCGCGCTGCATCCGGTCAACAATGATTTCCAGATGCAATTCGCCCATTCCGGCGAGAATCGTCTGGCCCGTGTCGGCATCAGTGGAAACCCGCAACGTCGGGTCTTCCTGCACGAGCTTGCCGATTGCCATGCCCAACTTTTCCTGGTCCGCTTTGGTCTTCGGCTCGATAGCGAGCTGAATAACCGGCGCGGGAAACTCGATGGACTCCAGAATGACAGGAGCGACTTCGGCGCAGATCGTGTCGCCCGTTGAGACGTTCTTCAAACCGACCGCAGCGGCGATATCCCCGGCGAAGATCTCGTCGATTTCCTCGCGCTTGTTCGCGTGCATCCGAACCAGGCGGCCCACACGCTCACGACGGCCCTTGGCGACGTTGTAGATCGATTCGCCGCTCGCGAGAGTGCCGGAATAAACCCGCAGGAACGCGAGTTGACCGACGAAAGGATCGGTCATGATCTTGAAAATCAAGGCCGCGAAAGGCTCGCTATCGCTCGATTTCCGCTCGATAACCTGGGACGAATCCCCAACCGCAACACCCTGAACGGGCGGCACCTCTGTTGGAGAGGGCAGGTAATCAACCACCGAATCCAGAAGATTCTGGACACCCTTATTCTTGAATGCCGTACCACAGATGACAGGAAAGATTTTTTGAGCGATCGTCCCGGCACGAATACCGCGACGAATCTCATCAGACGTAAGGCTATGATTCCCTACGTACTTTTCGAGCAGTTCGTCATCATTTTCGGCAGCCGCTTCCATCAACTTCTCGCGGTACTGCGCCGCCTGCTCGCTCAGTTCGGCCGGAATCTCGGCATCTTCGTACTCTGCGCCTAACGTCTCGTCCCGCCAAATGCGCGCCTTCATCTCGACCAGATCAACAACACCATGAAACTGGTCTTCCGCGCCAATAGGAATCTGAATCGGGACGGGCCTGCATTTCAGGCGGTGGACAATCGTATCAACCGACCGGAAAAAGTCAGCCCCCACGCGGTCCATCTTGTTGATAAAACAGACTCGCGGAACACGGTACTTGTCCGCCTGCCGCCAAACCGTTTCCGACTGAGGCTGGACGCCGGCGACGGCATCAAAAACCGCCACCGCACCATCGAGAACACGCAGACTACGTTCTACTTCGGCGGTAAAATCAACATGGCCGGGGGTGTCAATAATATTGATCTGGAAATCCCGCCATTCGCAGGTGGTCGCCGCGGAGGTAATCGTGATTCCGCGTTCCTGCTCCTGCGCCATCCAGTCCATGACAGCGGTACCGTCGTGCACTTCACCGATCTTGTATGTACGACCGGTGTAGTACAAGATTCGCTCGGTAGTAGTCGTCTTACCGGCATCGATGTGGGCCATGATGCCGATATTCCGGACTTTATCGAGTGATACCGCTCTTGGCATGAAACTCCGTTACCACCGATAGTGCGCGAAGGCCTTGTTTGCTTCGGCCATACGATGCACGTCGTCTTTCTTTTTAATCGCGCCACCGCGAAGGTTCGCGGCGTCGTTCAGTTCGTTCGCCAACTTGTCCGCAAGCCCCTTCTCAGGACGGCTGCGGGCATTCAGGATCAGCCAGCGGATTGCAAGGCTGACGCGGCGGTTCTGGGGAACCTCAATCGGCACCTGGTAGTTCGCACCGCCGACCCGGCGGGTCTTCACTTCCACGAGCGGCTTGCAGTTCTCGACCGCCTTCTTGAACAGCTTGAGGGGATCGTCGCCAGTCTTTTCCTGGATCTGGGACATCGCCGTATAGAAGATGCCCTGTGCGGTGCCCTTCTTACCGTCCCACATCATCGAATTGACAAATCGCTGCGCCAGGGTCGAGTTATAAACTGGATCCGGCGCAATCTCGCGAGGTTCGGTTCTTCGTCTACGCGGCATAGCTGCTTACGATTTCGGCCTCTTGGCTCCGTATTTCGAACGCCCTTGTTTGCGGTCGGCAACGCCCGCGGTGTCCAGCGTTCCGCGGATCACGTGGTAGCGGACGCCTGGAAGGTCCTTGACGCGGCCGCCGCGAATCAACACGATTGAATGCTCCTGGAGGTTGTGACCTACACCCGGGATGTACGTCGTGACCTCGATACTATTGGTCAGCCGGACGCGCGCAACTTTGCGCAACGCCGAGTTCGGCTTCTTGGGGGTCGTGGTATAGACGCGGGTGCAAACGCCACGCCGCTGCGGGCAGGCCTGCAAGGCAGGACTGGCCGTCTTGTAGCGGGGCAGCGAGCGGCCCTTTCGCACGAGTTGGTTAAACGTCGGCACGGATCTTCCTCAGTTTCTTTGGTTGAGTCTTTTCCTCGTTACTCGGTCTGACCTCGGCGTCCCGCCGCATCGCGATTTCCGCGCAAAAACGACATAACGCCCCTCAAAAACGTTTACTGGCTGGTCAACCGCTCAACAACTGCGAGGGTTATTGCTTCGGACTAGCCCATGCTCTGCCGGCTTTGATCCGGCAAAACCTCGGGGCCGACCCCTGGACGGCCTGCCCACACGGCAGGGGTAGCACAGGAGCAGAAGACTTAACTCGCCAAACCTTACCAGAATACAGGAACCTGCCCAACGGTGTCAACCGAGGGTCAAATCTTCTTAAAATCCTCAAAAATCAGGCACGAGGCGTGAGGTGACCTCGGTGTTGGCAACCATTATATCGGCGTTTGACGGGAACCGGCGCGAAAACAGCTGCGAGGGTGGGTGTGCATCAAACACAGCAATTCGTTCAGCGGAAACAAAATGGAAATTCAACACCACATCGGGCTGGGTACTGAAATCGGGCCGCGACCAAGAGCTGTTGGGCCAAAACAGACCGCAAAACTACTTTTCGGGCGGCTCTGGTGGCGGTGGCGGAGGAGGATACGGGAAATGCCATCCCCGGTCGAAGTACAACGGTCTTCTTTCTCGACCCTTGGACGTCTGCACCTCCAAGGCAAGGGGTCTGAGACTAAAGTGGCATAAACGATGGCCGGCCTCCTTGGGGACGCAAGTAACTGCCCATGTCAAAGTGGTCATGGAGCGGGACAGAAAATCCTCCAACGCGGCGCGCGCCTTCATCCTTGAGCAGCCCCACGCGACCTTCTGTCGAGTATTAGCCAGATACACCTCGTAGAAGCGCCACCCAAAGTAGCCGCCTCCGAAGTCAGCTCCGCTTGCCAGACGAACGGCGCGACAAAGCTCGCTGACGTGCTCGTCCGGGTACCGCTTCTCCACCGGCACTTCGATCTCCCAATCGAGAAGCGACTGCCCGGCGATCTGAGTCGCCGGCGATCTGGGATCGGGAATAATCTGGAGCATGCCCTTGCTTTCGCGGACGATATAGCCACCCTGGTTTCCCTGTTCTGAGTAAGCATTCAGGCAGGCTTGAATGAGTTCCCGCGCAGAAGAGTACTTCACTGTGAACACGTTTGTCAGATCGAGCCTGCCTTTCGGCAGGTCCATCCTTCTGTTACGAAGCAACGCTGCGATTCTCTCTTCGTTGCTGGAAGCTGACACTGGACCAGGATGTCTGATCCATGGAGGCTCCCTAAGGCTGTCGGGGGGCTGTCCGAACCTAGCCGAAAGCTCGATATAGAGGCCCCGCAACGTTTGTAGCAGACCCTCGGTTTGACGGGCGAGATAGACGGTTCTGCCTCCCCGTTTGGATTGTGCGTTCAGGCTTGCCTCGACGCGCTCCTGAGCCGAGGACCATTTCGATGCCAATGCGCTCCGGAAATCGGGTTTGACTCCCCAAAGCGGCTTCTCCGGAAAACGATCGTCGGTGGTGTAGTTCACTCTTTTCGGATACGGCGCTACGATTCCCTGGCTGCTGGCCCACGGAGGCTCTTCCAGGCTGATGGTCCAGCCAAACTTAGCTTCGAGGTCGTTGACGAGGTCCCCTAGCAGACGTGGACCAGCGTACTGCCGCGGCATGGTGTCAAGGCGAGACTTCGGCACAGGTTGGCCAAGAACAAACCCAAGTGTGGGTAAGGCAAGTACGATCAAAAGCGAGAAGCGCCAACAGAGCTGCTTCA
>JBDKSR010000094.1:0-6411 GCA_039680545.1 Bryobacteraceae bacterium | reverse complement strand
TAAGAGTGCTGGCGCAAGGTTGCGAGGTAAGCGAGCGAAGAACGTAGATCTCCTAAGAGAATTGAAGATCTTCGAATCATCCAGGAGAAGAATATGGCAGAAGAAAAGCAGAGAATTACCCGGCGCGGATTCGGGAAAGCCGTTGCGCAGGCAGGCGGCCTTGCTGCCGCAGTGCCCGTGCTGGCCGCCGGGTCCGCGCCAGGGCAGGCACCAGTCGCGCCCGCCGGCCAAGCCCCCGGCCAGGCGGCACCGGCGCGGCCAGCCGCGGGTCCCGTAGTAGTCGGGAACTACGCGATGGTGGATCGAATCCGATTCGGCGGCATCGGCCTCGGTGGCCGTGGGATGAGCGACCTCCGGCAGTTGATCAGCGATGAGCGCGTCGAGTTCGTGGCCATTGCCGATGTCAAGGAGAGCGCTCGGGAAAACGTCAAGAGTTACGTGGATGGATATTACGGCAACAATGCCTGCCAGATGCTCCGCGACCCGGTGGAACTGCTGGCCCGCAAGGACATCGACGCACTCCTCATCGCTACCAGCGACCGGTGGCACGGCCCGATGGCGATTTGGGCAGCCCAGGCTGGCAAGGACATGTACATCGAAAAGCCCGCCACCATGTCCATCATGGAAAGCTACGCCCTCGCCGACAACGTCCGGCGCTACGGCATCGTTTACCAGTCGGGCTGCCAGCGCAAAAATCAATATGCCTTTGAGTTCGCGGTAGGCCTGGCACGCAGCGGCAAGCTCGGCAGGTTGCTCGCCGTGCACGCCGATACAGCCATAGGGCTGGGAACCGTGGATGAAGGCGGACACAGTTGGTGGCCGGAGGAGCCGGAACCAGACCCCCTGGTGATTGATTGGGACAAGTGGCTCGGCCCCTGTCTGTGGCGGCCCTACAACTCGCGATATCCCAGCGGCGGCCGCGGGCAGTTCTGGGATTTCCATGCCGGCCTCCTGGAGTGGGCTTCCCACACCGTCGCCATGGCCCAGTGGGCTGCCGATATGGAGCACACCGAGCCCATCGAGTATCTGCCGGAGGGCGGCGAATTCCGGGGCGATGGTCTGATCAAGCGGTACACCATAACCTGCCGCTATCACAATGGAGTCAAGCTCATCCTGCGCAATCATAGCTGGATGGGTCTGGGTTCGTGCAGCAGCCGGTTTGAGGGCACCGAGGGTTGGGTTGAGACCGGCGACAGCGGGAGGATTGAGGTTTCTCCCAACTTGAAGTCCCTGGTTCCCACGCGCAAGGGGAGAAGGTACGACCCGACCGCGGAGCACATCCGCGAGTTCCTGCAATGCATCCGGTCGCGGACTGCACCCCGGGCGAATGCCGACGTTACCGCCCACGCTCACGTGGCGTCCCACGCGGCATCGATCGCGGCGCAACTCAATCGTAAGCTGACATGGGACCCTGCGAAACGCATGTTCATCGGCGACGAAGAGGCCAACCGCATGCGTAGCCGGGCCTATCGCGAGCCTTGGCGGCTCGAGGCGCTGGCCACCAGCATGTAAGAGGAGTCGAGGACGAGGAGATTACGAAAATGCAAACACCTGCACAGACCCAACAAGTGCCCGGCCAGAGCGCCCAGACGGCGCCCAAACCAGAGCGTCCGCCTGCTCCCAAGGTTCCGCCCGAGTTCGATGCGCTGCCGATTTGGAAAATGGATGCGCAGAAGCTTGTCGCGATGGTGAAGGACCCGAAGTCAACGGTGTTTCAAAAGGCGATCGCTTGCAAGAGGCTGTCCATTGTGGGCGGCAAGGATGCCGTCCAGCCGATGGCCGAGTTGCTGAGCCACCCACACCTTGCCTGCTATGCGCGCTTCGGCATGGAACCGAATCCCGATCCATCCGTGGACGACGCCTTCCGCGCCGCTCTTCCCAAGCTGAAAGGCAGGCTTCAGATGGGGGTCATTCACTCCATCGGATTCCGCAAGGATCTCAAAGCCGTCACCGCCCTCTGCAAGCTGATTAACAGCAGCGACCCGGAGGTGGCGGGGGCGGCGGCCGCATCCGTGGGGATGATTGGCGGTCTGCAAGCCGGAAAGGTGCTCGAATCGGCGTTGAAGAGCACGAAGGCTCCGCTCTTTCCCGTGGTCGCCCGGGCCTGCCTGCTGTGCGCCGAGAGTTTGATGACGAGCAGCCGCGCGCGGGCGCTGGAGTTATACACCCAATTGACCGCAACCTCCATGCCCGAACCGGTACGCTTGGCGGCGCTGCGCGTCCTGAACGCTGCCGGACCTGCGCCGGAGTACACCAAGAAGTGGCCTGCACCGACCGGTGCTGCAGCTGACGCCGACACAAGCGGCTTCTTGGGACGAAAGCCCCAAAAATAACCAAGGCGGGACGTCGTCCGGCGTCCCGCACTTCCACCCTGAAATCAGAATCGAGACCGCACGACAGCCTTGACGTGCTGATCAATCTCTGAGAGCAAACGAGATAGCGAGTCTCGACAAAGCTTCCTCTCACGCGCTCACAGCCTTGGCTTCCGGAAAAGTTACTCCAAATGGAGAGATCTCGGCCTGCCGGTGATGACCGAAGGTGGAGGATAAGCCGCCGCGTAACGGGAAAGGGTGCCGTCAGGAGAATGCGCGGTGAAAGTGAGGCTCAGCTCGACTGGCTCCCCGCATTTGAAAAGTGATACCCAACCCACCTATAGGGGTATTGCAAGACTTCTGGGCAAGGTCGATCAGGAACGCTCGCTCTTCTCGCGCGACATCGCTTGACTTTCGGGAGACCATTCGAGTTCCCAGACAACTCCGTCCGGGCGAAGTGGGCCCATCTTGGTCGGAAAAGCGACGATCGGGTTACTTACATCCCCAATTTCCGAAGTTCGTTGGTCAGTAAATGTCCTAACTGCCAGATACCTTCCTACAACTTCCAGTGTGGACGGAAAGCCGACGCGGAAGTTGGCAACTCAGCAACGGCGATTTCGAGTGCGAAGCTTGCTACGTTAGCAAAACACCGGAGTCCCAAGAGCTCGTTTCGATAGCGTCATGGATGATGGTCGTTGTAGTATGGCCTGAGACGCCTTGACACTCTGGGATTGAAGATACAGAGTGGCTCAGTAGATGCCTGGGGGGAAGTCAATCAAAGTGATTCAATCCGTTGACTACAACGTGTGCAGTTAAGATACGTGGGGAGGTCCAGCGTCATATCGATCGATCTTCCTCGCGTTGCTAAAAACACCTCGTCAACATCAGTGACTAATGAGGACTGGTCCTCAAGTTGCGCGGGAAGAATCCCACCTTACAGACTCGTGTCGGCGTCTGTCACCACGCAACAGAGAACTGTGTCTAACACTAATCACCTAGACGACAGTTCGGTTGTGCGCCAAATCGTTCGCCGCTGCATTTCTCAACGGGCAGCTGAAGGTCATTTTTGTGTTACGATTGCCGCGCGCCGGATTGCGGTGTTACTCTAGTCCGCCAGCACAAGTCGAATTACTATTTTCTCCAATAGTCTGTGTAAACCTCAAGGAACTACTCGGTCGCTTCCGTCGGACCCTACATCTCCGGCTGTTGCCCCTTCGCCCCAACCTCGCATTTGGCGTGACTCCCAGAGACACGCAACGTGGCTTTGAAGGTGGTTGGGATACCGCGCTGAATCTCGCACGTCTGCTCAGCGGGTTCCAGCCCCGACTTCTGAACCCGAACGTGCCTCGACCCAACGTTCGCATAGCCCTCGGCATCCGTCCGGTGCAGCCACTTGATTTCGTCAACAAAAATGTCGGCTTCCTTGGGGTGAGAAATGACATCCAGCTTGCTCAGTTTCTCTGCCGTCTGTCTAATTAGGTTTACTGACAATTTCTCTGCGATAGGTACTCGGTCTCCGCCGACTCGCAGGGAGTACCAGCCCCACGCCAGCGCCTTGACTCCGTCGTTGCGCGAGTAACCGTCGCGCTTAAAAGCATTGATAACGTCATGCGCCGCCTCCTCCAAGAGCTGCTGATCGCTGGCCAGAGCATCTCTTACGACCTTAGATGATTGATCCTTGGACAGGTGTGCAGTAATGGAATTCTTCATCAAGACGACATCCCTCGATCCCGACAGAGTCTGCATCTTCTGCGCGAGGGTCACGGCGCTGCAAGCCAAAACAGCAAGCAATAAGGCTACGCGAAATGTATCACGCTCTACCATTGCCCCCTCCCGATTGGTTTTTCAGGCTGAACACTGCTAAACACGATGCGGATGTCCCGCAAACCAGGAACCAGAACTGCTCCGCTCGCAAAGCTTCATAGTTCGTGTGGAACACGTTTGCGATCGTTTTTGGGGTCGTTGCGCCGGCCGATGTTCGACCGCAAGCCTCCAATGCATTCGCAATATGATCCAAATACTGGTTGTAACAGTAAAGGCCAGCGCATAGCATGAAGAGGCCGGCGAACCACATAACAATTTCGGGCCACAGCTTCCACTGGAGCACGAGATGAGGTCGGTCACCCTTGGCGATCCATAGCCCTGCCAGGACCGCGATCAGGAACGCAGTCGCCCGCGCCCAAGAGTCCGATTGCTGCACGAGCAATTCAACTCCCTTTTGAACCGCTTCGTTGTAAGGGATACCCTCAGTGCTGGTCGTCGATGCGACCGCGCCTAGACTCCACCCCAAACTGAATAGCCGCCAACCCACTACGCCCACGGAGCCAACGGCGAGGGTTACACGGAACCACATGGCCCGCCTCCGGGACGCCCGTGTTCACGCCGCATTGTATCGGCTGGATTAAAGCACTCCCCAATATGAAAGTCAAGCCCGGAGGCGTTGCTTCCAGGATATTGGGCCCCCGGCCAACGGCTAGAGCTTTACGGGCGCATGCAGCGGCTCCGCAGCATACATTACGTATGCGTGACGACCATCAGGTTCGTGCCTAAATGCAGGGAGGCAGTGGCTGGAATTTCGGGCACCAAGTCGTCGCCGTCGGCGCGGTCATTCGTCCTGTCTCGAGAAGTGCCTTCACACCCTGGACGACTTTCAAACTTCCAGGAACGGCCACATAAGTATCACTTGCCTGTCACTGATACACCGCCAAACCGTCAAGCTTCGTCGCATCGGCTAGGTGTTCAGACCAAGAACATGAGGGGCAGAACTTGATGCAGTGAGCGCGGGCCAGCCGGTGTGTTTACCGCGGGTGAAGACGGCGTCGACCAATCCTTGAATCGTGCCTAGTCTGATGTTGCCGAACCTGGACGTCGCTAACCCTGGGGCACTGGGCGCGACCCGAAGTTCGCTAGAGTATTGTGTTCAAGGAGGTCAGATGTCAGAAGGCAGGAGCGTCGCCGAATCTGTCGGGTCACTGTTTGAGAAGGGCCGGTTTGTTCGGGAGTCTGGGATTCGAATTGTAGAAGTCCGGCCGGGTTATGGGCGTACGCAGATGGATGTAGAGGCTCGACACTTGAACGCTGCCGGACCTGCTCCGGAGTACACAAAGAAGTGGCCTGCCCCGGTAGGCGCCGCGGCTGACGCCGACACTAGCGGCTTCCTGGGACGAAAGCCCCAAAAGTAACCAAGGCGGGGCGCCGCCCGGCGTCCCGCACTTCCATCTCCCTGAAATCAGAATTGAGACGGCACGACAATCTTGACGTGCTAATCTGCCTCTGAGAGCAAGTGAGATAGCAAGTCTCAGCAAAGTGTTCGCTCGCGTGCTGTCACGTTTTCGTTCCCGCAAAATTCGCATTGCCGGGATCCCGAAATTCCGCACGAATCGCGGGCTCGAAATGATTGGGGGGCGATTAGCCTGTCTCCGGGATTGTTATCCTTTCTGAAAAGCTTTGATGAGCACGGGCGGATCGTGTTCGGCCGGGTTTGTGAACACGATCGGGCCTGAAGTCAGCGCCTCGGCCAAGGCCGCCGGGTCTACGATTTCCGGAGCCCACGCCAGTTCGAACTGAAACTCCATAGTGCCGTGGCTGTCTGCGACGAAGTTTGTGTGCCAGGAGTTGTCGAACACCATGGCCGTGATGCGGTGCGTATCGGCCGGCTCGGCTTGGTGCATCTCTAACGTGTGCGGCCCGCCGACGGCAACCAGTGGAGCATCGCGCGTGACCCAGAGCCACTGACCCGCGTCGGTCCTGTACTGTGCCCAACCATCGATTGCGAAATGGTCCCGGCACGAACCTTTCAGTTGGTCGCGGTACGGCGTGAACGCCATCCCGCCAGATGAGAAAACCGGCAGCGGCACGGGGCGGGGAAGCGAGAAGTCCAGGAAGAACAGTTCGGGGTCCGTCGACGCGATCCGGTCGAACGTCACCGAAACCCGGGCGTGGGGCTCGCGCTTCCAGATCTCGACGGAGCGGTGACCCTTCTCGATCCTTGGGTGCTGAATATCCTGCGTGAACTGGACCGTGTGCGGTGTCTCGGTTTTCATTGCCGGTCCGTAATCCGCGTTACGCATACGGATGGCCTTGCGGCGTAATTCCTCCC
>JBDKSR010000093.1:0-1839 GCA_039680545.1 Bryobacteraceae bacterium | reverse complement strand
TGGGGGAGACAGTGGAGCGGGAGAAAACATGTACTCAAAAGTCAGAAAGACATTCTTGATCGCTCTCATACCGGCCGTAGTCCTCTGCCTGATGGCGCTGGCGTTCACGGTTGCTCAACAGCCGGCGGGAGCCGCGCAGGGACAGAAACAGACGTTGCCCGACGACAACACGGGCTTTGTACCGCTCTTCGACGGGAAGACCCTGACGAACTGGGACGGCGAACCCGGCTTCTGGCGGGTGGAGAACGGAATCATAACGGGCGAGACAACCGCTGACAAGAAGTTGAAGAAGAATACGTTCCTCATCTGGCGTGGCGGAACCGTAGCGAATTTCGAGCTGAAGGCCGAATTCAAGGTCACAGAGTCGGCAAACAGCGGAGTCCAGTATCGCAGTTCCCTGCTCTCAGACATCGGTCCCTGGGTCATGAAAGGCTACCAGGCCGACATCGACGGAAAGAACAACTACACGGGTATGCTGTACGAGGAGCGCGGGCGCGGGTTCCTGGCGCCGCGGGGCCAGTTTAACCGGAAAGCCGAAGATGGAACATCCAAACAGATCGGCTCGACGGGCGACGCGGAAGCGCTGAAGGCATTTATCAAGGCCGGCGACTGGAATCAAATCCACATCATTGCGCGCGGACTCGTTCTCACCCATGTGCTCAACGGTCACGTGATGAGCATGTTCATCGATGAAGATCCCAAAGGTCGGCTGATGGAAGGTTCGCTTGGCCTGCAACTGCACGCCGGTCCACCGATGAAGGTGGAATACCGGAACATCCTGTACCGAAAGCTGTAACGGACTAGCAAGTACATCAACACCGACGGCTTCGTCTTCCCAACGCAATAGTTGTGTTCGATAGCCCCTGCCCGCAGAGGTCCGGTTCATGGCAACATGTGGGCAGGAGGCAGCCGATGATTCGAGGCGTCAAGTTCGCTAGCATTCCCGTGCGTGATCAAGACAAGGCGTTGGCTTTCTACACGAATTGCCTGGGATTCAAGACGATTGTCGATCAGACGTTTGGCGGGCAGCGGTGGATCGAGTTGGCCATCCCCGGGGCGGATACAAGAGTCGTTCTCTTCACAGTTCCAGGCCAGGAGGATCGGATCGGGGATTTTCAGCCCATCACCTTCTGGACGGATAGCGTCGAACGCACTTACGACGAGATGCGCGCCAAGGCCGTCGAGTTCGTGCAGCCGCCGAAAAAAGAACACTGGGGCACCTCTGCGATTTTCAAGGATCCAGACGGCAACCAGTTCGTGCTCGCCTCACGCTGAGCGCGGCGCCGAACCCTTTGCAGGCCGGGATACCGGATCTAGTCACGGCCTCACATAGACCGGCGTACATCCGTCACGAAGTGGCACAGGAGGTCTCAAGACCCATTCGTGAAAAGGCCCTCCTCCACTCGAGATAAGAAGCCACGCTAAAGCATGTACTCCCCATACCCCGGCCACAGCACTTTCGATTTACGCCGACCGCTGTCACCCGTTTTTGCGGGGAATGTAAACAGGAACGAAAGTACCAGAAAACAACTGATTTAGCTGTCCGAAAGATAGCCGTGACGGATGGCAGTTCGCGTGCGTAAATGGGAGTTCAGGTTTATTCATGCAGCCATCCGAGCGACGACAGGGGATCCGGTTCCCTTTGAAACTGACCTGTCAGGTTACGTTTCCATTCAAGAATCAATGCAGTTTTTCCGGTGTCACTGAGAATTTGAGCCGCGACGGCGTCCTGATCCGTGTGCGAAGAGAGAACACTCACGAGTCGTCACTCCGGGTCGGTGATTGGGTGAGGATTGCCTTGGATCTTCCGGATGGGGAATCGCTGCCGGACCGGTATCT
>JBDKSR010000092.1:0-4999 GCA_039680545.1 Bryobacteraceae bacterium | reverse complement strand
TTACTGCCGCCGCGCGGCGCCATGGCATGGGCAGCCTGAGGGAGGACGGCTGGCTCAAGGTCGATTCAGGCGTCACGACCTGGGACGAAGTGATGCGGGTGACGCAGGAGTTCTGATGACCAGTTTTCACTTCCGCGCCGTTGCTTCCGATGGAAAAGTCCGGACCGGGACGCTCAACGCAGACTCGGAAAAATCGGTGGCGGCGGAATTGCGGCGACAGGGACTTACGCCCGTCTACGTCGGCCTTCAGCCCAAGAAAGCCTTCCAATTGCGCCTGCCCTCGTTCGTGCGAGGACGGCGGAAGGACGTGCTGTTTTTCACGCAGGAGTGCTCGACGCTTCTCAATGCGGGTGTGCCTCTCGATCGCGCCCTGGCGATCACGGCCGAACTGAGCGAACGGCCGTCGTTTCGCTTTGTCATTTCGGACATCCTGCGAATTCTGAAAGGCGGCAACACACTGGCCGACAGCCTCGCCACGCATCCCGAGTACTTCTCCGACCTGTACATCAACATGGTGCGCGCGGGAGAGGCGAGCGGCGCGCTGGGAGCCATCTTCGAAAGGCTGTCCGAGTTCGAAAGTTCCCGGGACGACCTGCGGGGCTACATGATCTCGTCGATGATTTACCCGGCGCTGCTGACCGCGGTGGGCTTCGGTTCGATCATTGTCCTCATGACGTTCGTAGCGCCACGCTTTGCGGAGGTCTTTGAGCAATCCCGAATCGCCATGCCGCTGCCGACGCGCATCATGATGGAAAGCAGCCGGATTCTCAGGTCATACGGCTGGATTGCGGCTCTCGCCGCGGGTGGCGCCGGTTTCGCCTTCTACTCCTACATACGCACCGCCACAGGCCGTCTCTGGTGGGACACTTTCCGCCTGCGAATCCCGGTGCTCGGCGGGGCGCTGAGGGGCGCTGAAACCGCAAGATTCGCCCGCGCGATGGGAACCCTTGTAGCCAACGGCGTCGGCCTCGTGCAGGCCATCGGCATTTCCGGAGCGATCCTCGAGAACAACCGGATTGCCGGATCGCTTGACGGGGTGGCGCAGGGAGTCAAACGCGGAGAGGGAATTGCCGGGCCGCTCTCGCGCACCGGACAGTTTCCGCCGCTTGCAGGACATCTTTTGACGGTTGGCGAGGAGACCGGCCACCTTGACCATATGTTTTCCCGGATGGCCGAGATCTACGAGAATGAAACACGGGCGGCTATCAGGCGGTTCACCGCGCTGTTCGAGCCGATGGTGATTCTGGTGATGGGTGTCCTGGTTGGCGCCTTGATCCTCAGCATGCTGCTCGCTATTACGAGTATCAACGAGGTGGCGGTGTAATCATGAGCGATCGCAAGAGAAAAAGACAGGCCGGTGTCACGCTGATCGAGATGCTGGTTGTGGTGACGATCATCGCGCTTTTCGCGGCGTTGGTCGGCCGGAATATTTTTCGCCAGACCGATAAGGCACGGGTCACGGCGGCACGCGCACAGATAGAAATCTTCATGGGCGCGCTCGGACAGTACAAGTTGGATACCGGCACTCTGCCCACGACGGAGCAGGGCTTGCATGCGTTGTGGACGCGGCCTTCGGATGTTCAGACTTGGGATGGACCGTACCTGGCCAAAGAGATTCCTCCGGATCCCTGGGGTAATCAGTATGTCTACACGTTTCCCGGCCAGCACGGCGACATGCCGGACGTCATCTCGTATGGCGCCGATGGCCAGCCAGGCGGTGAAGGGTTCAACGCCGACATCTTGAGTTGGAAGAGCCATTGAAGCCATATCGCGATGGGACGATCCGGTTGAATGAAGGGTGGGGGGCGCCGCGGTTCACACACACGACGATCCCCGGCCCGCATGACGCCGGTGTGTCCCGCTCGCGGCGTGGCGTCACGCTGATCGAGATGCTCATCGTGGTGGCGATCGTCAGCCTCATGGCGGGCATGTCGTATCCGTCGGTTTCCGCCGGTATCGATTCCCTGCGATTATCGACGGCGGGAAACGCGATCGTTGGCTTCCTGAATGGCGCACTGAGCCGGGCCGAGCGAAGGCAGATTGCGGTCGTCATCACGATCTCGAAAGCAGAGAACTCGATTTCGATGCGCTCGGAAGAGCCGGGTTTTGTGAAGAACCTGGAACTCCCGACAGGCGTGCGCATTGTCGGCCTCATCCCTCCATCCCCGGAGGATGACAGCGCCCCGCGTCACGTTCTCCTGTTCCCAGGGGGCACCGTGCCCCGCTTCGGCGTCGAAATCGAAAATCAGCGCGGCGGAAGAAGAATTGTTCGCGTCGATCCGGTGACCGGCGCCGCACAACTGGAGCGCCCTGCGAACCAATGAGAGAACGCGGCTTCACCCTCCTCGAGATGCTCGTCGCGACGGCCATTATGGCTGTGGCAGTGGTCGGACTTCTGTCCAGCATCTCGACGTCTCTTAACAACGCGTCGCGGCTCACCGAGTACGACCGGGCGGCTCTCGTCGCCAAGCGAAAGATGGACGAACTGCTGCTCGATCCTGGCCTTCAACGGCACGTTCCGGTGGAGGGCGTGTTCGATCCCGCCTCGTCTGGCGGATTCCGCGGGGGATGGAGAGCGCAACTCACGCCATACGAGATGCCGCCCGTTTCCGGCGGCCGCCCGTTGATCCTCGACCGGCTGGAACTGGAAGTCTGGTGGATGAATGGCGACCGGCGCCGGACCCTGAAGCTCGAAGCCTTTCGAAACGCGTATCTGGAGCCGGTGCCGCAACCGGAAGGAGCGCAGCCGTGAGACGGAGTTCACGCGCCGGTGTCACGTTGATGGAACTGGTGATCGCCGTGTCGATGCTTGCGCTGCTTTCCACCGGGGTCCTGATGGCGCTTCGGATGGGCGTGAATGCTCTTGGGAAGGCGAACGCGACGATCAACGAGAACCGCCGCATCGCCGGTGCGCAACGCATCATTGAGCAGCAGATCGCCGGGTTCGTGCCCGTCATCGCGGAATACATGACGGAGCCTGAGACACCCTTCCTTCGGATGCCGTTTTTCCAAGGCGAAGCGGAGTCAATGCGTTTTGTTTCCACTTACTCGCTGGGAGAGGCTTGGCGAGGGAGCCCGCAAACCTTGGAATTCAAAGTGATTCCGGGCAAGGACGGTCAGGGCGTGATGCTGGTTGTGAACGAACACCCTTACACCGGTCCCCGCGGCCCGGGTGTGTTCTGTCTCGGCAGAACGATCGATCCGGCTCTCGGGATGGATGTGCCGCTGTTCCGGCCGATCGAGGTCGGTGCGAATTCGTTCGTGCTTGCCGACCGTCTTGCCTCGTGCCGCTTTTCATTTCTCGCGCCACCTCTACCTCCTCTTGCGGAACACTGGGTATCACGCTGGACTTTGCCGCGCTGGCCGTTAGCCATACGGATCGAAATGACGCCGATCGAGGCCAACCCCGCGCGCCTCCAACCCCTGGCGCTCACCGCGCCGGTACGAGTTTCACGCCAGCCCGGGGAGGTTTATGCATACTGAGTCTCACCGCCGGGGAGGCGCGCTGCTGATCGTAATGTGGCTTGCGGCGGCTCTGTCACTGATCGCCTTCTCTTTGGCTGTGACCGTTCGTGGTGAGACCGAGCGCACCTCGACGGTGCTCGACGGCGTTCGCGCCTATTACCTGGCTTCCGGAGCCGTCGACCGTGCAATCCTTTATATGCTGTGGGGTTCTCAGGAGGTTCTTCCGGATGGTACCCCGCGATATTACGCCGCGTGGATGAACCGGCTGCACTTTTCCTTCCCGTCCGGCGATGCGACTGTGGAAATCATACCCGAGACAGCCAAATTAGGACTGAACTCGGCTCCCCCCGACGACCTCTATCGTCTCTTGGCCGCCCTTGGGGCAAGTCCCGAACAGGCGACAGTGGTCTCCATGGGTATAGAAGACTGGCGCAGACCGTCCCCTGACGGTACTCCAAGCGCCTTTGACCGGTATTATCTTTCGCTTACTCCGTCTTTTCTCGCCCGGCATGCGTCTTTTGAAGAGGTTGAGGAACTTTTGCTCGTGAGAGGCGTTACACGTGACCTGTTTTTTGGCGGCTCGATCGCGGATTCGAGCGGCCGGCTGATCCGGACCCCGGGTTTGCGCGAATGCGTCTCCGTTTACGGGTCACCGGGCCCGGTTGACGTGAATTCAGCGCCTCCGCCCGTTCTTCAGGCGGTGGGGCTTAATCCGGGGACGGTGGCTTCAATCGTGACGCTCCGCCAACAGGCGCCATTTCGTCTTCCGGAGCAACTGGACGCATTTTCATCCGATCCCGCGGCGGCGCGCCTCAGCATCGGGGCCGGGAGGATCTTCACGTTACGGGCTACCGCTCAGTTGAAGCTTCCCGGCGGCTCTCTTTCCGACCTGCGGCGTTCCGTGGCGGCACTGGTGAGTTTTGTTCCCGGGATGGGCGGACGGCCCTATCGAGTACTCCGCTGGTACGACAACGTTTGGGTGCAATGACAGCAAACGACCTCAAGAAATTCCTGGCTTTTGGAACCGGTGTCGGAATCGAGATCGGTGATGACGATCTGCGGGTCGTCATAGCGCGGGTCCGTCCCGCGGGCGCCACCGTCCTTGGTTGGACGACGATTGCAGGCTTCCGCCAACGCCCGGCGAGCGAGTGGGGCGCGGAATATGTCGAGTTCCTTCACCAGCATGGGGCGGGTTACCTCGCGGCCCTCGCGTTACTGCCACGGCGCGGCGTTATTGTCCGCCACTTGAACTTCCCAGGGGTTGCCGGGAAGGATCTCGGCGCCGCGATCGGATTCCAAATTGACTCCTTGCACCCGTTCGGCGAGGGCGAAGCGCAGCATGCCTGGGCTAAGCTGAGCGGCACATCGGACATTCTCATCGGGATTGCACGGCGCGACGCGATCGAGCGCTACGCTGAACTGTTCTCCGAGGCCGGCGTGAAAGTCGCTTCGATCAGTTTCTCGGCCGCGGTGCTGTACTCGGGCTTGCGGCTGTTCGGCTCCGCGCCGGGCGGCGGCGTACTGGCTTTCGCGG
>JBDKSR010000091.1:0-10910 GCA_039680545.1 Bryobacteraceae bacterium | reverse complement strand
CCGGCAATGAAGGCGGTGCGAGGACCACGATAACCTCGGACGGCAGGGCTTTGTCTTCAGCGGCAACCGTCCCCGAGACGGACGCGCCGTCTGCGGCAAGCACGAGCGTCAATTCGCCTGTCCCCGGACGCACGGGCTCGCGTTTTGCGTCTCGCGCCCCCATCCGGGCCTCCTTCACGTAATAGCCCTGCGGAAGCCCGTGAATGCGCACCCAGCGCTCCTCGGGAAAAACGTTTGGAATCACGAAGTCGCCGGAGGCGCCGGCCTCCGCGCCGAGAACTTCACCCATACGGCGTGGCTGCATTCCTCTCGGGTCGAGAGCAATATAAATTCCCCGCGGGAATAACTCGCGCGGGTCCGCACCTTCGATGGTTGCCTTGCCCCGCACCTTCACTCCGCTTGCCAAAGGGATCGGGTCCAGCGATACGTTACGTTCTCCGACCGCGAACTCCATTTGTCCGAGAGAGAGATAACTGCCGTCGCCGCTGCCGGTCGATGCCTCCAGTCGATACAGCCCCGGCGGAATGCCGCAGACTTCAAATTCGTCGTTTCCCGCAAACTTGCTGTTAGCGACGTAGCTGCTCCAGCCATTATGGGATGCAACAAGAGACAGGCCACCGCTGCTTGCCCGATCTGTTGCTACCGAACCTGCCACGCAGTACGTTTCCAACCTGGCAAGCATGAGATCGAGGCCTTGCCGCTGCTCGCCCGCGCTGAGGTCGATAGGGGCTGCGGAGATGACCGACGGTTCGGAAGGATAGAAAACCCCTACGTCGGCGACCTTCGATTTTGTGTCCCGCTTCGCGCCTGCCGGCCGCTTCTGAAACTGAAGTAGCTTGACTCCGGCGCTGACGTAATAACGGCCGTCCGCCAGACCGGAAATATTGTATTCCCCGATGTCGTTTGTTCGTGCCGATCCGCAGAGTCCGAAGGACACGGCGCCGTTGACGAAGACTCGCGCATAGACATGAATGCGGGCATTCGGTACGGGTCTTCTGTCATCGTCGAGGACATGCCCTGAAATTCCGGCTTCCTTCTTCACTTCAAAATCAGCGGTCAGTGATTGACCGGCTGCGAGGCGGATATACCTGACAGGCGCGAGCAGCCCGGAAGAATTCTTCCCGTAGCCGTCGCCGTGAGTGGAGATGAAGTACTCGCCCGGCTGGAGATTTCTCCACTCGTACCGCCCGGCTACATCGGTGGTCGCCGTTTTCGATGCGGTCCTCCCGTGCAGGCGTATGCTGACGCCGGGCGCTGGCGCGCCACCCGGAACCTCCGTAACCGTGCCTTGGATGGAGGCAGCCCCGCTGATAACCTCCTGAGCCGCAGCGAATGGCAGGGCCGAAAGGATGTAAACGATGAACTGAGTCCGCAGCGCAATTGACACCCTAAACCTCCAAGGCACTATCTTCAGTTTTTCTTGGCGGATTTCGCAAGAACATTCTTCGCTGACTCTAAGTTAACAATACTTCATTCGCCAGAAATTAGTTCAGTGGTAATTCCATACAAATGAACAGAATTCACATAAGAGCCTTTGTCTATCTGAGCCTTATCGGGATCTTACTCTATTGGAAGTTTCTGCTGACACACTAGTCTTCGTTGCTCACGGGCTACGAGCCGGCGAATTAGTTGTATTCGCGGCATAACTTCATCGCCCACAGGACCAAAGAAAGCGGCTGGCCCGGCTACGATCTCCTGTGACGCGCCCATCCTCTTGCTGTGTGTAGCTCAAGTAACTCCCGGAGACCCGCTGGTGGCCTGCGACACCACTGCCGCCGGGCGTAGTGGAAATCAATCTCGCAAGCGCACGGAAAGCGGGCCAGTCTGAAAGTCCCGTCCATTTCGGATTTCATAATATGAAATTTACATTTTGCAAACAATACAATTAATTTTTGTTGTCCTTCGGTGACGAGTATCGTAGAGTTCCAAACCGGAGGTAGTCCGCGAATGTACCATAGGACGCTTTGCTTTACCCTTGTCGTTGCCGTTGCCACCATTCTATTCGCGCCTTTGCCTGTCACGGCACAAGACGCCAGGGGCGCGATTCTGGGCCGAATCACCGATCCCACCGGAGCTGTCATCTCCGGAGCCACCGCCCGTGCGACGAATACCAGCACTGGGGTCGTCGCCGCTTCTCGTAGCAACGAAACCGGGGACTACAGGCTCCCGTACCTCCTGCCTGGCATTTACAGCGTCCAGGTGGAGACCGTCGGTTTCAAGAAGTTCGTGCGGGAGAACATTCAAGTACGCGTCGGCGATGCCGTCGAAGTCAACATCGTAATGGAACTGGGCAGTGCTGCCGAAACCATCGAAGTGCGTTCGGAAACGCCGTTGCTCAGTACCGCGGAATCGTCGCTCGGCCAGGTCGTGGATGAGCGCCGCATCTTGGAATTGCCCCAGCACGGAAGCAGCGCGATGGACTTGGTGCACCTTGCGCCCGGCACTGTCAACACCACCAATATGCGCGTGCGCAAACCCAACCAGACCGGCTCGGCATCGTCGTTCGCGGCCGACGGTGCGGGCCAGAACAACGAGTTCACGGTCGATGGCATCCCGAACACGATGTCCTATGGCACGAGTTCTTACGTGGCCCTTGTGCCGCCGTCCACCGCAATAAGCGAATTGCGAGTCCAGACATCTTCTTTCGACGCCAGCGTGGGCCATACGCTCGGCGCGCTGTTCAACGTCGGTGTGAAGAGCGGCACCAACCAATTGCACGGAGAGGCGCACTGGGCGGTGATGAACCGCATCTTCGACGCCAAAACCACCTTTCAGAACCGCTCCGGCCTAAAGGAACTGCCCAATTACCAGGACAACCGGTACGGCGCTTCCGCGGGTGGCCCCATAGTTCTTCCCCGCATATACAACGGGCGCAACCGCACCTTCTGGTTCTACGCGTGGGAGGAGAATCCCTTCACGGTGCCGATCGACTTCCTCACGACCGTGCCTACTGACGCCATGCGGGGGGGCGACCTCTCTGCGCTGCTGGCGCTGGGGTCGAATTACCAGGTCTACGATCCGTTCTCCACGGCGGTGACTCCCGATGGTCATTACACGCGGCAGCCTATCGCCGGCAACGTGATTCCGCAAAGCCGTATCGACCCGGTCGCTAAGAACATTTTGGGGTACTGGCCCAGGCCGAACCAGGCGGGCACCAAGGAAGGCCTGAGGAACTGGTTCAATAGCGGGCCGGCGCGTTTCGACAGCTATGACCACCTGGGACGCGTGGACCACGCCTTCACCGAAAACCATCGCGCGTACCTGCGGCTCAACAGGGATTTCTACAGCGAAGACGAGAACCATACGTTCAACACGGATGTCACCCGCACCATCGGCAGCCGCGTTATTCAGGGCTTGGCGCTCGACGACGTCTATGTGTTCAACCCTTCGTTCCTGATGAACGTCCGCTACGGAATCACCCAGATGAACTTTGACGAGCGGCGCGCCACCAGGGGCTTCGATCTCTCCACGCTGGGTTTTTCACAGAACCTGTTGAGTCTGATCGAGAAGGAGCGCGCGACGTTTCCCAACGTAACAGTCGGTTCATGGAATGCCCTCGGAGGATTCGTAAGTGGAGGCGATGGCGGGTGGTCCTCCCAGATCCACGCCTTCAATGGCAACTTCACCAAGTACATCGGGAGCCACAGCCTGAGGTTCGGCGTCGAGTTCCGGGCCTATCGCGAGAACCGCGACCAGCGGCCCTATGCGGTGTCGCCGCAACTGGCCTTCTCGAGTTCCTGGGCGAGGGGGCCGTACGACACCTCGGCGTTACCTCCGGTGGGCGGCGAGATCGCCTCTTTCCTGCTCGGTATCCCCGATGGGCAGATGGTCCGGTCCTCCAGCTACGCCGACCAGAGCCTGTACTATGCCGGTTACATTCATGACGATTTCAAAGTGAGTCCGAAATTCACGCTCAACGTCGGGCTGCGGTACGAGCTCGAGACGCCGCTGACCGAACGCTTTGACCGCTCGGTGTCGCAGTTCGCTTTCGATCAGGCGAGCCCCATCGAGGCGAAGGCCATCGCCAACTATGCCTCCGCCGCGGTTCCCGAGTTGCCTGCTAGCCAGTTCCGCGTGCGCGGAGGCTTGACGTTTGCCAATGCTGGCGGAAACCCGCGTAACTTGTGGGAAGGCGAGAAGAAGGTCTTCATGCCCAGGATCGGGTTTGCCTGGGAGTTGCGGCCGCAAACGGTTCTGCGCGGCGGCTACGGCATGTTCTACCAAACCATCGGGGTGAATGTGAGCACGGCGGTGCAGAGCGGTTTCAGCCAGGCGACCCCGATCCAGGCTTCGAAGGACAGTGGCGTCACCTACATTGCCACCACGGCGAACCCATTTCCGGACGGCCTTACCGAGCCGCTCGGAGTCGCCGGAGGTCTGTCCACGTATCTGGGACAGAATATCAGCTTTTTCTCGAAGAACCGGCGCCAACCTTACGCGCAGAGATGGTCGTTGGGGCTTCAGCGGGTGCTTCCGGGCCAGTGGCTCTTCGAGGGCACTTACGTCGGCAACCGCAGCACCCGGTTGGGTGTGAATCGCAACCTGAACACCACGCCCGCGAAATATTTGAGCCGGTTGCCCTACCGCGACAATGCGACCATCAGTTATCTGGCCACGCGGTCCACGAACCCGTTTTATGGCATCAACCCGATTTACGGCACTACCATCACGCGCGGGGCGCTTCTGTCCGCGTATCCGCATTTCGGGAGCGTCACCGTGCAGGAGCCCATTGGATACTCCTGGTACCACTCGGCGCAAATAAGGCTGGAGAGACGCTTCTCGCACGGCTTTACTTACCAGGTGTCCTACACGTTCTCGAAGATGATGGAAGCGACGGAGCTGCTGAATGCGACCGATGTGCGCCCATACGAGACCATTGCGAACCTGGACCGCCCGCACCGGCTGGTAATGAGCGCCATCTGGGATTTACCGTTCGGCCACGGCAGACAACTCGGAGCCAGGTGGCCGGGGATGCTTGATTTCATCGCGGGCGGGTGGCAGCTCGGGATGATCGGCCAGCGCCAGAGCGGGAGCGCGCTTGGCTTCGGCGACGTCTGGACGCTGTTCACCGGGAACCCGGATGACATCGTCATCCCGAGGAGCGAGCGGACGCTCGAACGTTGGTTCAATACCAACGCCGGGTTCAACCGGAACAGCGCGCAGCAGCTCGGGAGCAACATCCGGGTTTCCCCGCTGCGCTTCAGCAACATTCGGGGCGACGGACAAGCTCGCTGGGACTTCTCGGCGATCAAGAATTTTTCAATCACGGAGAGGTTCAAATTCCAGTTCCGGGCGGAGTGCCTGAACGCGTGGAACCATGCGAACCTGGGTAATCCGAACACCACCGTGACCAGCAGCGCGTTCGGGACCATCTCCAGCGCCGATGTGCCGCGCAAGTGGCAGATGGCGCTGAAGCTCTCGTATTGAAATAACCCGGCTCAGCCAAACCTTATCCAGCCCGGCTCTCCCGCATTCCGGGACGAGCCGGGCTGCTTCTACGTTTCCGCCACCCAACCGCAACTGGCTGCGTGGCTGTCGGCCAATGTGCCGGACGCCCTGACCGTGTTCGCCTTCCCGCAGCGCAGCCGTGTGGCAACCTTGTTCCCGAACGAAGCTGCGCGGTTGGGTCTGATCAGCGCAATGCCGATGGAAATCAGTGAGGAGTGGGAGACCGAAAAGCTGTACCTACGAATAGAAAGTAGTGCCTCGTTCCGCAGGGAAGAATGAATTTATAGAAGGGGCTTGCTTTATCCATTCTTCGCTGGTCCTAAGTTAACAACATTTCATCTGCCGGTGATTTGTTCAGTGGTAAAGTAATTCCATATAAATGGATAGAACCTACGAAAAAGCCTTTGTCTATCTCAGCCTGATCGGGATCTTACTCTATTGGAAGTTTCTGCTGACACACCAGTTTTCCTTACTCACGGGCTATGAACAGGCGAATCAGGCTTATGCGTGGTACAACTACATCGCGCGCAGCATCAAAGAAGGCGTCTGGCCTATCTGGGACCAATATGCGCATTCCGGGCGCAGCTTTGCGGGTGAGATGCAAACAGCCGCGTTCTATCCCTTGAATCTGCTGATTTCTGCGATTCCGTTCAACAATAAGGGCCTGTTTTCGCCGGCACTCTATCACTGGATTTACTTTGCGACGCACGTCCTCGGTGCGTACTTCACGTTTGTTTTTGTCCGTCGCCTCGGGCTCTCGTTTCTGGCGAGCCTCCTTTCAGGAGTCTGCTTCTCGTTTGGAGGATTCATGGCGAGGCTGGGCGGCTGGCCGCACCTGTATCAAAGCGGAATCTGGCTCCCCCTCATCTGCCTCTTTGCGGTCAACGCCCTGAAGTCAACTGCCCGCACCCGTGCGCTGGCTTGGTCGATATTGAGCGGCCTCTGCCTTGGGTTGTCCGTCCTCGCGGGAGGACTCCATGTCGTCATCATGCAGGGCATCGTACTGGTGACGCTGTGCGGCGCTTGGATCTTTTTCTCTGATGCGGACGAGCGGTGCCGAATGTGGAAACGGGCGGCTCTGGTGTGCCTTGCCGCCGTGTTGATTGCGTTGATGGCGGGCGCGGTGCAACTTCTCCCGTCCGCTGAGTACGGCCACCACGCGCTTCGCTGGGTCCATGGCGGCACCGTCGGCGCCTCGGAGAAGATTCCTTACAACCAGATGTGGTCCGGGCTGCTCCCGAACGCGATTTTCGGACTTCTGTTCGGCGCTCCCGCTTCCCAAATCGCCGTGGGCGAGTACCTCAATCCGTACATCGGGGTTCTGCCGTTCCTGCTGGCGGTGCTGGCCGTCTGGAAGTGCTGGAAAGTGACGTGGGTTCGTTACTTTTCAGTGCTGTTTTGTGCCGTTTTTGTGTATTCTTTGGGCTCTTTTTCGCTGTTTCACGGCGCTTTTTACGCCACAATCCCCTATCTCTGGATGGCGCGGGAGGCGAGCCGGTTCATGTACCTCGCGAGCTTCAGCCTGGCGGTGCTGGCGGGGTTCGGCGTGGATCGAATCTACAAAACTTGTTTAGATTCAGACACTTTCGAGTGGGCATCGGCAAAGAAAATACTGCGCTGGTTTGCCGCCGGGTGCGCGCTCGTGATGGCGATATCGGCGTTGTGGGCAAAGGCAGACGTCGGCCCATGGGGTTCATTTTCTCTCCTGCTCATCATCATGTCCTGCGGGCTCTTGCTCTATGTCCTTTCTGGTCATAGAGATAGGTGGTCCAGTTTCCTTGTGATCGCGCTGGTCATGTTTGATCTGTACGCCTTCGACTGGACGGCTGCGAACCGGGCGCAGGAGGCGGCGAAAGGCAACGATCAGTTCGAGCGGCTGCTCAGTTTTGAGGGCGGAGCACGCTATTTGAGGGCACAAAATGCGCCATTTCGAGTGCATTTTGCAGCAGATTTGGCACCAAATGTGGGCGATTTGTACGGCTTGCAGGCCACTTGGGGCGGCGGTGTAACGGTTCCTCGCAATTACGACGAGATGCGGAACCACCTCGATCTTCTCAACGTGCGGTACATCGTCCGGCCCGTGACTGCGGGCGAGCCCAACCCCGTGTATCAGGACGCTGCCTGGAAAATCTATGAAAATCCAACGGCTTGTCCACGGGCTTGGCTGGTACACAAAACCGAGGTGGAACGCTCTCCTTCGGCATTGCGTATGAGGTTGGATTCAAAGGAGTTCGACCCGCGCCGCGTCGCCCTGTTGCCGCAGCCCCTACCAGTGCAACTCGACCCCGTTCCGGAGACTGCTGTTGAAAGCGTTCGACTTGAGCGTTACGAACCCCGCAGGGTTGAACTGAACGTACAGACTCAGGGCAGGGCACTGATGGTGCTCAGCGAGGTCTTCTATCCAGGCTGGAAAGCGACTGTGAACGGCCGGGAGACGAACATCGTCGAAGCCGATCGTGCATTGAGAGGAATTCTGGTTCCTGCGGGCGCCAGCCGGGTGATCGTCGCGTACGAGCCGCGTTCAGTCTTTGCCGGGGCGACGCTGACGATCGCGTCGTTCTGCCTATTGCCAGTTGCCCTTGTCCTGCTGCGGCGTAAGCGTGGACGAGCCGGCGATGCCGCGCAGTAGGACATGGACAGATAGCCGTTTCACTTCAATCGGTTACTGTACATACAAATCTTTAGACCTATCAGACCCAGGTTGGTCACGGAATTGGATGTCTTAGTATCCCACTATATTTCTTAAATTTAAGTCTGCTTGTCGTACTTGCGCTTGACATCTCGTATCTTTTCTCATATATATTCAGTTAGTGGCTAAATTCGCGAACAAGATGACAATGCCCTGACCACGGAGGCTTCCGAGGCCTTCGGTTTCTAGATCCAACAGGACTTCTGCAATGATGGACGGGCCGCTGATGAACCCAATTGATCGTCGATCTTTTCTGTTGTCTTTTCCGGCAATTGCACGTTCTGCCGCGAGTGACCGGGTACGGGTCGCTTTGATCGGCGCCGGTGGTAGAGGCAAGGACCTGCTGCGCAACGCCAGCGCCGTACCGGGCGTCGAAGTCGCTACAATCTGTGATCCTGACGAGACGCGCATGCGCCAGATGGCGGAGCAGGCCACTACGCGCACGGGCAAATCGCCAGCCCTTCAAGCCGACCTGCGGCGCGTGATCGAGGACCGCGATATCGATGCGGTTATCCTCACGTGCTGCAATCACTGGCATGCGCTGGCGACCATCTGGGCCGTCCAAGCAGGCAAGCACGTGTACGTTGAAAAGCCCGTATCACACGATGTGGATGAGGGCACCCGCATGGTAGCTGCCGCGCGGCGGTATAAGCGCGTCGTGCAAGGTGGCACACAGCGGCGCTCTTCCGAACGTTTCCGCAAGGCCATCGCGTATCTGCATTCCGGCGGCATCGGTGACATATACATGGCACGCTGGCTGTTCACCGGTCCCCGTGACTCCATTGGATTCCGAAGCCCCGAAGAGCCGCCCGCGGATCTCCACTGGGACCTATGGCTCGGGCCGGCCCCCAAACAGCCTTTTCACCGGAACCTTGTGCATTACAACTGGCACTGGTTCTGGGATTTCGGCAGTGGAGAGATGGGCAACAACGGCGTTCATTACCTGGACGTGATTCGTTGGGCGCTGAAGAAAGGGGCTCCCCGGCGTATCTACTCGAACGGCGGACGGTTCGGCTACAGGGACCAAGCGCAGACGCCCAATACCCAATTAGCGCAGATGCAATACGAAGACGGTGTCGAGATTCTCTGCGAGATCCGCGGTCTGTACTCGAACGAGGAGACAGGGATGCACTTTTACGGCTCCAAGGGGGTCATGCATCTGGACCGCTCAGGCAACTTCCAGGTCTATGCGGGGCGCAGCAAGAAGCCGGAACTGGTTGTGGATGAAGGCTGGGGTGGCAACGCGGAGGAAGTTGGTCACTTCCGCAACTTCATCGATGCAGTGAGAGCCAATGACAAGGGAATGTTGAACTGCGACATCGAAGAGGCGGAGTGTTCGACACTGTTGTGCCATCTGGCGAACATTTCATACCGGTTGAAGAGGGAAGTACGCTTCGATGCCGCAAGCCGGCGATTCGTAGGCGACAGCGAAGCGGACGCCCTTCTGGGCCGTACCGGCCAGCCGCCGTTTAGCCTGCCTGAGATCCGTGGGGAAGGAACCAAGTCATGATGGTCACCGAGGCGCTACTGTCGAGATTGGAAGAACGGGGGCAGCAGATCCTGAGCGGACTCGAATCCGAGATCCTGCGCACGCTGACCGACCTGGTCCGAATCCCCAGCGAGAATTTTCCCCCAACCGGCAATGAGCAGGCGTGCCAACTCTATGTAGCGGGCCGCTTACGCGAACTGGGTATTGAGCCCGATGTGTACGAGGTTTCGGATGTCCCTGAACTTACCGCGCATCCGCAATATTGGCCGGGACGCGACTATCACAACCGGCCCAATGTGAATGGAGTCCTGAAAGGGGGATCGGGCCCATCGCTCGTTCTCTCCGGTCACATTGACACGGTTCCCATCGACACACCGGTGCCGTGGAGCCGGGCGCCGTTCGCGGGCGAGCAGGAAGACGGCCGTCTATATGGCAGAGGCGCCTGGGATATGAAGGCGGGCGTGGCCATCAACCTGGCGGTACTTCGGACTATCCGTGAAAGTGGTCTGACGCTGGGCGGCGATCTCATCTTTGAGACCGTCGTCGATGAGGAGTTCGGCGGCTCCAACGGCACACTGGCCGGCCGCTTACGCGGCTACAATGCCGACGCCGCGATCGTCACCGAGCCTACCAAATTGCATATCTGTCCGGCGCAACGCGGGGGGCGCGTGGTTCACCTCGAACTAAATGGACGAGGCGGCATGCTCCTGACGAACAACTCCCCGGCAGGGCGAGTCGTTGACCAACTTACTTACATACTGGCGCGTCTTCCGGAATTCACGAAGAAACGAGCGTGCCGCGTCACTGTAGACCCATACTTTGCGAACTGTCCGGAGCCTTTTGCCGTCTGGGTCACGAACATCGCTACGGGCCGCTGGGGCTGGACACAGCCATTAACGGTTCCCGAACGCTGCCGTGTGGAACTGTACTGGCAGACGATGCCTTGCGAAACCGGGGAAGAAGTTAAACACGAGTTCCTCGAGTGGTGGCACTCGATTCTCTCGGCACGTCCGGACCTGTTCGCGGCGCCGCCTGAAGTTGTCTGGCCCATGCGATGGATCCCCGGCTGCTCAATTCCCGCCGATTCACCACTGGTTGTGCGACTGCACCAGGCAGCCGCGTCGCTTGGGGTGGACGCCCCGGTCGAAGGACTCGATTCGCCGAGCGACATGTACCTGTTTCAGGATTGGTTCGACACGCCGGCGGTCATGTGGGGGCCGGACGGCGCTAACGCACACCAACCGGATGAGTACGTGGATATCGAGTCGGTGTTCAAAGCCGCAC
>JBDKSR010000090.1:0-15817 GCA_039680545.1 Bryobacteraceae bacterium | reverse complement strand
CGAGGTCACTTCGATTTGGGCGGCACACAGATCAATGCAAACATCCTCGACCGGCAGCAAGTGCTGGAGGCCCACAGGGATCCCAGCCGCTTCCCGGACCTGATCGTGCGTGTGACAGGGTTCAGTGCTTACTTTGCAAGTCTCTCGCCAGATTTACGGCAACTGGTGGTAGATCGCATCATTGCCGCGAACTGAGTATATGAGTGCATCCACAGTAGAAGAGGTCGCGCAGCCGGTACGTGGAAAGATCGTCGAAATCGAGCGGTTTTCCGTGCGGGACGGACCCGGCATACGCACAACGGTCTTTTTAAAAGGTTGTCCGTTGCGTTGCCTCTGGTGTCACAACCCCGAGGCCATGAAGGGCCATGCGGAGGTATCGTTCGTCGCGGATAAGTGCATCCTCTGTGGCGAGTGCGTCGCTGCCTGTCCTTCGCGCGCGCACGTGGTGGAAGGTGCGGTACATACGCTCGATCGGTCGCTTTGCCAAGCATGTGGTAGCTGTACCGAGGTCTGCGCGGCGCACTGCCTGGAACTGGTCGGCAGGGAACGGACCGTGGACGAGGTGATGGCCGAGGTCCTGCGCGACCGGGTTTTCTATCGGCGCTCCGGTGGAGGGTTGACCGTCTCAGGCTGCGAACCGCTTCAGCAGATCGAGTTTACGACAGCCTTATTGCGAGCGGCGAAGGCGAAGGCCTTGCACTGCTGCATAGAAACCAGTGGGTTTGTGCCTTGGGAACGCTTTGCTGCCGTTCGGCCCTTCGTTGATCTGTTTCTTTACGATTACAAAGAGACGGACCCGCAACGCCACTTACAGTATACGGGCCAGTCGAACGAACGCATCCTCCAGAACCTTCGCCGGCTTTACGACGACGGCGCCAATATCACGTTACAGTGTCCGATTGTTCCCGGCTGTAATGACACAGAGGCTCACTTCTCGGGTATCGCAGCATTAGTCGCTTCCATGCCACGCCTGGAGGGTGTGCGCATCCTGCCATACCACGCTCTCGGCAATAGCAAGCTTGAGCGGTTCGGATTTACACCGGTTCGCGACCTCAATGCCAAAACGCCCAGCCAGGCCCAAGTCGAGGGTTGGATCTCATCCTTGGAGCGGCGCGGCGTGCGAGTGCACAAAGACTGAAAGTCGAAAGATCATTTGCTGCAACAGTTTCAGAACGTTATCAGAGTGAGCAATAAGAACTGAACCGCTTACAGTTTCATCATTCGCTCCACGTCGACGGCTGACCATTGCGATGTTTTACTCTCCTTCGCCGCCTCAGCGATGTTCCCCTTTCTGTGCGAAAAGACAGCCGTGAATTCGGACGGACGGACGAGATGCTGACAGCTGGCACAATTTTTTGCTTGACACCACTGAGGAGTCATGACATACTTCTGCCTTGCGAAAACGTTATCTCATTGGAGGTCACACCATCCGTGACATCGCGCGCACGGCGGGCGTGTCGCCAGCCACGGTCTCAAAGGCTCTTAACGGCACCGATCGGGTGAGTGCGGCGACTCGTGAGAGAGTGCAGGCGATCGCAAAACAGTTCAATTGGCAGCCAAATGAACTCGCCCGGGGGTTGGTGCTGCGACGGTCGCACCTGATCGGGCTAGTGGTTTCTTCTATAACGAACGACTTTTGTGCCCAACTTTACGACGGCGCAGAAGCATATGCGGCGAAACGCGGATACAGTCTGCTCCTGTGTGTCACGGACGATGAACCGGTTCACGAGGCATTGGCTCTGAAGCGGCTGACCACGGCGGTGCATGCCGACGGCATCATTGCTATTCCTGTCACTGCGAAGACGGGTCGTTCTCCGTTCTATGACCTGTATGAGACTCAATGCCCGTTCGTGTTGGTGTCACGGCATATCGCTGAACTGCCCTCCGACTATGTGATTTGTGACGACATCGAGGGCGGAAGGCTCGCCACGGCACATTTGATTGGGCTGGGACACACGCGCATCGCATACGTTTTTGACTCAGGGCAAAGCGAGTGCACAAACGTCATCGGCCGCCGCAGAGGGTACAGGAACGCACTTGAAGCGGCAGGGATTGAATTCGATGCAGCATTATCGGCCGGTGTCAATCTTCGCAGCGATCCCGAGGATCAGATACAGTTGCGAAACATGATGGACGCCCGGAAGCCAACGGCGATTTTCGCGCACAATGACCGTACCGCTGTGGCGGTGCTCCAATGGCTCAAATGGGCGGGTTTGGCCGTTCCGTCCGACGTGGCGCTGGTGGGGTTTGCGAATCTGAATTTAGCAAGAATCGTCACACCCACTCTGACGACTGTAGACTTCGGCGTACGCGAGGCAGGGCGGTTGGCGGCTAAGGCTCTTATTGACCGCCTGGAGGGGAAAGTGGCGGAAAAACAACAAATTGTGCTCAAACCACAGATTGTGGTGCGAGAGTCCTGTGGAGGGTATGTATGCCAGAACTGAGAGGGATCTGTCCGGTCCTTCCCGTGCCTTTTTTACTCAATTGCGAAATCGATTTCGCGAGCTTTGATAGAGTGGTTGATTTCGCGCTCGGTGCGGGTGTATCCGCACTGGCCGTTCTGGGTCTCGGAAGCGAATCCTGGAAATTCACTGAAGCCGAGCGCGGCCTCATCGTGGAGGCGATCGTGCGGCGGGTCGCGGGTACGGTGCCGGTGGTTGCCGGGGTCGGCGCTGAGAGCGCGCGGTGCGCGATTCAACACGCACAACAGGCGGAGCGAGCTGGGGCTTCCATCCTAATGGTGACGCCGCCGCTCAATTTTCGACTCAGCGAAGACGCGATACTCGACTACTACCGCGCGATTTCGGACGCTTGCGAGTTGCCAATCATGATCCAGGACACCTCGAGTGTCGGGGTCAACCAGATGCCGGTGGGCTTGATCATGCGGCTGGCAACCGAGATCAAGAATATCAAGTACGCGAAAATCGAGACCCTCCCAGCTGGTCCGAAGATCTCCCTGCTCAGGGAACAGACGGGACTCGTACTATTCGGTGGCAACGGCGCGTTAAACATGCTCGACGCACTGGAACGTGGCGCCAGCGGGATGATGCCCGGCGCCGAAATAGCCGACCGTTTTGTCGAAATCTGGCGACTCTACTGCGACGGCCAAGTAGTGGAAGCGGCCGCTGCACATAAGGAGATCTTGCCGCTTCTGGCACTCGAGTCTCAGGGGGCGGAGGCTTTTGTCGCAATTGTCAAACAAGTTTTGTATTTGCGGGGAGTCATTGCGTCGCCGATGGTACGTCCGCCGGCCTCGTATGTCGTAGACAACATCGCTGCGCGACAGATTGCCGCGCTGGTGGGTGAACTAGCATAGAGGAGATGTGACATGTATCGATGGTGGGTGTTGTTTTTCTTGTGGGCACCTCTGCTGTCAGCGCAGACGGTAACTGGTTCAATTGTGGGCTCAGTTCAGGACCCCAGCGGATCTGCCATCACCGGTGTGACGGTGAAGGTCTTTCAAACAAAGACAGGTGCGGAACGGGAAACGAAAACCAACGAACGCGGCGACTTCGTTCTGGGCGGCCTGGATGCCAGTGAATACAACCTTACCGTGAGGGCGGACGGCTTTGTCCCCCTCGAGCGGCGGGGAATTGTACTCACGGCCTCCGAACGGCTCTCGGTTGGCGTCCTTGAACTCAAGATAGGGTCGCTCACGGAGCAGGTCACGATTTCCGCGCAGGGCGCGACCGTGCAAACGGCAAGCGCCGAGCGCTCCGGTGTGATCACCAGCAGTCAAGTAAGTAACGTATTAATTCGCGGGCGAAACATCATGTCCCTCCTGCAACTGCTGCCCGGTGTGGTGGACACCGCCGACAATGCTTCGCTCAATCGCAACTGGAGCCTTTATGTGAACGGGAACCGGGCAAACACAAACAACTTGACGCTTGACGGCATGTCTTTGAATAACGTCGGACACAACTCCGGTCACTTGGTCCACGTCGGTCAGGACACGATCGCCGAGGTGAAGATGTTGCTCAGCAACTACCAGGCTGAGTACGGTCTCATGGCGGGAGCCAATGTCACCATGGTTAGCAAATCGGGGACTCGGGATTTCCACGGACTCGTTTCGTATTTCAAACGGCACGAGCAGTTCGACGCCAATAGTTTCTTCAACAACCGGCTGAGCAAAGGGAAATCCCGGAGCCGGTACAACACATGGAATTACAACGTTGGTGGCCCTGTGTATATTCCGGGCAAGTTCAATCGGAACAAGGACAAACTCTTCTTTTTCTGGTCCCAGGAATTTTGGCCCACAAAGGTTCCCCAAACCACGTACCAGCGCACGGTCCCTACCGCCTTGGAGCGAGCTGGTGACTTCAGTCAATCTGTGGATCTCAACGGTGCCCTACGAGTTGTCAAGGACCCGCTGAACGGTAGCACTCCGTTTGCAGGCAACATCGTGCCGGTCAGCCGGATCAATTCGAGTGGGCAAGCCCTGCTCAAAATGTTCCCGGATCCCAATTTCACGAACCGGATCATTTCGGCTGGTAAATACAACTATGTTTTCCAGACCAATAATCGCCAGTCGATGAGTCCAAATCTTATGAGGCTCGACTATCACCTCAATTCGAACAACCAGATTTCGTGGACTTCGGCCGGACACAACGAGGAGCAGGAGGGGGACCTCGGCATCCCGACCTCGGGTTCGATCAACTGGCCGCAAATGCGGAAGACGTATGCTGTCAATACCCGAACGTACCAAGTTCGATATCAACGGATCTTCTCACCGACACTGATCAACGAACTGAATGTCGGTCACCTGCGGTTGAATGGGAACGATGAATATACAGACGAGGAACTCAAGAAGAATCAACGAGACGTGGTTGGTTATACAGCTGGCTCGCTGTATCCGGCCTGTAACCCACTGAACCTTGTTCCCAACGTGTCATTCAGTGATGTGACAAACGCCGCCATCCTGGCGGTCGAAGCTCGATTCCCGTATTCAACCAAGCAATACCGAGCGGACATCAGCGACAACCTGACCAAGATCACAGGCAGTCACACGATCAAGACCGGAGTCTTTATCGACCGCGTCTGGAGTAGCCCGTCGATGTCCACGACGTTCAACGGAAGTCTTGCTTTTGGCCAATCGAGCATCAACCCGTTGGACTCCGGGTATGGTTACTCAAACGCGCTGCTCGGGAATTATGCATCCTATAGCGAGAGTTCCTCGGCTGGGCGCCTCCACGTTCGCTCGCTAAACGTGGAATGGTTTGTCCAGGACAACTGGAAGGTCTCCAGGCGGTTCACCCTCGACTACGGAATACGTTTCTCATGGATTCCTCCGTTGCGGGACCGTGACAACCACGTATCGGCATTTGTCCCGACTCTTTACAACTCGGCGCAGGCTGTCCACCTCATCAAGCCGGCGCTGGTGAACGGAACGCGTGTCGGAGTGGATCCAGAGACCGGTACCGTCTATTCAAAGACCCTGATCGGGGCCATCGCGCCGAGTAGCGGCAACCGAAGCAACGGCCTGGTGATTGGCGGCAAGGATGGCTATCCGGAAGGCCTCATCAATGATCGAGGCATCCACTACTCGCCACGCGTCGGCTTCGCGTGGGACGTGTTCGGGCAAGGCAAGACCGCGGTCCGTGGCGGTTTCGGTATCTTTTACAACCGCCAGGATTTCGACACGTTACTCACGGGAGGGTACGGAAGTCAGCAGCCAACGGTTGAGACTCCAAACATTTACTACAGTACGTTGGCGACGTTGTCTTCGGCGGCCGGATACTATTTTCCGGCAACAGTAAGAGGTCTGGATCGCGCCGGCCATGTGCCGACAGTGATGAATTACAGCCTCTCGGTGCAACAGAACATTGGCTTCAATACTGTGGTGGACCTGGGTTACTCCGGGTCCGTAGGGCGGCATCTCATGTGGTCACGGAATATCAATCCGATCCCGGCAGGCGCCAACTGGAAAGCCGAGAACAAAGACTACTCAGGAGCGACCCTTTCCGCTGCTTTCCTCCGACCAATCATCGGATACGGAGACATATTGTTCCGGGAGTGGGCCAGTTCGTCCAACTACCATTCGCTACAGGTCGGGGTTAACCGCCGGTATGCTCATGGGGTTCAGTTCGGGGCATCGTGGACGTGGTCGAAGGCCATGGATTTTAACGACAGCGATACAGGTGACATCAGTCCGATCGTGCCTGTTCGCGTGTGGAACTATGGACTGGCAGGCTTCGACCGCACCCACGTGCTGAAGGTCAATTGGATCTGGGATGTTCCGAACTCGCCGTGGCGTAACGCGATCGTGAAAGGCGTCCTGAATAACTGGCAGATGTCAGGGATCGCCAGTTTCGTCAGCGGCTCGCCGTTGGGCATAGGGTTCTCGACGTCCAACTCGTTGGATATCACCGGTACGCCATCCCAGGGAGCGCGGATTGTCGTCACTGGCGATCCTGTCCTGCCGAAGAGTGAGCGGACATTTAGCCAAAACTTCCGGACCGAAGTCTTCGAAAGGCCTGCCGTAGGCACGTTTGGTAACGCCGCGAAGACTCTAATCCGCGGGCCCGGCATCAACAACTGGGACTTGGCGATCTTCAAGAACTTCCCGGTTCGGGAACTCTTGAACTTCCAGTTCCGCTGGGAGATGTACAACGCGTTCAACCACACGCAGTTCAGTTCGTTGGATACGACCGCGAGGTTCGATGCCTCAGGCGCACAGATCAATAGTGCGTTGGGGCAGTTCGCGGCCGCCAGGAACCCGCGGCAGATGCAATTTGCGCTGCGTTTTTCGTTCTAGTCGTGAACTAGAGGGGCCCCGGTAAGACTATGAGACAACTGCTCCCTGAGAGAATCGGCCAAGACTCTGCGGTGGATCTCCGCCAGGGAGCAGGTATCTTCCACCGGCGGCGATGGGCGGTCCTGGCGATGCTGTTCTGTGCGTCCAGCATCAGCTACATCGACCGGCAGACTCTCTCGGTCTTGGTGCCGGTCCTGCGGGACGAGTTCGGCATGAGTAACACCGATTACTCCAACGTGCTGAACTCGTTTTTTTTCGCCTTCACTCTGATGTACGCGGTGGGAGGGCGATTGATGGACCGGCTCGGGGTTTACCTGGGCCTGATGCTGGCGGTGGCATTTTGGTCTACCGCGGCAGCGATGCACGCGCTGGCGGGCTCCGCGCTGGCGCTGGCGTGCTACCGCTTCTTGTTGGCGGTAGGGGAAGCACCGCAGCCGCCGGCCAGCGCGAAGACTGTGTCGGAATGGTTCCCGTCTCACGAACGCGGCTTTGCGACGTCGATCTTCTTGTTGGGAGCGACAGTTGGCGCCACCCTCGCGCCACCCTTGGTCGTATGGCTCTATCGTCACTGGGGCTGGCGATTTGCTTTTCTGGCGACCGGACTCCTTGGGTTCGTCTGGATACTGGCGTGGTTAAGGGTGGGGCGGCGGCCTGGTCAGCCCACGATGCCAGGGAACGTCAGGATGCATCCGCTTCGGCCTCTCTTGAGGCGCCGTGCCACCTGGGGAGTATTGTCTCTGCGTTTTTTCCTTGACCCGGTCTGGTATTTCTACGTGTTCTGGTTGCCCGAGTATCTGGTTCGTAGCAAGGGCCTCAGTATCGAAACCGTGGGGATGCTGGCGTGGACGCCGTTCCTTGCTGCCGATGTGGGGACTTTTGCTGGAGGCAGCCTCGCAAGTTGGCTCCAGCGCCGTGGATGGTCCATCAATCGTTCGCACAAAACCGTCATGACCCTTAGCGCCATCCTGATGATGGCCAGCGCCACGGTGCCGTCGCTCAATGCTACCTGGCAGTGCGTCTCCGCGATGTGCATCGCCATCATCGGTATGCAGATGTTCGGGTCGAACAATCACACGTTGCCAACGCATTTGTTCCCGCCGGGTGCTGTGGGCACGGTAGCGGGTTTGGCGGGGGCGAGTGCGGGTGTGGGCAGCATGTTGTTCATGCGTTTCATCGGAGTAAGCGTTGATTTGACGCACAGTTACTTATTGGTATTCGCCACCGCTGGTTTGTTCTATCCGCTGATGGCGCTAGCCTCACTTGGGTTGGTGGGAAGACTCGAGCGTGCGAGATGACGAAATGATGAAAATACTGTTGGGATTCGTAATCGCCATGACGATGTGGGGCGCTGACGCTTCACTGTCACTGAAAGAGTTCCAGTCTCCGCCGGACAGTTTCCGTCCCATACCGTTTTGGGCGTGGACTGGTGACATGCACCGGGAACAGATCCACCGTCAATTGCGCCTTATGCGGGATCAGCGTCTCATGAGCGCCATGATCTATCCGCGCTATGGGCTGGAAGTGCCCTATTTCTCCGAGGAGTTCATGGGCCTCGTGCGGTACACGGTAGAGCAGGCGCAAGAGCTTGGGATGACGGTCTGGTTATACGACGAATACACGTGGCCAAGCGGAACGGTGGGCAAGCGGATTCCGCGTGAGCACCCCCGCTTCCGATCAGCTGCGCTGTGCGTCTTTCAGCACTACCTTGCGCAGAGTGACACGCGCAGGCGGGTAGAATTACGCCTGCCTCCGGATGTGTTCAAGGCGTTCGCGGTCTCGGCGGACGGGCAGAAGTTGGCCTTGGAAGTGACTCCGGGCGTACCCCTCCGCTGGACGGCGCCCCCGGGTGCATGGCGCGTGCAAGTCTTCTGGGTCTACCGCGCGGACGATTACGTGGACACGCTGAACCCGGAAGCGATCCGGATGTTCATCGATACGACTTACGAGGGCTATCGGAAAGTTGTCGGCAAATGGTTCGGCTCGGTTGTTAAGGGCATCTTCACTGACGAACCAGTGATGTTCCATCGCGCTCCGGCCAAGTTCGATGAATACGACGTAAAGGCGTTTCCCTGGACCGACCGGATGCCCGCCGAGTTCCGATCCGACCACGGGTACGACTTGATGGAGCGCCTCCCGGAACTGCTCGGTGAAGGAGTTGTCCGGCGAGACCTATGGACGACCGGGACCCGGCTTTACTCCAACTCGTTCCACCGTCAGATAGGCGAATGGTGTCGCCGAAACGGCATTGCTTACACTGGCCATATCCTTGACGAAGAACCTGCTTCCTCATTGGTGAGGGTAGAGGGCGATTACTTTTCCAACGTGCAGTGGATGGGCGTCCCTGGGATAGATGAAGTCTGGACCAAGGCCGGCTTCGGCGGTGACTATCCGAAGAAGAAGATGTCCGCATACAATACGACGGACAACGTGCAGCCCGGCGAGTGGGTGGCGCCTAAAATGGTGCAATCTACGGCAGAGTCGATCGGCTCGCAACGTACCTTGATCGAGGCATATGCGCTTGGACCGCCCAGCATCACGCTGAACGAGATGCGGCGCATGGTGAATTGGGAGGCCGTGCTCGGCGTGAACACCTTCTTGATCGCCGTACATCCGGCATCGCTGCGCGGCTCGACAATTAGCACGGGTTGGTTGCCGGCCCTTTTCTACCAGCAGCCTTGGTATCGCCTCTACACGGGGTATTCGGACTACGTTGCGCGGACTAGTTATATGCTCACGCGAGGTGAGCGCATCTCATCGGTCGGTGTAGTCTATCCTTCTGTCTCCTGTTGGGGTAACCCGAACCTCCGAGGCGAACTGGACAAACCCTTGAAGGAACTCACACGATTGCTGCTCCAGTCGCACAAAGACTTTACGTTTGTCTTCGAAAGTGGACTCGACCGCACGAAGGGGCGGAAGTTCGATGCCCTTTATGTGCCTCCGTTGAGAACGATCGAGCCGGCGTTGGCCAAATACCTGAAAGAGTTTGGTGGTCCGGTGTACTTCTATGAACGGCGTCCTGAAGGTTTCTCGGGCGGCGAAGTCATCGGGCGCGAGAGCCTCCCTCAGACCGGCGATCTGAGCATCACCTCGCCACGTATTTTGGCGCAGCGGCGCAAGGCGGGTGATGCTACGATCCTATTCCTCGTGAATGTTTCCACCGAGCGGACCGAAGCGACTATCACTATCCCCGGCGAGGGTCGCATGGAGTTTTGGGACGCCACAACGGGTGAAGTCGCCCCGGCTACCAACCCGGTACATCGCACTTTCGAACCCGGCGAAGGCGTGTTTGTCGTGGTGCGGCAAGGGACGTCGCAGCCCGTGAAGGCGGAGTCATCTCCGCGAGTAGTTGAAGTGAAGGGACCCTGGAGATTTCGGGCGGCACGAGAGAACTCGTTGCGCCTGAAGGACTGGGCGCTCACGGAGAAAGGGCGTTTTGAGACAGCCGTGGAGGTGGAGTACCTTCCTGCGAAGCTCGAATTGTCGCTTAGTCAAGACTTGGTTGAGAGAGTGTGGGTCAACGGGCAGGCGGCGAGTTGGGAACATGCTGGCAGCCGATACCTGGACGACCACAACCGCGAGATCGACGTGACCAGCTTCATGCGGCGTGGACGCAATGTGATCAGTATCGAATCAGTGCACGGGCGCGAGTTTCCTTATCTTTTCTATGGATACCTGATTGGCGACTTCAGCGTGAATAGCCACCGGATCGTGGCGCCTGTGCGAAAAGTCTCGGCTGCGTGGACCGCGGAAGGGTATCCGGAATACTCGGGGACCGGAATCTACAGCAAGACGATCGATGGTGTCGAGGGCCACGTGGAACTGGAACTCGCCAACGTCGCCATGGACCCGGTGGAGGTGTACATCAACGGCCAACAGGCTGGCACGCGGCTGTGGGAGCCGTACCGGTTCGACCTGACCGGGAAACTGAAACCGGGATCAAACCGCCTGGAGATCCGTGTGACCAACTCAGCGGCGAATATGATGTTTGGGCCGCTACCGGCAGGCCTGCTCGGACCTGTGAAGCTGCTGATTGATAGGGGGAAGTAGGGATGAAGACTTTACTCCTTGCCCTGATGCTTCCGGTTGTCCAGTTTGCGGCGGATTTAAGTATCGCCAACTCATCACTGGAGGTCCGGTTGAACGCCAGATCCCGCGGCGCTTTGGAATCTGTTGTGGATCGCGCGAGCAGCCGCGACTTCATATCTGCCACGAAACCGCCCACGCTGTTCCGGCTCACGGTGGCCACTGGCGATGGCAAGATCCGCGAACTCACGGGCGCCGATGCGGCTACATGGGAGCACAAACTCAACCGGACACCGTCAGGCGAGGAACTTGTGCTTCGTTACCAAGACCTCGGCGGGCAAGACCTGGACGTGGAGTGCCGAGTTCAATTGGGCGCAACCGATACACTCAGCCGTTGGCGCATAACGGTGGAAAACCACTCACCCTTGGCCGTTCAGTCTGTGGTTTACCCGGTTGTTCTTGCGCCACGGCAACTGGGTCCGCAATGGGAAGACGACCGGCTGCTAGCGCCCGGAAACACCTTTGACGGGGAACTTCGCAGGTCTCAAGGTCCGGGGACTCCTTTTCCCGGAGGGAACAAGACACTCTATCCGGGACCGGCGCAGGTCCAATTCCTTGCCTACTTTGATGAGACGGCCGGACTGTATATGGCCGCGTACGACAATGGCGGCAACCCTAAAAGGTTGGGGTTCCTCTCGACGGCAGCGGGCGTTGATCTGAGCCTGCAACACGAGGCGTGGACGTCCGCGCGGGCGAACTGGAGCATTCCATATGAGGTTGTGCTGGGCACCTTCCGTGGTGATTGGCATGCCGCAGCGGATATTTACAAACATTGGGCGCTCCGGCAGCCGTGGTGCTCGCGTAAGCTCACAGAGAGATCGGATATCTCGGCTTGGTACCTCGAAGGACGGCCCATCGTGACGTTCCTTCCCCGAGGCGGGGAATACTATCCGGAGGGGCGCCCCCCGCGTGCGCCTGATCTGTTTCGCGCTCGTCCGCCACTGCCGTCACCGGGTCTCCGTCCGCACGCACCTGCGCTATTCGCTGACATTGCCCAGGCGCTTCGTTCGCCCATCGTCGTAATTGAGTATGGATGGGAAAAGCAAGCAATGTGGATCAATCCGGACGTGTTTCCCCCGTACGGGGGTGAAGACTCGTTCCGAAAGCAGGTGTCAGGCATGCGCCGCGATGGCCATGTGACAGGTTGCTATATTTCCGGTACACACTGGGGCGTAGCCAAACCCGGGCGTGCAGACTACGATGGATGGCCTGCATTCCGGCGCGACGGCAGCGCTGCTGCAGTCACAAGTGAGAATCAGGAACCGATCATCAACCACAGCCCCTGGGCGGACAATGTGCGGCTTTGCATTGGCAGTCCAGTGACACAACGGATCATGCTCGATATGATCCGGGGTTTGGTGGAGCGTGGCGTTTCGTTCGTGCAGTACGACCAGAATGTGGGGGGGCAGGTCTATCGGTGTCACAACCGCAACCATCCGCACCCGCCTGGAGATGGCGTATGGATGAGCGAGCAGACGCGGCGATTCCTACATGAGGCCCGTAAACTTGGCAAGTCGCTCGATCCCAATTTCGTGCTCACGATCGAGGAGCCGTGTGAGTATTTCATGCAGGACGTGGACGGGTTTAACGACCGGCCCTACGTAAGCAGCCGGGTCTCCGAGTCCGTCCCGTTGTTCAGCTATCTCTACCACGGCTACGAACTCAGTTTTGGTGGGGACACGGCTCTCGGCCTTTACTGCGATGAGACGGATATTCTTCGGGTTGCCAGGACATTCATCGCAGGATTGTTGGTGGAAGGACCATTTCTTGGACCCAGCCGGGAGTGGCCCAAAGACGAGTTGCATTTCCTGGCCAAGATCGCGCACGCCCAGCGGAGCTTCGCGCACGACTACGTCATCCTGGGCGAGATGCTGCCGACTCCACGTCTGGAGAAGGTCCCGATGCTTGATGCCGCGTTAGTGGGTGGATCGCGGGACCTGCCAATTACCCTGGGACCTGTACGTGTCCCGGCGGTTCTGTCGTCGGCGTGGAAGTCCCCCGCGGGAAAGACCGGCTACGCGTTGGCGAACGTCCTGTCGGACGAGGCGCGGCCGGTGCTGCCGGTGAATCGTGCCCGACGCTGGGTGAAAATCTGGCAGGGAGGCCGGCAGAAGTTAGCTGTAAGTGACGGAAAGGTTGAAGTGCCGCTGGGGCCGCGTGAGATTGCCCTGGTCGAGGAGGAATAGGCGGAGATGAAGATCACCGGCGTGCGTGCTGTGCTGCTGAGTTACGTTTACAGCGAGAGCGAAGTCTGGAAGTGGTCCGGTGGGAAGGTGGATGTTTGGAACACCTGCCTGATCGAACTCAAAACGGATGAGGGGATGACTGGCCTCGGCGAGGCCGGCGATGGCCACTTCGTTCCAGAGGCTGCAGCAGCACTGGTGGCACACTTCCGGCCAATGCTGATCGGGTCGAATCCGTTGGAGGTGGATGCGCTACATCAGCGCATGATGATGGCATCGACGTACTGGGGCCGCCGCGGTGTCGCAGTGGGAGTCATCTCCGGCATCGAAACTGCCTGTTGGGATTTATTGGGAAAAGCTCTGAACCAGCCCGTGCATTTGCTGCTGGGCGGGCTGCGCAGGAACTCGATTCCCGTCTATGCCAGCGCCGGAATGGAGAAGTCGGACGAGGAACTGGCAGACGAACTGCGTGAGCATGTCGCAGCCGGCTACCGCACTCTGAAGATTCGCGGCGGCTATTCCGTGAGGCGGGACGCGGCTCTGATGGAAGTAGCTCGGCGTGCCGTGGGTGACACCGTCGAGGTGGCGATTGATGCGGGGCAGCACTACGTCCCGAACCCGTGGAGCCTGGCCGAGGCTATAGAAGTGGCGCGGGCCATTGAACCGTACAGGCCATTCTGGCTCGAAGAGCCGCTACACATCGAGCAGCCGCGCGAGTATGCAGCACTACGGGCGAAGACAAGCGTTCCCATCGCTGCCGGGGAGAACGGCGCCACGTTGCGCGAGTTCCGGAACCTGCTGGACGCGGAGGCGCTCGACGTGCTTCAGCCGGATGTCACACACTCAGGCGGCATTGGTGAGGTACGGCGGATCGCGCAACTCGCCGAACAGCATGGCCGTAAGATCGCCCCCCATATTTTCCGATCCGGAGTAGGCCTGATGGCGCACCTTCACCTGATGTGCTCGATTCCCAATGGTCTGATCTTCGAATACTCCCGAATGCCGAACCCCTTGCGAGACGAATTACTGCTGAATCCGGTCGTGGTTCGCGACGGTTGTATTCAGGCGCCCCGGACCGACGTTCCCGGCCTGGGCGTGCATCTGCCGCCAAGCCTTGAGGAGCGTTACCCATATCGAGGACGCGTGCAGCGCTTCGCTGTGGAGGTCAATCAATGAGGTTGAAGGACAAGGTCGCCATCATAACCGGGGGAACCTCAGGTATTGGAGAAGCTGCTGTCGAACTGTTCAGGGAAGAAGGCGCGCGGGTGTTGTCTGTGGGACGTAGGGAGAAAGGCGGCAAGGACTATCTGCGTGCCGACATTTCTCGCGAGGAGGATGCCCGCCGTATCGCGGAAGAGTGCGTGGCGCGCTTCGGACGCATTGATATCCTGGTGAACTGCGCCGCGGTTTTTGTGCTGAAGGGCGTCGACGCCGATCCCGAGGATTGGCACCGTTCACTGAATGTGAACGTGATCGGAACCGCGCAATGTACGAAGTATGCTGTGCGGGAGATGCAGAAGACCGGCGGCGGAGCCATTGTGAATGTCAGTTCGATATCGGGATTCATTGCGCAGAAGGGTTTCATGACGTACAGCACGACCAAAGCTGCGATCGTGCAGATGACCCGCAATATGGCAATGGATCTTGCGCCGCTCAATATTCGAGTCAACTGCGTGTGTCCCGGGACTATCTTGACTGCCGTTTCTTACGACTTCATGGAGCGCAACAAAATCCCGTTCGACGAGTTTGTGGCGACCCGTGGGTCGAAGTGCCTGATGAACCGTTTGGGCGAACCGCGCGAGGTCGCCTTCGCCATTCTGTTCATGGCCTCCAGCGAGAGTTCGTTCATTACAGGCACATCTCTGATGGTCGACGGGGGATACACAGCGCAATGACCTACCGCGTGCGGGCGCTGAAGTGCGGAGAGGTTCTTGCTCCGGGTCCGACCATATATTTGTTACGTGATTACGACCAATCGTATCTTCTGAGCGTCTACGCCTGGCTGATCGAGGGGGAGGGACGGCGCATCCTGCTCGATACCGGTCCGGGTGATCCAACTGAGGTCAACGCGACGCGCGATCCCAGCCGCTATTGGCGTGTCGAGCCGGTCGCAGACGTGCTTCAGCGGGTAGGCGTTCGTCCCGAGGAAATTGATACCGTCGTTCTCTCGCACCTCCATCACGACCACACGGGCAATGTCGCGCTCTTCAAGGAAGCCACCATTGTTCTGGCTAAGCGCGAATGGGAATTCGTACGGAACCCGCCGCATCCGGCACTGGCCCCTCACCCGCTATTCCCTAAGCCTGTGATCGACCACCTTGCATCGCTCGAAAATGGGCGTTTGTGCCTCGTGTCGAGCGGTGACTCTGTTGCGCCCGGCATCACGATCTCCGTGCTCGGCGCCCACACGCCGGGATCGCTCGCCATGTCTATCCCGACGGATGCCGGCGACATGATCCTGGCGGGTGATGTGATCTTCACATACCGGAACTTTGAGGAAATGATCCCGATCGGGACGCTGCTCAACGTTCCTGAATGGTATGCAGCTTGGCAGCATCTTCGTGAGGCGCATGCGACGATTTTGCCAAGCCACGACTGTGGCCTCCGACTGAAATACGAGTGAGGGTGATCTTCGAGATGAGTAACACACAGACAGTCGCGATCGTGACCGGTGGAGCGCAAGGAATAGGCCTCGCAACCGCCTGGAACCTGGCGCGTTCTTCGACCGTTGTGATTGCGGACATCAATGAACAACTCGCTAAAGCAAAGGCGTCAGAGTTGTCGGCAGCAGGACACC
>JBDKSR010000089.1:0-11215 GCA_039680545.1 Bryobacteraceae bacterium | reverse complement strand
AGAATTCACTGTGCATGTAACAACGGTCGTCGTTGACCTCGTGCAGATCGTTCATGCGCGACGAGATCCACGGAGAGATGCCCTTCTTCCGGGCACGCGCGATCCAGTGCGCGTAAGGATCGATGCCATCCTGATCCAACTGCCACGCGGTATGGACCCAGCGCCGTGCACCGGCACGCGACTCAGGCTTGAGGCTCGCAAACAAGGGCTGATCGTCAGTGCCCTTCGGATCGTACCCGCGCCAGATCGGGTCCCAGACGCGGCTGGCATAGTTCACGCGCATAGCATTGATGCACAGCATCAGCTCGCGCACCTGCGTTCCCGCGTACTGATCGAGCCAGGCATCGAGTGCCGCCCGATCCACCCGCTTGCCCCCGCGCGACGTATCGAAGAAGTAGTGGCTGTTGTCCTCATTGAGCGCGATGAAGCCCGCCGCTTCCTTCTTTTTTGGAAGTGGGGCAGCCACAACTGCCGCCGAGCCGGTGACGAATTCACGTCGATTCATGCAGGATTCCTCCGGGTGAACATCAGGTAACAGACAAGTCTTTCCGATTACGTCCGCGATTGCAAGTCAACGCATGCGAGGCGTGTCACTCCGAGCGCGGATGAAGGACCGACAGGTGATCGCGGTAACGGGAACGCAGAGCGATGAAATCGGGATGATCGAGCCTCAGTTCGCTTGCGATCTGGCGGATCACGTTGTCCTCTTCCATCGAGATCATGCCTTCGGAAGCGGCAACGGAGAAGAGACAATTGAGCAACGCGAGTTTCTGCTCACGGGTCGCGATCTCGTTAAACTCGCGCGTTACGACGAAATCCTCTGTCGCGCCGAACAACTTGTTCTGTGTCTTGGCGATCTGCACCACCATGACCGCCTGCTCTTCCGGAAGACCGGAATGCTGAGTAACGATACGTTCCATCGCACGCGTTTCCATCTCGCTAATCTGCATGTCGGCCTGCGCGGCGCGAGCCAGGACGTAGGCGAACGCGGCGATATAGCGGGCCTCGTGGGGATCCATGCGATCAAGAGCGTCAGCGATCTTCCGGACGGTTTCGGTTTCCGGCGTGCCCGCCGGCTGGCTGGTTTCCAGCCCAAGAAATTTCAGAAATGACATTGGTTCTCACTACCAGCGTACCGCCAACGGTTCGGATAGAAACAGTCAGGTCAGGGCGACTACCGTGACCCGACGACGCCCACAACGAGCAGTGACGCGCTAAGGACGAACAGCACGACCGATATGGCCACGTCGTCGATCCGGTACAGACGGCTGTTGTTCGGGCGTGGGTACGGACGCCGGGTCTTTAGGACGTAGATGCCTGCAACGAGGAAGACAAGGGCGAGCGGAATCATATCATCACCCCCAGCTTTATTATCGGGAGCCTTTGTTACAAACAGGTGAAAATTTGATGAACGTTAAAAGCCTGTAAAGCGTACTTTGTGAGGCAAAAACATCGCAAGTTCAACTCTACCGGCCGAACCTGGCGCTTTTTCAGGCACTTCGATGGACATGGCGGTGTCTACAAGGGTAGACACAGACCAGCAGCGGATATATCTTGGTCATGGTCTAAACGAGTAAAACGATACTAAGTGACACCGGCGAGATTGGAACGGTAAACGAGAATCGTGAGACAAGTTTCCGGCGTTGTGGTTCTGTTAATTTGCGGAGTGGCAGCCGGCCTCGGAATGGAGGACTCGCCAGAGAAGCTGGCCGCGAAGTCAGATGCTGTGGTGGTAGGGACAGTAGTGGGCGGTACCTATTCGAGCAGTGGTGCGGTTTTCGATCTTCAGGTTGATCGCTCGCTTAGTGGCGAGCTTTATGTAGGGCAGACTTTGGCGGTCTCATGGAAGTCTTGGGTGAGGGTGGCTGGCACTATTTTAATTGGCGGCGATCGCGGTCTGTTTTTCCTGGCGAAAGAAGGTGCTACCTGGAGGCTAGTTTCGGTATCGAGTGGGCACCCACCGTTCGTGGGGACATACTATCCTTTGGCAAAGTCGTCGTCGGCACTGGCGACGAGCGCTGACTGGATCACCGGCAATACCGTAATTGAGAAGATCGCCTCTGAGCTCAGCGCGTCTGTCGCCCAATGTGGGTCCGGAGTGCTCAACCATCTCGCAGGCGAAGGCCTGATCCGGGTTGAAGACAAGTCCTTGCAGCGAAGAGTGAAGGAAAAGCTCTCGGCGAGTGACTGCACCGAGGGCAAGGCTCTGGCTGCTCTTCTTGGGGTAAAACTCGGCGAGTCTGGCGCATGGGCTGAGGTTGCTACACAGATTCGTGACATCGCAAAAACGCCATACATTATTGAGGCCTCGCTCCTCGTATTCTCTTTCAGAGGCAACAATGTGGATGATGTGCGCGCAATTGGAAGGTTGGCAACGGCAACAGATAGCATTGGGCCGGTAAAAGACAACGCCGTATACGCTCTTTCTGCAATCCACACCAAGGAAACCGTGCCCTTCCTTGGACAGCTACTCTCCAGTCCTGATGAGAACGTCAGGCTGCAGGCTGTGCGTGGTTTGAGCATGTTCGTGGACAGCCTTCCCGTTATGACAGCGGATGCCGCTCAGTCGATGGCCTACTTGCGACCACCCGGCAAGGGGCTCTACCGAACTCCCGAGACTGACAAGTTCTCCGCCAGACGCCAGCTTCCGAACTCTGAGAAAGCCGCGGATTACGTTAAGTTATGGAAGACGTGGTGGGAATCAGTGAAAGGGGAATTCGGGAACTGAGGAACTATCCAGCAAATCGAATTGAGGCAGCAGATGAGAATGGTGATGCGCGTTGCGACAGTCGTGGTTTTGTTAGTTTGTGGGACGGTTGCCGGTTTGTTGGCATATAACACCCCGGAGAGTATGGTGGCGCAGTCGGACACCGTGGTGGTAGGAACAATAGTGAGCGGCACGTACTCGGGGGCTGGGGCATTCTTCAACCTCCGAGTAGATCGCCCGCTCAAAGGTGCGGTTCATGCGGGGCAGATGTTGGACGTCTCTTGGGAGCATCGTGAAACTCGGCTTCGCGGAGAGATATCGATAGCCAACGAACGTGGCGTTTTCTTCCTAACTGATCAAGGAGAGCGGTGGACGGTCGTTCCACTGCATGGCGGACACGCACCATTCGAGCGGCGGTACTTTTCGCTCTCAAAATCATCTGTCACAGCGGCTGCGAGCGAAGAGTGGTCTTTCGGGAACACCGTAATTGAGAAGATTGCCTCGGAGTTGAGCGCGTCTATCGACCAATGCGAGCAAAGTAGGCGGCTGGATGAGGTCTTCATCAGTGAGAGCCTGATGAAGCTTGAGAATAGAGACTTACAGCGGAGAATAAAGGCAAGACTCTCAGCGAGCGGTTGCACGAATAGCAGGATAGTGGCATATCTCCTGGCCGTGAGTAGCGGCGAACCCGGCGCATGGACACAGCTTGCCGGGCACATTCATGACATCAAAAACACACAATTTATTGGTATTGTCCTGAGTCTCGCGCACTCTTGCAGGGGTGCTAGTCCGGATGATGTGCACGCATTGGGCCGTTTGGCAACTAGCGATATTCAAGGTCTTAACAGCAGTGCAACTCGGGCGCTTGAGGCGATTCACACGAGGGAGGCCGTACCTTTTCTCGCCGAACTGCTCTCCAGTCCTGACGCGCAAATCAGGCTCAAGGCCATACGTGGTTTGAGCTTGTTCGTGGACAGCCTACCCGTTATGACAGCGGATGCCGCGCAGTCGATGGCCTACCTGCAACCTCCCGGCAAAGGACTTTATCGAACAACGGAAACCGACAAGTTCTCCGCCAGCCGCCAACTGCCGAATGCTGAGAAAGCCCCGAGCTACGTCGAGTTTTGGAAGAAGTGGTGGGAATCGATGAAGAGGGAGTTCGGCAACTGATCCAGCCACGCCGCCCGTTTGCGACTAGTCCGGCGCCCACTGTGCGGCACGCCCCTATAGCGGCGATTCCTGATACACGGCGAGGGCGGTCCTGACGGCGGATCGGAGCGGTCCGCTATGGAACAGGCGGGTGAGCGAGAGCGGCCAAGCGCCCGGAGAGAAGCCCGAACGTCCCCAGTAAGCGGACAAGGGCGTCACGGTGCCGTCTTCTTCGCGAATGAACGCCCGGTCCATCCAGTTGCTGCGGCCCGGCAATTCCGGATACTCACGAATGATATCCAAGGCGCACTCGACGTAGCGAAGCCCGTGCGGTCCTTCGTACTCGGGCATTAACAGGACGGTGCTCCTGCCGTCCTCCCGAACCTCGGCGACAAATTCACTGAACGTTGCGGCGTTAGTCAGGTTGAGCGCGGTGTTGGCCATACTTCCGTGACGGTCGCCTCCCGAGACGACGGGCAGATTCAGTTCTTCCGCCAATCGTGCGACCGCTCTGTTTTCCGCGGGACTCCGAAGCCCGTTGATCTCAAGGGCATGAATCCGGCCTCCGCACTGTAGCAGGAACTCAAGCACCATGCGGAAATGTGCCTGCGCGCCAATGCGAGGTTCGTCCCACAGCGGGTGGTTCAAAACGATCAACGTTTCCCTCGACTCGTTCAGGCCGGTGAGGATCTGCTGCAACCTCTCATTCGACGGGCAGCGCGTGAACGAGTTCATTTCCCTCACCCACTCCCGCGCTTGTGAAGCAGGCAGATTGTGAACTCCAACGTGAAGGAAAGAACGTGGCTGCGGGATCGTCCACTCCAACGACACGGGAATCTCTCGCGCGCTTTCGAGTGCTCCAAGCCGCATGCCGGCATGGATATTGTCGTGGTCAGTCAGAGAGACGAGCGCAGCAAGGCCCAGATCGTTTTCTATCTGCCCCTGTTCCAGCGCCAGCGACTCCAGCGCCGATAGCGGAGGCGTCCAGAAGGCGCGCGCGTAGTCAAACTGCCTGCCCGTCGCGCCCTCGTAGCGCTTCTCCAGCGCATGAAAGAGGGATCGCACGACCGGAATCCTACGGACATACTTAGGCAGCGGCGCCAGACTCTCTTCGGAGTGCATGGTATGGCCATGCAGAGAGACAGCGGTGCGGAAATTGCGCAAGTCCACACTGCCGACCGAAGCAAGTTGTGTCGATGCCGCTCTAACACTCTTCATCGGGAAGCCACCTTTCCACTTTTGAGGATGACGGGGCGCGGTTACGGATTAATGTCTGGAGAGTGAAAGAAAATTGAATTCTTTGGCATACCGCCGGCGGGAAAGACCCACCGGGGGCATATAATTCGCCTATGGCCGCTCGCGGAGAGCCACAGGCGTTCGAAATCGTTGATTTGCATGGGTTGCGCGGCACCGATCTGGCCGACGTGCTGGACCGCGAAGTCCGAGACTGGAAGCAGACTCTGGATTGGGACTATCGCACCTCCGCCGAACTGGTGCACCGGTTCCTCGACATGCGTGCGCTGACCGGCTACGCGCTACGAATTGCGGGCAATACCGCCGGTTATTCCTACTACATCTCAGAGGGGCACAAAGGACTGATCGGCAACCTCTACGTCGTCGAGAGGCACCGGACTCCGGAAACCCACAGCGTCCTGTTCGATGCGGTGGTTGGGGATCTTCTCCACGTGCCTCACCTCCGGCGCATCGAATCACAACTGATGCTGATGCCCGTCACCATGCCCATGCCGATGCCCCGCGCAAAGTACCTGACAGTCCACATTCGTAACTTCATGGCTTTCGACCTCCGCAACGCGCGGCGATTGCAGCCCGGGATGCCCGCAGCGCGGGTGAATTTCGAAACATGGGACGAGTCGAAGCAGGAAGAGGCCGCTCACGTCATCGCTGCGGCATACGCCGGACACATCGACAGCACGGTGAACGACCAGTACACATCCGCCGGCGGAGCCAAACAGTTTTTGACAAACATCGTGCAGTATCCGGGTTGCGGGACGTTCTTCGCCCGCGCGTCACAGTTGGCGTTCGAGGCGGAGACCGGGCGATTGTGTGGGCTCTCGCTGACAAGCCTGCTCGGAAAGGACGTCGGACATATCACGCAGGTGTGTGTCGCGCCCCACGTGCGGGGCACGGGAGTGGGCTACGAGTTACTGAGACGTTCGCTGCACGGGCTGGAGGCGTCGGGATGCCGTGCCGCGAGCCTCACCGTCACGGTCGCGAATCGCGGAGCGGTCCAGCTTTACGAACGAATGGGCTTCGAGATTGTACGGCAGTTTCCGGCTATGGTCTGGGACGGGTTCGGAGAAGACAACCAGTAGAATGGAAGGTGCATGTCGAGACTGAGAATTACAACGTACTGCGCCATCGCGGCGCTGGCGGCGATGGTGGCCACGGGAGAGCAAGCCCCGGGCATGAAGGGGAACGGAGAACGGATCGGCTACGGGCGCGAAGGCGTGCGAGGGAAACTGGCCGTCGGCCTCTGGGCCCATCCCGTTGCTCTCGACTACGACGGCGACGGGGACATTGACCTGATCGTGGGCTGTCCGGATCATCCGTATAACGGTACGTACCTGTTTCGAAATATCGGGAGCAACGCAGCGCCGTTCTACAATCCCGCCGAGCGGTTGGGCAAGGGCACAAAGGATCTGGTGGCCGCGGATTTCAACGGCGACGGGGCGATCGACCTTGTCGTGAGCGGCGGCTATTACAGCGACGTTCGCCGGAACGCGATGCAGCAGTTCGTGCCGGTCAAGCTTCCACGCGACTATCACATCGGAAGGGACGACCTTTGGTATCCGGTGGATTGGGACGGCGACGGGAAGATCGACGTGCTCGCAGGAGTGAGCGACTGGCGGGATTACGGTTGGGACGACGCCTTTAACGCCAACGGTGAGTGGATACGCGGGCCCATACACGGTTACGTTTACTTCCACCGGAATACCGGGACTAATGAGAATCCGAGCTACGCCGCGCCGGTGAAGTTGGAGGCCGGAGGGCACGTACTGGATCGTCTTGGCAGTCCCGCTCCGAACCCTGTCGATTGGGATGGTGACGGGGACCTGGATCTCATCACAGGCGAATTTCTGGACCAGGTCGCGCTCTACCGCAACGTAGGCACGCGGACTAAACCGGTGTTGGACGAGGGCCATGTTCTGATGGCAGGCGGGAAGCCGCTGAAGATGGACCTCTGCATGATCCAGCCGCGTATCGTTCAGTGGCACGCGGACGGACGCCCGTCGCTTCTCATCGGCGAGGAGGACGGCACGGTGTCGCTCGTCGAAAATCTCGCGCCGCGGGGCAGCGAACCAAAGCTGGCGGCGCCCAAGCACCTCGAACAGATGGACCCGTATGTGAAGAGCGGCGCGCTCTCCCGTCCGGTCGCAGCGGATTGGGACGGCGACGGCGACCTCGATCTCGTCGCGGGCGACTCGGCCGGCTACATACAGTTGTTCGAGAATACCGGCACCAAATCGAAGCCGGTATTCGCGGATCGCGGATACCTCGAAGCGGGCGGCAAAGTGATCCGCCGCATCGCGGGGCCGAACGGTTCCGTACAAGGACCGGTGGAAGCGAAGTGGGGTTACACGAATCCGTGGGTGGCCGATTGGGACATCGACGGCAAGCAGGACCTGATCGTAAACGACATCTGGGGTTCGGTCGTCTGGTATCGCAACATCGGAACGCGCCAGAAGCCGCGGTTTGCACCCGCCAGCAACATCGAGGTCGAGTGGCCGGGCGCACCGCCGAAACCGGAATGGGTATGGTGGACGCCTTCCGGCAAGCAACTCGTAACGCAATGGAGAACGACTCCGGATGTAGTGGACTGGGACCGCGACGGGCTCCCGGATCTGGTCATGCTGAATCACCAGGGTTTCCTGACGCTATACCGGCGGGCGCGATCCGGACAGAAACTGATCCTGCTTCCGCCCGAGCGCATCTTCGTCCAGGCCAGCGGGCGTTACCTTTACATGAGCGGCGGATGGGGAGGCAGCAGCGGACGGCGCAAAATCCAGGCAGTAGATTGGGACAGCGACGGAGACCTGGACATAGTCACGGATTCGGGCGACGGAGCCGCCTGGTACGAGAATATTGGCACCCAGGAGAAGCCCGTGATGAAGATGCGCGGCCCGATGGCGCCCGGTAAACTGCAGGGTCATAACGCAACGCCTAACGCTGCGGACTGGAACGGCGACGGGCGGCTGGATTTGCTCGTTGGCGCGGAAGACGGATTCTTCTATTATTTCGAGCGCAGTTTCCTCGACCGGACGAAATAGCGGATTCTTCCTTCAATCAGTAACCGGCAGCGGAGCGGCAGCAACCTCGCGGCGCCGGTGCACATTACTATCGAAATAGAGTGAGGAAAAAGTAAGTGGCGATATCGATCAAGGACAAGGTGGCGGTCGTTGTTGGAGCATCGAGCGGAATCGGGCAGTCGATTGCCGAGGCGCTGGCGAGCGAAGGAATGCAGGTGATGGCGGCAGCGCGGCGCGACAACAGGCTGGCTGCGCTCAAAGGTAACGTGGCGGCAACATTTCACTGCGACGTGACAAAACCGGAACAGGTGAAAGCGTTGATTGCAGCCGCGCTCGATCGCTTCGGAAAGATCGACGTGCTTGTGTATTCCAGCGGCACGAACGTTCCCGGCCGGTCAATGCAACGGTTGACGGCGGAAGACTGGGACACAATCATCGACACGAACCTGACCGGAGCATTTCGTTGCACCAAAGCAGTACTGCCATCGATGAGGGAAGCGGGCGGCGGGCTGATCGTTTACATCTCGTCTATCTCGGTGCCCGTGGCAGACGTATCAGGCGCGGCGTATCAGGCAAGTAAGCACGGGATGTCCGGGCTGGCCCGCGCGACGTCAGTCGAAGAGAAGAAGAACGGCATACGAACTTCGGTCATCTTCCCGGGTGTCTGCCTGACCGAGATCCTCGACAAGCGCCCCGCACCGACTCCGAAGGAGATCCTCGACGTATCGCTCGAACCGGAAGACGTCGCAGACGCAGTCGTGGCCATCGTGAAACTCCATCCACGGGCCTGCGTGCCGGAACTGCAAATCGTGCCAACGAAGGTGTAACGTCCGGCACGGCGAAACGCACCGGACGTCGAGTTTTACAGCGGCAGACCGAGATATTCCAGAGCGTTGCGATAGCAGATATTGCGGACAAGCGTGCCCGCGAGTTCATCGCTATCCGGGATCTCGCCGTTCTCCATGTCACGTCCGACCAGGTTGCAGAGCACCCTTCGGAAATACTCGTGCCGCGGGTAGGACATGTAGGAACGCGAGTCCGTGAGCATTCCGACAAAGCGCGAGAGCAGACCCGTGCTTGAGAGCGCGTTGATCTGCCACTCCATTCCCTCTTTCTGATCGAGAAACCACCAGCCGCTGCCGTATTGAAGCTTGCCCGGAATGCCGCCGCCTTGGAAATTGCCGATGATCGTCGCGAGTCCGTAATTGGAGGCCGGATTCAGGTTGTAGACGATCGTCTTCGGCAGCGCGTCTTCCTTCTCCAGAGCATCGAGGTACGCGCCGAGAGCATCGACCTGCGGCCAGTCGCCAATCGAGTCAAAACCGACGTCCGGACCCAGTTCCTGGAACTTGCGCGAGTTGGCATTGCGCCGGGCGCTCAGGTGAAGTTGTTTGGTCCATCCCTTCTCAGCGTCGAGCCGTCCGAAGAACAGCATCATGTAAGAAGCAAAGCGCCGCTGTTCGCTCACTCCGGCGGCCTTGCCGGATCGCGTCTTCTCGAAAACGGCCGCAGCTTCGTGGTCCGGGCAAAAGTCCGAATAGCAATAGCTCAGGCCGTGATCGGAAATCCGGCAGCCAATCGAGTGGAAATAATCGTGACGGCGGCGGAGCGCGTCGAGGAACGACGGAAGCCCGGTGATGCTGATGCCTGACGCGGCTTCCAGACGGCTCACCCAGGAGTTAAACGCACCGGGCAGGTGAACGTTAAGAGCTTGATCGGGCCGGAACGTGGGGAACACACGAGTCGGAAGTTCGGACGCGGCTATCTGCTTATGCCAGGAGAGGTCGTCGGCCGGGTCATCTGTCGTGCAAAGCGCGTTAACGCGGAACTTCGCGAGAATGGCGCAGGCGGTCAAGTCGTCGCCCGCAAGCATCGCGTTCGCGCGCTCCCAGATCGACGGCGCGGTGTTTTCGTCGAGCAGGTCATCGATACCGAAGTACCGTTTCAGCTCGAGGTGCGTCCAGTGGTAGAGGGGATTGCGCAGCGTCTTCGGGACGGTCCGGGACCATGCAAGGAATTTCTCCCATGGAGAGGCGTTGCCCGTGCAGTACCGCTCGTCGGCGCCGCTCGCCCGCATCGCGCGCCATTTGTAGTGGTCGCCTTCGAGCCAGATCTCGGTCAGATTGGCGAAGCGCCGGTTCTCGGCTATGTCCCTCGGCGTCAGATGGCAGTGGTAGTCGAGAATCGGCTCTGCGGCAGCGTACTGGTGATAGAGCCGCTGCGCCGCCTTCGTTGTCAGCAGGAAATTGTCGTGAATAAATGACACGGTATGACCTCACTTAATCGAGGAAGATCGGTTTGATGTGCCGGTCGAAGAGATTCGTGATCACGTTTCTTGCGATCGGCTCGGCACAAGCGTCGAGCATTTCATAGTAGCGGCTGCCCATTTTAGCGGCAACTTTGTAGCCGACGTGCAGCAGTTGCCGGAGATGCGGGTTGAAGTCCGGGCAGGACGGCTCGTGACGCAATGCCGCAACGAAATCGGCGGACTTCCAGCCGTTCACGGTTCCAGGCGCGGGCAGCTTCGACGGATCCACGTCGATTACAGTCGCGTACGGCGCACACAGTTCCTCGCGCGCTGCATACGCCTTAACATAAACTTCTTTCGCGAGCGCGAGCCCATCACCGCCGGCCTCGGCAAGGCCGATCAATTCCTCCAGCCAGGTGGTTCCCGCCGTTTTCACGTGGACGCCCGCTCCGGATTTCGCGAGAGATCGGCGAATCGGCGCATAGATGGAAAACTTGTCGCTTCCCGAGTGGACACTGAGCTTCAGGTTGGCGGGCAGGCCATATTGCCGGATCGCGAATGCGACCACCGCCAGATCGCTCGCAAACTCCTGTTCAAATCGGGCCACGTCGCCCACGTAGTCCACACCCTTATTGAAGCGGCCCGTGAATTTCGGCGCGATTGTCTGGGCAGGCACGCCTTCGTCGGCGACAGCGGCGAGGATGACGAGCAGTTCGGGGGGCGTCTGCGGGCTGTCCGTCTCGTCCATGGAGACTTCCGCGATGAAGCTTCCCTTCCCTTTCTTGATTTCGATATGACGATAGATGCGGCCCGCTTCTTCGACGGCTGCGAGATAGCGTCCCG
>JBDKSR010000088.1:0-8712 GCA_039680545.1 Bryobacteraceae bacterium | reverse complement strand
GACCTGTGCGATGCGCTCGAATCGATCGCTCGGCCCGGGCGTTGAGATCCAGTAGTCGCCGCCTATCATCACCTTGCCAAACTCGGTCCGTCGCACTCCCGACTCGAAGTTGAATTGCAGGATCACGTCTTTGGGCGTGTGAGCTGGAATCTCATAGACCCAATCGGCCAGTCCTTCGCGCCGGGATCCCCGAGCCTGCGGCATGTAAAGCCAGCTTATGAGTTCCGCGCCCGGAGCGGCGGCGTGCATGCCCTGCTCCATCGCTGAGAGGGATGCGTAGAGGATCTCCCAGGGAGCTTTCCGTGAACACCGTGGACACTCAATCCGGCCTTCTCCGGTCGCCGAGAGTGCGCTCAGGCAGGTTGTCGAGCGCTCGCCGTGCGAGATGTTGATTAAACCGCCAAGTTCCGGTACCGCCTTGAAAATCTTGTTTACCGATTCATAGAGATACTTTCGGGCAGATTCACTGCTCGGACAGAAGTAACGTCTTCGTTCCCACGTCGCACCGCTTGCCAGTTCCGGATACAGCTTGGGGACCAGACTATCCGCATCCCAGGCACGCGGTTCGATCGCAAAAATGTACGTGCGGATTCCATAGCGCAGACACGCATCAACTGTGCGCCGTAGTTTGGCTAGCCGTTTCTCTGCGTCCCGTCCTGCGTCTGGCGTGAACTCGGTAGAAACGAGATCCCGGAACTCGATCGTGAGCCACAAGCCGTTGACGCCTTCGTGCGCCAGACGGTTCAGATACTGCTCCGGGTAGTAATCCACATCGTCCATCAACTCGTCGCGCATCTTCGGCGGCCGCTTGATTGGGCCGAAGAAGCAGCGCGAAATCCGCCGGTGGACGAAAGGACGCCGTTCAACTTTCCCCAGCGGCAGAAAGGGCCCGCGCAGGCGCAACATCTCATCTTCGATGTAGTAAATTCCGCGCCGTATGCCTTCCGTGTCGGTAGCCAGTAATCTACACGCCTTGCTGCCCACCTCCAGCCGGAAAGCCTCTTCGCCGAGGTCCGGCGCGTGTGCGGTTTCGATCGTGTACTTGCCCTTCTCGCTCGACACGCCGCCCGCCGCCAGGAAATCGCGCAGATCCTTGTAGGCTGTATCGAGCCGGCGTTTCGGGTCGGTAAACCCGAGTTTCAGGCGCACGCCTCCGGTGAGCACGGCATCCTGCTTCCCGGGGCGGGTGTTTCCCCAGGCGTGCCGGGTCCACATGGGAGACTTGAGGTCCTCTTTGAATTTCCAGCTTTCCTCACCGGGCTGAGGCGGTACATCCTTCCAGTCCGGGGCTGACACGCCGGTCAAATCTTGAGTGGCGCCCAGAGTGCGGCTGTAACCACACACCAGAACTGCAATAAGGGCGACAGGGACGAGACCGAGCGGCCTCAGAAAAAGGTATCTACGAATAGGCATGACGCGATGACCTCCATCAGCCGCTACCGGAACCTGGCAGCGGTCAGCTTCAGCCGACACTAGACTTCCTTCCTGCTAGACCGGAAATCCCATCACGGTGTAGTAGGCAAGATTTGTTTGCCGCACGTCCGCGCGGCCGATTTGGCAGACGACAGGCACCGTACTTTCGAGCTTCAGCGCATATTGTCCGAAGGGTACTTGGAATGATCCGATCGGCCGGTCCATTCGGATGCAGCGCACTCGCTGCGCCGGCACCGTCTGCGCCTCCAAGGGAACCGGCTCCCGATCCTCAAAGTAAACCGTTAAGGTCACTTCGGCGTCCCGGCCGTTCGGATTCAGGATGATCAGTGATTCATGCCCTGCGAGCAGGCCCTCGCCCGCCGGGGGCAGATCACCATCGGGAAAGAACCAGACCTTTCGCCCAAGGTCTTCTTGTGACATGGGGGATCACCCTACAGTTCGATCAGGCGCATGTATTTCTTCGACAAGCGATCCACGCCGGTCTTCGTCACGCGCACTCCGTTCTCCCAGCGCAGGCCGAAGTCTTCGGCATAGAAGAACGTATCAACCTGGAAGGTCATATTCGGCTGGAGCTTGTAGTTGGAGGTCGATTCCATCCAGGGGCGCTCTACCTCCATCATGCCGATGCCGTGACACGGCCCGTACAGCATATATTTGCCGAACCCCCGCTCGTTGACCCATGCCTCGTATTCCTTCACGACGTCCGCGGCCGGCTTACCGGCCTTGATCAGGCTGATCGTCTTGAGATGGGCCTCCAGGCCGAACTCCACGAGCCGCTTTTTCGCAGCCGGTAGCGGACCGATGGAGATGGGCACGCCGACGCTTGAAGAATAGCCGCCCACACGCGCGCCGATGTTCAGTTGGATGACGTCGTGCTTCTTGATCTTGTTGTGGGTGGGCCGTGAAATGGCGTTCTTGGTTGCTATGCCACTGAAGCAGTACAAGGCGTGACCCTCATACTCGCCGCCATTCTTATATATCTCGCGCTGGGCGATACCGATCACCTGCAATTCCGTCATGCCCGGCTTAATCTCGCCCAGGATGACGTCGATCGCCTTTTCGCTGATCGAGTACGCTTTCTTCATCAGCGCGACTTCGTTGTCGCTCTTGATGATGCGCAGATTGAGAAGCGTCTCGTCGGCCTTCACCAATTCCACGCCGGGCAGATCGCCTTGGAGGCGCGTGTAAACCGGCAGTGACATGACCGCGTAGCCTGCCAGCCCCAATCGGCGAAGTGTCCCGTTCGGCATCGCGCGCCTGACCACGTCCTGATACGAAACAACGGGGATTCCCGGATACTCCGGCTCGGCCGATTCGCGATACTCAATCATTTTTTCGATCGCTCTGATGTGGCTGCGGCCCTTGGCATACGCTTCGCTCTCCGGACCGATCAGCAGAACCGGTGTGCCCTCACCGGGAACAAACACGCCCCCCGCCTCGAAGGTCGGCCAGTACTCGGAGAGGTAGCGCACGTTAGCAAAATCCGACTCGTTCCCGTGCACAAGCACGGCATCCAGCCCGGCCGCCCGTATATTCTTCTGAAACCGTCTGAGCCTTGCCTTGAATTCACTCTCGGGAATGCAGTTCATCTCATCTCCTTTGCGATCTGGCGAGCCTGGCAGAATTCCGCCTTGCGTTCACGGAGCATCCCAACCAGAAGATCCAATTGCTCCAGCGCATACCCACCGCAGTTCTTCACGATGAACGGGTCGGGACGCACGGAACCCTCGCCATAATGGATTTCTCCCTGCGGCATCGGATGGAATTCCCACGGATGCATGTAGAAGCACAGGAACGCTTCCACGTTCCGCTCCTGGCAGTACCTGATATAGCCGTCGATATGGCGCATCAGCGCTCCGGCGCCCTCCGTACGGAAGAGCGGCCATTGATCCAGATCGCGGCCGTACTGGTCCTCGGACTTCATGGAAAGGTCCGCGAAGTTCGGCAGTTCGACGATTCGCAGCGAACCCTCCTTCGTCCAGTCATCACCACTCGGGTGATAGGGAGTGAGCCGTTCGCGATAGTAATACATCGGATAGCTCGCATCCGTGGCATAGCCGAGGCTTTCGAGCGCGTTAATGACCGCCGTCGAGCCGAATAACCTGGGGCAACGGAAAGACTCCGGACGCTGGCCGGCTGCAGATTCGACGATCTCGGTCGCGACGCGCAACCGGTTCTCCACCTCCTCCGGAAGGAGAGGATAAACGCCCGGAATCTCGAACAGCGGATCGCCCACGGTCTCGTGATAGATGCTGTGACAGCCCACCTCGTGTCCGCCCTTGAGCACGAGTTGGACGATGTCGGGATGTTTGCGAGCCGCGTCACCTGTGAAGAAAAAGGTCGCGGTAATTCCATGCCGGTTCAGCAGGTCCACGATGGCAGGCGTTGCGTTCTTAAGTCCTTCGTAATATGGCGTCCAGCTTCCCACGTCGGTCTCGCAGTCAAAACCAAGTACAACCCTTGTCATATTCGCGCCTCTCGTTCGCTTTGCGCCGGCTGTACAGCACTCAGCCGGCTCGATAGAGATTGTATACGGCATGAATACACAGTGTCAATGATGCAAGTCACACTTATCCAATCAAACCGCCCCTTCCATCGAAACTGGCGGGAAGAGTATTGTATGCTTGGTGAATGCTAGGAGGCGAGGCTGGATGATTTCATACCCGAACATCATCGCTCCGGACGAGAGCAAAGCAGGAAAAGAGGGCGAGGTTGAGCGCATTTACCGCCTGCTGAAGGCCTGGCTCATCGAATGTAAGCTTGCGCCGGGCGACGCACTGTCCGAGGTGGACTTGGCGCGCCGGTGCGTCACGAGCCGCACTCCGATCCGCGAAGCCTGCAACCGCCTCGCGCAGGATGGCTGGATCACGCGAATCCGCCACAAAGGATACCTGGTCACTTCCGTCTCGATCCGCGACATGCTGCAGCTTTACGACTACAGGAAACTGCTGGAGTGCTTTACGGCGGAGAAAGCGGCTCAGGTCGCCAGCCCCGAACAACTCGAGGAACTCGCGAACCTGATGGCGGTAGAACAGCAGGAAGATGTGGACGTGAGCAAAGTCGTCGCGGCAAACGATTCGATCCACCTGTATGTCGCCGAGATCGCCGGCAACCAGCGCGTTCGGGATCAACTGACGCTCACTCTGGAGTTCGTCCACCGGCTGGACAAACTATCGACGCAGAAAAGCCACGGATGGGTCTCGCATTCCGACATCCTGAGTGCCTTGAGGGCCCGGAAGCCGCAGGAGGCCCGCCTCGCTATGGCCGCCCACGTCGACTGCTCCCGGGACCGCATGCTGCAACTGCTTGCAATCTGAGGGGATCAGAATAAAGAAGCCGTGAGCGTCGATGCCCACGGCTTCCGCAATTCATCGGACTGACCAGCGAGTCCAGTCCTAGACCTCGCCGAACTCGCTCTTACACGCGTCAACGAGCTCATTCGCCCAATTTCCAATCGGTGCCAGCCTGCCCAGGAAGAACCTGAGCACCGGTGGCTCTTCGACAAACTTAATCCCCTTGACCAGAGCCCGGTGCCGGTAGAGCCAGGAAATCCGGTCCACGGCGTACTCGATCTGCGACATCGTGTAGACCCGCCTCGGAACGGCGAAGCGCACGAGTTCGACGTCCGACAGGACTTCGTTGCCGTCGCGGTCGCGGTCCATCGACATGGTGCCGCGCTCCATCGTCCGAATTCCGGAGCAGATATACACGGCAGCGGCCAGCGCTCCGGCCGGATAGTCAAGCTGGGACATTCCCGGAAGGAAATTGCCCGCGTCAACGTGGCAGCCCAATCCTCCCGGAGGCGTCACAACCGGGACTCCGTTTGCGTCCAACTTGTTGACGAAGTATTCGATGAACTGAGCGGCACTGCCCGCTACGTCCAGGTCCACCATTTCGCGGACGCCGACGGCCATGGCTTCAAGTTCTTTAGTCGAGATGCCACCGTACGTCAGGAAACCCTCGTAGACCGGCACCCAGGGCCGAATGCGTTCAAACAAGTCCTTGCGATTCGTGGCGATGAATCCGCCGCGTGCGCTGCAGCTCTTCCGGCCCGAGAGATAGCACAGATCCGCAGTGCTCATGATCTCCTGAATGATCTCCAGGATCGACTTATCCTTGTACGCTGCCTCGCGTCGCTTGATGAAGTAGGCGTTCTCCGAAATCAAGCTGCCGTCCACCACGAGCGGGATGCCGTGCTTCTCTGCGACGGCCTTCACCTCGTGGAGATTCGCCAGCGAGAAAGGCTGTCCGCCGATCAGATTGGTGGTCGCCTCCATGCGAACGAAGGAGATCTTTTCCCGCCCATACTTCTCGATGACTTTGCGAAACTTGTCGATGTCGAGGTTGCCTTTGAACGGGCAAGTGCTCTTGGACTTCAGCGCCTCGTCGGTGAAGATCTCGAGTACCGTACCGCCGAGCAGCTCAAAGTGTGCCCGCGTCGTCGTGAAGTGGTAGTTCATCGGCAGCACGTCGCCCGGCTTCACGAATGCTTTTGCCAGCAGGTGTTCGGCCGCCCGTCCCTGGTGAGCCGGTAGCAGGTACTCATACCCAAAGACGTCTTTCACGGCTGCCTTCAGCTTGTAGAAACTTTCCGATCCGGCATAGGCATCGTCGGCCACCATCATCGCTCCGAGCTGGTTATCGCTCATCGCGTTCGTGCCGCTATCGGTCAGCATGTCGAGGAAGACGTCCTTCGACCTGAGGAGAAAGGTGTTATATCCCGCCTCCTCCATCGCCTTGAGGCGATCCTCCACTGGCACGAGGTGTATCTTTTGGACGATCTTCACCTTATGCATCTCGATCGGTATTTCTCTTCCGTCGGACAGCCTGACACTCATCTAAATGTTCTCCTTGTGCAAAACCGGGGGATAAAACGGTAATTTTCAAGCATAGTCGATTTTGGGCCATATTTGTGTGATCCCTCGACTGCCGCTATCAGGTATAATTCCCGGTTCTGGAGCACACTCCACGATGCCAGCAGGAACCGAAAAGTCCACAGCCTCCCTTCCAGAGAACGCTTACAGAACACTTGCTCAAGGTGAACAGTACGAGCCGGTCGTCCCGGCCGGCGCCAGTACACCTGAGCTGAGTGCTCGCGCGATCGGATGGGGAGTTCTGTTCTGTATCGTCTTTACTGTTGCCTCGGCCTATTCCGGACTCAAGGTCGGCCAGGTGATGGAAGCAGCCATTCCGATATCGATTCTGACGATAGGGCTGGCGCGCATGTATCGACGCCGGTCGAGCCTCCTGGAAAACGTGATCGTCACCACCATTGGCGGCGTCTCAGGGGCCCTCGTCTCGGGAGCGATCTTCACGCTGCCTGCCCTGTACATCCTCAAGCTCGACCCGCACCCCGTGCAGTCCATCTTCATCTCGCTGGCCGGCGGCTGCATGGGCGTGCTGTTCCTGATCCCGTTGCGCCGCTACTTCGTCCGCGAAATGCACGGTAAGTTCCCCTATCCGGAAGCGACAGCCATCACAGAGGTCCTCGTTACAGGAGAGAAAGGCGGCTCCCAGGCGAAGCTTCTGCTGCAGGCCACCGCGATCGCCGGCGTGTACGACTTCTTCGTGACCACGTTTCAGGTCTGGAAGGAGTACGTCGATTTCCGATTCGTCCCCATCATGAGGACGCTCGCGGACCGGGCAAGAATCGTATTCAACTTCGACGCCGTCAGCTTCATACTCGGGCTCGGCTACGTGATGGGACTCCGTAGTTCGCTGATTCTCTGCGCCGGAGGTTTCCTCGCGAACTTCGTGCTCGTTCCTTTGATCTGGATGATCGGCAGCCACGTGCCCGATATGGCGGTCTACCCCGGCCAAATTCCCATCACACAAATGGACGGGAGCCAGATCTTCCGCGGTTACGTACGCTTCATCGGCGTCGGGGCCATCGCTACGGCGGGCATCTTCGGGATTTTGAAGTCGCTGCGCATCGTCGCCGGTTCTTTCGCCATTGCTTTCCGTGCTTTCCGCCACGGGGAAGACGGCGGCGTTGAGCGGACTGACCGCGATGTATCGATCATCTCGATCCTCGCCGGTGTGGTGATAAGCGCCGTTGGAGTGGCGGTGTTTCTGGGGAGCCTGACGCCGTCGATACCGGTCATCGTGATCGGTGCGCTGCTCACTGTGGTCTTCTCTTTCTTCCTGGCGTCGGTGGCCGCCAACGCGATCGCGACGACGGCCCGAAACCCCGTGTCCGGAATGACGATGCTCACAGTCATCGTTTCGAGCGTAGTGCTTCTCCGTTTTGGGCTCTCCGGGACCACGGGGATGTTCTTCGTCATGGCCATCGCGGGAATGGTCTGTACGTCACTTGCCGTTTCGGGGCAGTTGATTACGGATTTCAAGACCGGCTATTGGCTCGGATCGACGCCGGCGGCACAGCAGAAGGTGAAGTTCCTCGGGGTGATCGCCGCGTCCATCGCCGCTGGTCTGACGATCGTCTTGCTCGCCCATGCGTTCCAGTTCGGCGAAGCCGTGCCGGGCGATACGCGCGCCGTGCTTCCCTCTCCTCAGGCTGCCATCATGAAGGCGCTCGTGGAGGGGTTCATGAGCCGGCAGCCGGTAGCTTCGATTCTCTTTGGAGCAGGCGCGGTCGTAGCGGTCATTATGGAGATGCTCGGAGTCCCGGCGCTGATTTTCGCTTTGGGAATGTATCTGCCGCTCGAGTTGAACACGCCGGCGCTTGTCGGCGGCTTCATTGCTCACTTCATCGGGCGCAAATCGGAGAAGGCGGGCGGACCACGCGGTGCTACCATCCGTGAAAGGGGCATCATTATTGCATCGGGCTTGATGGCCGGTGGAGCGCTCGGCGGCGTACTCGGTGCGGGATTTCGTCTGATACCAGGGTATTCCGAAAGCTGGGTCAAGACACCGTTCTTTGGCGACGATCCCGTCTCCCAGTGCGTTTCTGCTGTCGGCTTCATCGGTTTGTGCCTCTATGTTTGGACTACCTCGCTGCGCGCTCGTCAGAAGGAGGAGAACTCGTGAGCACACAGTTTGAAGAGACTGCCGGCAACGCCATTCTGGGCATCGATACCCTGTGGGGTGGCGATGTGATGTGTCCGTCCGGTACGGGGCGATTCATCGCGGACTCGTGGTTCTCAGACGAGCCGATGCCCGCAGCCTACACCCATCCCACAGCCGCGCGTGTCCGCGATACAGGCGGCGTTTCCGCGAAGACAATTGACCGCGACGCGATCAAAGCTTACATAAGCTCCGTTGATGTCGCCGGCTCCATCCGGGAGATGTCGGCAGCCGGGAAATCGATGGGCGGGT
>JBDKSR010000087.1:0-12419 GCA_039680545.1 Bryobacteraceae bacterium | reverse complement strand
ACACAACTGTGCTCTTCCTTGAATTTGTGCCGGTGGTCTTCGAGCGGCTCAAGTGGAAACCCGCGTTGCGGTGGATGCGCACCGTCCTGATTCCGCTCGTGATTGCCGGAGTCATTCTTTCGACGCTCCATCAGTCGTCGCTAGGCAGCCTGTATCTGTTCGTGCCGCACAAACTTGACCCGCTCTGGTACACGCCGCTATTGCCCATCTTCTTTTTCTTTTCCGCGGTATGCGTGGGCCTCGCGATGACGATCTTTGAATCCTGGCACTCCAGCAAGGCGTTCGGCCGTTACCTTGAGTTGCCGCTTTTGGCGGGTCTCGCGCGCGTGCTTGCCGTCATGTTGCTGGCGTACCTCGCCATGAGAATCTTCGATCTGGCGCGGCGTGGCGCCCTCCGGTTAATTCTCGAACCGCGTGTGGAGAGTTACTTGTTCGGCCTGGAAATCGCGTTGATGTTGCTTCCGATGCTGCTCCTGTTCCGTCCGCATGTGCGTCGTCGTCCCGGCGCGCTCTATGCATGCGCGGTCATGGTGATCTTCGGGTTCATCACGAACCGCCTGAACGTAAGCGTGACCGGCATGGAAACGGGTTCGGGAGCGCACTACATTCCGAAGTGGACTGAAATTGTAGTTACGTTGAGTATTGTCGCGGCGGGATTCGCCGTTTTCCGGTATGCGGTGAAATACTTGCCGATCTTCGGTGCACCGCAGGCGGTCGATCAGGAGGGGGCGTCCTCCGAAACGGTGACGATCCCCGCGCGCGCTGATTGAGAAAGGGGAGACGAGAAACGGCCTCGCATGGCCATATGCGGCTGAGGCTTGCCGTGAAGCTGGCCGTCTGTGTGACGGGGAGCTTCACGGCTCTTGTCGCTCTGTTCAGCTACCTGAGCTTGCGGGAGCACCGCCGGCACTCCGAGGAACTCCTTCTCCAAAGTGTGGACCGCCTCACCGACGTCATCCTGCGGACCACGCGTTACCAGATGCTCCACAACGACCGGGCCGCCCTCTACCACATGATTCAGGGGATCGGCAGCGAGCCCGGAATCCGGCGCGTGCGGATCTTCAACGAGGAAGGACGGATCAGCTTTTCGACAGAGCAGTCCGAGGTGGGCACTGCCGTCGACAAAAGCGCCGAGGCTTGCTATATGTGCCATGCCCAGGCCGCGCCGCTCTCGAAGCTCGACCGCCCGGACCGGTCGCGCATCTTCCAGGACGCTGGCGGCGTCCGGGTGCTGGGTATGATCCGTCCCATCGAGAACGAGCCCGCCTGCTCGAACGCGAGTTGTCACGCTCATTCGAGCGAGCGCCGCGTTCTTGGAGTCATCGACACCAACGTGTTCCTCGGCAGCGTGGATAGACAGCTTGCGAGTTACCGTACATACCTCCTCTCTCTTACCGGGCTCGCCGTCCTGCTGGGTGCGCTGGTCAGTATCGGCTTCATACTCGTCTTCGTGCACAAGCCCGTGCGGGAGCTGATTGAGGGTACCGAGACTGTTGCGGGCGGCGACTTGCAGCATCGGCTTCCGGTCCACAGCTCGGACGAACTGGGAGAACTCGCGGCTTCCTTTAACAAGATGACCGTGGACTTGGAACGGGCGCGCGCGGAAATCACGGCTTGGGCGCAAACGCTCGAACAGCGGGTGGAGAAGAAGACCGAGCAATTGCAGCGTGCGCAGGAGGGCCTCATCGCAAGTGAAAAGATGGCCTCGCTCGGCAAGTTGGCTGCCACCGTGGCGCACGAGGTCAACAATCCACTCTTCGGGATTCTTACGTACGCACGCCTCGCGCTGCGTGCTCTCGAAAAGAACGATATCGATGCGGCGGCAAAGGCGGAGGCATTAGAGCAGTTGCGGATCATCGAGCGGGAAAGCCGCCGTTGCGGCGAAATCATGAAGAACCTGCTGACCTTCGCCCGCCAGACGCCGCCGCGGCGCGAGAGGCACGACCTGAACGTTCTGGTGGAGCGTGCTGTCACGCTTGTCCGGCATCAGTACCAGTTGCAGTCAATCGAACTGGAGACGGTCCCGGCCCGTGACCTGCCTTCCTGCTGTTGCGACGGGGATCAGATTCAACAGGCCGTGCTTGCTCTGCTAGTGAACGCCGCCGACGCAATGCCGGCCGGCGGCCAGGTGCGTGTGTCGACGGAGGCTGATCCGTCGGGCAAAGCGGTCAGCGTAATCGTCGCCGATACAGGACCGGGAATCGACCCGGATGTGTTGCCGAAGATCTTTGAGCCATTTTTCACTACGAAGGAAGAACAGCATCGAACCGGCCTCGGGCTCGCCGTGGCCAAGGGCATCATCGACCGGCACGGCGGGTCGATCAACGTTTCCTCGAAACCAGGGGAAGGCACGACGTTTGTGGTGTCTCTTCCCTTGGAGACTCCGGCCGCTTACAGTCCGGCCGCGAAGGGAGAACTGAGTTGAGCACGCCCCCCATTTCGAAGCCCGCCCCTCTGGGCCGCATCCTGATTGTGGATGACGAGCTGGTTGTTCGCGACTCCCTGGAGAAGTGGTTTGCCAGTGAGGGGTACGAAACGGGTGCCGCATCGAGCGCCCGCGAAGCCTTGGAACTGATCCAGCAGGCGGAGTGGGACCTCGTCCTGCTCGATATCAAGATGCCGGGAATGGACGGGATGGAGTTGCAGTCACGTCTGCACGACATCAACCCCGACCTGATGATTGTGATCATGACCGGCTACGCCTCCGTGGAAACGGCGGTGCAGGCCCTGAAGCGCGGCGCTTACGATTACGTCACCAAGCCCATCGACCCTGATGAACTTGTGCACCTGGTCTCCAAGGCGATGGAGCACCGGCGCGACCGCCGCGAAGTGGTGAGGCTGCGCGAGAATCTGCAGGAGATCTACCCCGAAACGGAGCTGGTCGGCAACAGCCCCGCGATGAAGCACGTCCTTGAACTGGTCGAGATGGTTGCTCCCACCGACACGACTGTTCTCATCGGAGGCGAAAGCGGGACGGGCAAGGAAGTGGTCGCGCGCGCGATCCACGCCGCCGGAACACGGCGCTACATGCCGATGGTCGTGATTCATTGCGGCGCGCTCACGGAGACACTGCTTGAGAGCGAGTTGTTCGGCCACGAGCGCGGCGCATTCACCGGGGCGCAGTACAGGAAGAAGGGCAAGTTTGAAGTGGCTGACGGCGGCACCGTCTTCCTCGATGAGATCAGCGACATCAGCCTGAAGACACAGACCGATCTCCTGCGGGTCCTGCAGGAGAAGGAAATCGTGCGTGTCGGGAGCAACCATCCCTTCAAGGTCGATTTCCGCTGCATCGCGGCCACCAACAAGAGCCTTGAGGAACTGGTGAAGGCGGGCACGTTCCGGCCGGATCTCTATTACCGGCTGAAAATCTTCTCGATTGATCTGCCGCCCTTGCGCGAGCGCCGCGAGGACATTCCGCTGCTTGCGGATCACTTCGCCAAGAAGTACGCCACTGCGATGAACCGCCCCGTGCCCCGGCTGTCGGCCGAAGCGCTCGATCTCTTGCTCCAGTACGAATGGCCCGGCAACGTGCGCGAATTGGAGAACGCCATCGAGAGGGCGCTTGTCATCGGGCGCGAGCCGGTCATCCAGCCATCCGACTTCCCGTTTCAGTTCCACCAGCAACCGCCACAGGATGGCAGGACTTTGGACGATGTTGAGCGGGCCCACATTGAGCGGGTATTGCGGGAGACGGCAGGCAACCTCTCTCGCACCGCGCGCATCCTGGATATCGATCGCACGACACTGTACAACAAGCTGAAACGCTACGGCCTCAAGTGATCCCGCTCGCGCCCAGGATCAAGTCGATTCATCTCCTGCCGGTAGGAGACGACATCTCGCTCGGTTTTCTTGATGACCTGGCGGCCTCGCTGGCGCACGTCTTCACAGTCTCATGCCATGTCCGCGACGTCCGCCTCGATGCCGAATCTGCCCGTGATCCTCTGCGAAACCAATACCACTCGACTGCGATTCTGCGGGACCTTGTGCCGCTTGTTGCCGAAAAGGATGGCCTGCGTCTCGTTGGCGTCACGGAGTACGACCTGTTCGTGCCGGTCCTGACGTTTGTCTTCGGCGAGGCGCAACTCGACGGCGCCTGCGCGCTCGTTTCTCTGCATCGTCTTCGCGAGGAGTTTTATGGACTCGATCCCAATCCGGACTTGCTTCTCGACCGCGCCCTCAAAGAGGCTGTCCACGAACTCGGACACACATTCGGACTCAGGCATTGCCCGGACTGGCGTTGCGTGATGGCGTCCACGCACTCGGTCGAGCGGTTGGATCTCAAGCAGGCGCAGTTCTGCGCTTCCTGTGCCCGCGTGGTCGCTCAGGGGTGGTAGTCCCGTCGCGCAAAAGAAAAAGGCCGCGGTGAACTGCGGCCCTTCCGTGCCCTTGTTGTGAGAACCGGTACTTCCTTACGCCCAGTAGGCGGCGCCCGGTGTCTCCTTGATCACGACCTCGCTGAGGAAGCGGATGGCCTTGGTCAGCCCTTCCTCGGGCGCCATCAGGCTGTCCTCGTGTTCGATCGACAGAACGTAGTCGTAGCCGAACATCCGAAGCGTGGAAATGAACTCGGTCCACCACTCAGCGCTGTGCCCATATCCGACCGTACGGAAGATCCAGGAGCGGTTCTTCTCATCGGTGTAACTCTTGGTGTCGAGCACGCCGGTCTTCGGAAGGTTACTCGCGTAAATCTTCGTGTCCTTGGCGTGGACATAGAAAATCGCGTCGCCGAGAACGCGGACAGCGGCGATCGGGTCGATTCCCTGCCAGAACAGGTGGCTGGGATCCAGGTTCGCGCCGATGTTCTTGCCTGCCGCCGCGCGCAGCTTCAACATCGTCTCGGGGTTGTAAACGACGAACCCCGGATGCATCTCGAGGGCGATCTTCACACCGTGGTCGGCAGCGAACTTCGTGCGCTTCGTCCAGTACGGGATCACCTTCTTCTCCCACTGCCACGCCAGCAACTCGGGGAAGTGCGGCGGCCACGCGGCCGTGATCCAGTTCGGGTACTTCGCCTTGTCGCTGTCGCCGGGGCAGCCCGAAAAATCGACCACCACCGGAACGCCGAGCTTCTCGGCCAGCAGGATCGTCTTCTTGTTGACTTCCTGGTGCGCCTTCGCAATCGCCGGATTCGGGTGAAGCGGCTCGCCGTGGCAACTCAGCGCACTGATCGTGACTCCGTTGTCCTCCAGCTTTTGCTTGAACTCCTTAAGCGCTGACTTGTTCTCCAGCATGGCCAGCTTGCAGTGCGGGTCGCCTGGATAGTTGCCGGTTCCCAATTCAACGGTCGTGATTCCGAGACCCTTCAACTTTTCGATCACCTGATCGAGAGACAGGTTGCCCAATAGCGCGGTAAGAACTCCAATCCTCAAGGCATCTCTCCTTTACTGGAAATCTAATAGCTACAGTACGGGAAAAGGATAACACACCGTTCCTTCCGGGTTTGCGGCGCGGACGGCGGTGGAAATACAATGGGCCATTCTTAGGAGAATCCGTAGCATGAAATCATCCCTTGCCCGGCTGGCTGGCCGGCGTTCATTTTTGACTTCGGCTGCTGGAGCGTTCGCCGCGTCGTTTTGGGCCGATGATGCGCTTGAGGCGGCGACCCAACACGTCAACACGAACTCGAAGCCGTCAGATCTGAAGATTACGGATCTTCGTGTGGCGGTCGTCGGCAAGGCGCCGATGACGTGCCCGCTGATTCGCATCGACACCAACCAGGGCGTCTACGGTCTCGGCGAAGTCCGTGACGGCGCCAGCAAAACGTACGCGCTGATTCTCAAGAGCCGGCTGCTCGGCGAGAATCCTTGCAACGTCGACAAGATCTTCCGGAAGATCAAGCAGTTCGGATTTCATGGGCGGCAGGGAGGCGGTGTGTGCGGCGTCGAGATGGCGCTCTGGGACCTCGCGGGTAAAGTGTATGGCGTCCCGGTCTATCAGATGCTCGGCGGCAAGTTCCGCGACAGCATCCGCTGCTACGCCGATACGACCGAATCGCACGATCCCAAGGTGTATGGAGAGCGTCTGAAGGCGCGCCGCAACCAGGGGTTCACGTGGCTCAAGATGGACCTCGGCACGGATCTTCTATCTACCGTTCCGGGCGCGATAACCCAACCGGCCGGCGGCGACGCAAAACTGCGCGGCACGACCCCGCATATGTTTACGGGGATCGAGCTTACGGAGAAGGGTATCGGTATTCTTGCCGACTACGTGGGCCAGGTTCGGGAGATCGTCGGCTGGGACATCCCGCTCGGAGCCGATCATTTCGGCCACATCGGCCTCAATTCCTGCATCCGTCTAGGGAAGGCTCTCGAGAAATACAACCTTGCGTGGCTCGAAGATTTGATCCCCTGGCAGTGCACCGAGCTCTGGAAGAAGATTACGGACGCCGTCGATATTCCCACGCTCACCGGCGAAGACATCTACCTCAAAGAGCCGTTCATCGAACTTGCGAAGAATCACGCGGTGGACATCATCCATCCTGATCTCGCTACATCGGGCGGAATTCTCGAGACGAAGAAAATCGGCGATGCCGCGCAGGAATACGGTGTACCGATGGCGATGCACTTCGCGGGGAGTCCTGTGTCCTGCATGGCGAACGTACACTGCGCGGCGGCTACGGAAAACTTCCTCGTGCTCGAAAATCACTCAGTGGACGTGCCGTGGTGGAACGATATGGTGGAGGGCATCGCTAAGCCCATCTTCGACAAGGGCTTCATCAAGGTTCCCGAAGGCCCCGGCCTCGGTGTCACTCTGAATGACGAAGTCGTCAAGCAGCATCTGATTGAACCGGGGTACTTCGCTCCGACGCCCGAGTGGGACAAGGAACGCACGTGGGACCGGCTCTGGAGCTGAGTCTGCCGCTTATCCAATTCCGGCGTGACGTTTGAGGATCTGCGGAAGGTTCTGCGAGAATGCCGAGCGTGCCATCACCATGTCGGCTCCACTCTCGTGGGCCTTCTGCTTTAGTTCGCCCTCGATGTGAGAGACGAACGCCAGCAGGCTGGTCTTCTTCAGTTCGGCGTTGCCCTTTATCTTGGAGATGATCCTGACGACCTGTGCGGGGGCGAAATTCAGGTCAAGAATGATAATCGCCGGCTTGCTCTGAGCCTTTTCGAGCAGATCCTTCTCATCCTTTACAAATTCGACATCCATACCGGCCCGTTTCGCGGCGTCGCCGATCTTCACCGTGAAGAACAGGTCCGAAACCATGGCGAGAATCTTCTTCTGAACGCGCCTTGGCGCCTGGGTATGAGTATGCACCTTGGGTCCGTGTTTCCGCACGTCAGTTTCGCTTTCTGTTTTGAGTGCTACAGATGGAAGGGCACTACGATCATACAATCTTGTCATAGACTTGCGCAACTTGAACGATGAGTCTCAACGGCGCCGGACGAACCCGTCACTTCATTGGATGAGTCGGGCCGCCAACCCGTTGCAAGATCGTGTCGTTTCGGCCGGGCGGCTCCTGCAAGCGTGCTAAGGTGAGGACATGCCCACGGAAATCCCGGGTCCAAGCCGCCGTCCGCCGGCTGCCCGCATCGGATGCACAGTCTGACATGGTGACCCGTCGCGATCTCCTCTGGCTTCTTCCCTCGGCGCTTGCTGTCAGTTGCAGGCCCAAACCGGAGGCACGTCCCGTTCCCCCTGAGCCATCCACTCGGCTCGTGTTCGGCGGCGACGTGATGCTCTCCCGTCACGTCGGCCGTCTGGCCCGGATGCGGCGCGACCCGGCATATCCATTTCGTGATCTCGCCCCATACACTTCCGCTGCGGATATTGCCTTCCTGAACCTCGAATCGCCGTTCAGCGACCGTGGGGCGCGCGTGGAGAAGGGCATGATATTCAAGGCCGAACCCGGCATGGTCGAAGGGTTGGTGCTCGCCGGGGTGGATGTCGTCTCGACAGCCAATAATCACGCTCGCGATCGCCGCTCGTACGGCCTGGAATACACGGTTTCTTGGCTGGAACGCCACAACATCGCTGCCGTGGGCACGGGAAGAAGTGAGAGCGCCGCCCGAGCCGGAGCCGTCCTGGTTCGCAACGGGGTGCGCTTCGGTTTCCTGGCTTACACTTATGACCAGTTGAACGGGAACTACCCGAAAACGGACCCTCGCGTCGCCATGCTGGATGCGGATGCGATGCGCGAGGACGTGGCGGCGATGGCGCGCCGTGCCGGTGTGATCATCGTCTCCATGCACGCTGGAACCGAATACGTACCGAAGCCGAATTCCCAGCAGGTCCGTTTCGCGCACGCGGCGATTGACGCCGGGGTTGACCTCGTCATCGGGCATCATCCACATGTTGTTCAGCCCGCCGAAATCTACGGGCATGGCGTGATCGTGTACTCCTTGGGCAACTTGGTCTTCGACCAGTTTCAGAGGAAAGAAACGCAGCAGGGCCGTCTGGCGGAGGCGATCTTCAAAGGCAACCGCCTGGAACGCGTGACCTTGTTGGACGTTGACATCGTCAAAACCGTGCCACGACTCGCCGGCCGGTCCCAGGTCGTGTTTCCCGCTGTTACCGTTCCTCGCGGCGCGTAAGCACAGCCGTCCCGGAGATCAGTCCCATCTCCGTGCCGAGTTCCTCGGCCATCCAGTTCACTTCGAGGGAACGCTCCGTCACCAGCCGCAACTGAATGTCTCCCCGCGCGCCCCCCGCACCGGTCCATTTCAAGTGAGCGGAGTCCCGATCCCCCTCACCAGCGAACTGCAGCCGCACCTCCGGCGAGATGACGCGGTCCTTGACAACGTAGCGGGCACGATACCGTCCCCTGATGACGCCATCATGTTCCGAAATAACCGCCTCTATGTACTCCGGCGGATACAGACCCGGCGAATTCTCGCTGTCTTTCGAGCGTACGTATACCCAAGTGCCTGCGAATCGCCCGTTCACGTGAAGAATCTTGGAATGAGACACCGTATCCACCTGCCCGGCAATCGGGGAGGGGCTGTTTTGCTCTGCCCTGTGCTGTGACTCCAGATGGCTTACCACGGAAGGCAGATTGGCGCTCTCTATCGGCAGACTCGGCGGTTGCTCAAGCTCTGGTGCCGGTTCGTTCTTTGCGGTCACGGATTCTTTCGGCGCTGTCTTAGGCTGCTCCGGCGCGGTTTGCCGCGTGATGGAAGCTGAATCGGTCCGGGAAGGTTGAGGGATTGGTTGTGCCGTCTCGACTGGCGCCTGAACCTGCGACACCGGCGCGGGGCCTTTGTCCTCCCACTGGAAACCGATGTATAACGAGAGACCGGCGATGACGGCGATCAGTGCCCATGCGGCTGACGACGTGTTCAGCCACGCCGGACGTTTGAAAGAACGGATCGAGCGTCTCCCGGTTGCCGGAACGGTGCGCCCCGGCAGCCCCGGGCGGTCCGGCCGCAACGACACGTCGTACTCTCTGCGCATGGCCGGATTGGTAAGGACTTCGTGGATCAGGTTGATCCGTTTCATCTGCGACTCAGCCAAATGCCGCAAGGTCTCGTCAGTCTGCTGGTCCGGATGGAGGAGCCGCGCAAGGTTCCGATACGCCTGATGGATCTCTTCGACGGTGGCGTTCTGCGCCAGCCCGAGTTCCTCGTAGTACGTCACCCTTGCGATGAATCTCCTCGTTAACCTCATCGGCAGAACGGTGGCTGAGTCGTAGGCGGCATTTTGTCGGACGCCAATGAGACACTTGCGCATGACGACCCCGCATCTGGGGGCATGGTTCAGGCGCTTTAACCTCAGCACGCCACGCCGGGTCCGCGATACAATCTGCAGCGGCACGCTTCACGTGTGGCTCATGTGGCAAAAGGCGAGGAGAATGTCATGAATACCCCGGAACGGGCACACTCTTCCACCTCAAACAGAATCCGGAAGGACGACGAACCGCCGCCAGTCCTGGCGCTTGGTTGGCGATATCACCACGTCGGCATCCCGACCGATGTTCCGCGTCCCGGCGAGACGTACCTCGCGCAATTCAAAATGTACGTGTCCGGTTTTGAAGTCAGCAATTGCGGGATTCAGTGGATGCGCTTCGAGCCGGATAGTCCCGTCGATCCCCTGATCCGCTCGGTCCCCCACGTCGCCTTCGAAGTGGACGATCTCGACGCCGCGCTCGTTGGGCGCGAAATCCTCACCGCTCCGAACTCTCCATCCGAGGGCGTTACAGTGGCGATGATTGTTGACAACGGCGCGCCGGTCGAACTCCTGGAGTTCCGCCGCGCCCCGGGCGGCGCCCGCTAACCCCGGCCAATGCGTCCTTACCGCAGCGACTTCCGCACCTGTATCCCGTACTTCCTGGCCATATCCAGGACTGGCTGGGCCTGTAGCGTAAGCATGCGGCCGCTGCGCACCACTAGGTCGCCGTTTACCATCACGTCACTGACGTCGCAACCCTTCAGCGCGTACACCATCTGCGAGTAGACGTCATACATCGGCACGGCATGCGGAGCGTCGAGCCGGACCGTAATCATGTCCGCCTTCTTTCCCGCCTCCAGCGACCCGATCTGCTTCTCCATGCCGAGCGCCCGCGCGCCTGTGATGGTCGCCATCTCGAGGGCCTGACGTGCCGGCAGCGCCGCCGGGTCGCCCGTAGTCACCTTCTGAAGCTTCGCCGCCAGATCCATCTCCTCGAACAGGTTGAAGTCGTTGTTCGAACCTGCCGGTCCGTCCGTACCAAGTCCGGCCGCCAGCCCCAGCGACAGCATCTTCGCGACGGGCGCCACGCCGCTCGCGAGCATCATGTTACTGGATGGGCAGTGCGCAATCCCCGTCCGGTGTTTCAGCAGGATCTGCATGTCCTCGCTGTCCACCCAAACGCAGTGCGCCGCGAGCGTCCGGCCATCGAGGACCCCAAGCGAATCGAGCACCCCGACAGGGCTCATCCCACGTTTCGCACGCGTCTCTTCGATTTCCTGCCTCGTCTCGGCCAGATGCGTCATCAGCGGCACGCCGTACCGGTTGGCCATCCTCCGCGCCGCCTTCAGCGTCTCGTCTTTGTTCGTGTAGTGCGCGTGCGGAGCGGGCGCGGGCACGATCAGCGGATCGTCCTTGAAACGCTTGATGAACCTCTCCGTGAAGGCCAGTGCGTCCTCGGGTGTCTTGGCATCGGGGGCGGGGAACTTAAGAATTGTTTCCCCGAGCACCGCGCGCAGCCCCGCCTCTTTGGTCGCCTCCGCGATCACGTCTTCGAAGTAGTACATCTCCGCGAACGTCGTCGTTCCCGACAGCGCCATTTCGAGACATGCCAGCCGCGTGCCCCAGCGCACGAAATCGGGGTTGAGGTTCTTCGCCTCCACCGGGAAGATGTACTTTTCGAGCCACTTCCGTAACGGCATGTCGTCGGCCACGCCGCGGAACAAGGACATAGGCACATGCGTGTGCGTGTTGACGAGGCCGGGCGCGATCAGCCCGTTCGGCATGTTCACGCGGCTCTTGGGGCGGAACCGCGCGTTGAGTTCGGCCAGCGTGCCCACTTCCACGATCCGGTTGCCGCGCACCGCGACGGCTCCGTTCTCGATCACCCGCCGCTTCGCATCCATCGTGATGACATAGCGGGCGCTCCAGATCCAATCAACCGGTTCGGCTGCCAGGCACCAGGCAATCAGCAGGAAACTAAAGAGAAGACGCATCGAATGGCCTCGGGAAGAGGTCTTTGAGACGCAGCGCCTCCGTCTTGCCGTGAAGGTTCGCCAGCGTCACTTCCATATCACCACAATATTCCCAGAGCATCTGACGGCACGCGCCGCACGGGGGCGTGAGCGTATCCGAATCCGTCGCGATGGCCACGCGCGGGAACTTCCGCGCTCCTTCGGAAATCGCTTTGACCAGCGCCACGCGCTCGGCGCACACGGTCAGGCTGAGGGTCGCGTTTTCAATGTTGCAACCCGTGTAGATCCGGCCCGCCTCATCCTCGATTGCCGCTCCCACGCGGAACCCGGAAAAATCCGCCCGCGCGTTCTCCCTGCCTCGTATCGCGGCTTCGATCAATCTTTCCACCATGCCTCCAGGCGGGGGAGCGTAGCCCTCAATAAATTCACCAGCGTGCCCCGTACCATCTCACCGGTTTCGAGCACTTCCTTGTGACTGAGTTTCTGCGGCAGAATGCCCGCCGCCATGTTCGTCACGCACGATATGGCGAGCACCTTCATGCCCATGTGGTTTGCGGCGATCACCTCGGGCACCGTGGACATCCCCACAAGGTCCGCGCCGATGGTTCGCAGGTAACGGATCTCGGCCGGCGTCTCGTAACTGGGACCGAGCAACGCGGCGTAAACTCCTTCTTTCAGCGGAATGCCGAGTTGTGATGCCGTATACTTGGTGACCTCCCGGTAGCGCTGCGAATACGCTTCCGACATGTCCGGGAAACGCGGCCCCAGCGACTCGCCGTTCTGTCCCACCAGCGGGTTTGATCCCTGCAGGTTGATATGGTCGCTGATCAGCACCAG
>JBDKSR010000086.1:0-5386 GCA_039680545.1 Bryobacteraceae bacterium | reverse complement strand
CCGGTCAGCGTGCTCGCGGGTAAGTGGGAATACATGAAGTGGATTGCCGAAGGAAGTGTTGTCCATGCGGGGACTCTCAATGGCAATCCGTTGTGTCTCGCGGCAGCCAACGCGGCCCTTGAGTATCTGGCAGCGAATGGCGGCGCTGTATACGAGAGTCTGCATCGCCGTGGCCAGCGGTTGCGAGATGGAGTACGTAAGATACTGACCGCTGCAGGGCACGAGGTGACGGTCACTGGCGAGGGGCCTGCGTTCGGCGTGCATTTCGTAGGCCATCCGCTTCGGAACTATCGCGATACGTTGCACATCGACAAGGCCAAATATGCGGACTTCAGCCTCGCTATGCTGGACGAAGGCGTTCTGCTCTTGCCGGACGGACGATGGTACACTTCCACCGCGCACACCGACGACGACGTGGATCGGACGCTCGCGGCGGTGGAGCGGGCAGCCGCTTAGGATAAAGCACGTGAGCCTGATCGCGGTCCGCTAATTATCGAAACGCCATGGCTGAGACGGAGACGCCCAAATTACAGCGTGTGTTGTCTGTCTGGGACCTGATCTTCTATGGCATTGTTCTGATCCAGCCAATCGCGCCGGTCGGCATTTTTGGCCTCGCTTCCCGAATCTCGCAAGGCCATGCCGTCACCACCATCCTGATCGCCATGTTTGCCATGATGCTGACGGCCTGGAGTTACGGCCGCATGGCGACGCTCTATCCGGTGGCTGGTTCGGCGTACACCTATGTGAGCCGTGGCCTGAACGTCCACCTCGGATTCCTTACCGGCTGGGCGATGTTCCTCGACTACCTGATCATTCCGGTGGTCTCCACAATCTATGTGGCGTTGACTGCCCAACGGCTGGCGCCGCAGGTCCCGTATGCCGCTTGGGTCGCAATCACGGTCGGTTCGATCACCATCATGAACGTGCGGAGTGTGCGTTTCACGGCGCGCGCAAACCAGTTGTTGCTAACGGCGATGTCTTTCGTCATCGTGGCATTTGTCGTGCTAGCTGTCCGGTTTCTCTTCGGTCAGGCGGGTTGGAGCGGCGTGTTCGCGGTAACGCCGTTTTACGATCCTCGAACCTTCCATCTGAGTGCTGTTGCAACCGCCACGTCTCTTGCCGCCCTGACCTATATTGGCTTCGACGGTGTGACGACACTCGCCGAGGAGGTCCGCAATCCGAAGCGTGCCGTGCCACTGGCGACCATCCTCGTATGCCTGATTACCGGGCTCCTGAGCACTGTTGAGGTCTACCTCGCACAACGCATCTGGCCTGATTACAACTCTTTTCCGAACGTCGAGACGGCCTTTCTGGACGTGACCGCGCGCGTCGGCGGCAGCCTGCTCTTCCAGGGCATGGCCATTATCCTGATCGTGGCCTGTTTCGGAAGCGGACTGGCGGGACAGGCTGGAGCGGCGCGTCTACTTTACGGGATGGGGAGGGATAAGGTTTTGCCGCAGCGGTTGTTCGCTCACATCGATCCGAAGAGCCATAACCCAACGTACAACGTGCTTCTGATCGGAGTGCTCACATTCGTCATGGCGCTTCTGATCAGTTACGAACGTGGCGCCGAACTATTGAACTTCGGCGCGTTTCTCGCGTTCATGGGTGTAAACATTGCTGCCCTTCGTACGTTACTCGGCCACGGAAGGCGTGGCGGGTGGAAAAACTACTGCGGTGCGATGGCATCTGCATTGGGCTTCCTGTTCTGCCTTGCCATCTGGGTGAGTTTGCCCGTACCCGCGAAAGTCGGAGGCGGGCTCTGGTTTCTTGCTGGAATCATCTATTCCGCGGTGCGGACTCGTGGATTTCGCCTGCGGCCAACCCTGGTAGACTTCGGTGAGAGTTGAGGCGCCGGCATCGCATCAGGACCACTCCGGTTAGCCGTCATTTCGTCTCACGCGGTCATTATCGAGGACTTGGCTTCCAAGGAGGCAGCCGCGCCTGAGAGGGTTCGCCACACGGCGCTACTTGTGCGTTTTGCCAGTCTCTTTAGAGTTCCGGCTCGGGGTGGGACTGGCATTCTCCGCCGAAACGGCCTTCTGCTGAAATTGTCTCGAGATGTCCGCAGCGGCGAGGCGAAGGCTCTCAATCACCGGTGAGTTCGCACGGGGATTAAAGCGCGACGTTGGACCGGAGAGACTGATCGCCGCCAACGGTTTTCCGAACAAGTCGAAGACAGGCACGGCAACGCACGTCGCGAGGGCTGCTGCTTCGCCGCGGTCGATCGCATATCCGCGTTCACGTACCCGCTGCAACTCCGCGAGCAACTCATCCGGATTCGTGATTGTGTTGTGCGTGTACATCTGGAGTTGGCGTCCGCGGATCACGCCCTCCACCAATTCCTGATCAGAGAATGCAAGGATCGCTTTGCCGAGAGCCGTAGCGTGCGCGCTAATCGCGGAGCCTGGTTGCTCACTGAAGCGGAGCGCGTATTCACTCGGCACAACTTCGATGTAAATGACCTTGTCGAACTGCAACCTTCCGAGATTGACTGTCTCTCCGCATTCGCTGCGTAACTTTAACATCCACGGGATTGCGGTGCGCCGCAATGCCTCCACACGATCCGATTCGCTGACCAGGCTCGACAGTGTGTGACTCACGCAATAGTTGCGTTCCGGATCGCGAACGACGTAGCCGAGATGCGTCAGCGTCGTAAGAACACGAAAGACCGTGGATTTCGATACACCCGTCCGCTGCGTCACCTCGTTAAGCCCGAGCGCCCCGGCCTTTGACAACTCCTCAAGAATTCGAAAAGTGCTCTTTACTACCGGAACCATGTATCGTTCCGCGGAAACGGGCGGTTTGGGCTCAATCGTCTTCTTCACTAGACCTCCTCATGATCCCAAATGAGTATCGCACGTTTCAATAGACATGTTGATTTTCTCAAACCCAGGTAGTGGAACTCAGCGCATAAACACTGGCTCTGCAAAACAACGCCGAAATTTCGAAGGCCGGGCCAAAGTGCCGCGCGTCCGTGATAATATCATCTGCGAAACATATGGCTCTTATGAGAAATAGTCAATCCAAGAAAGGCATGCCGGTCAGGACTGCGGATCGTTCTACGCGAGGCAAACAAGCACCGATCGAGGTGGGCGTCGTAGGCCTGGGTCTGATGGCTCGGAGCATCATCGCCTGCTTGCTTTCGGCAGGCCATCCCGTGATAGGAGTGTCTCGCAGCTTGGCAAGACACCGCGACACTCGCCGCCAGATTCTGGGCCTGCTGCGCGAAATGAAGAGGGAAGGATTGGTCAGGCAGGACCCCTCCGTTCTGATTCAGCAGTTGTGTCTCTCTGAGGACTATCACGATCTGGCCGGGTGCGGACTCGTTGTGGAGTCGGTCATCGAGAGTGAGGAAATCAAGAAGCAGGTATACAGGGCAGTTGAAGAGGTCGTGAAGCCGGATGCCATCGTCGCCAGCAACACGTCTTCGATCCCACTGACTATTCTGCAAGCCGGCGCGCTCAACCCGCAGCGCTTCGTGGGACTTCATTGGGACGAACCCGCTCACATTACGCGGTTCATGGAGATCATCAGCGGCGAGCAGACAACCAAGCGGTATGTCGACAAGATCAAGAAGATGGCCGTCTCCTGGGGCAAGGAGCCGTCAGTTTTGCGCCGCGACGTCAGGGGTTTTATCACGAACCGGATCAGCTATGCGATGTTCCGCGAGGCCTGTCATCTGGTCGATTCCGGTGTCTGCACGATTGAAGATGTCGACCGGTCACTGCGGAATGACGTGGGGTGGTGGATAACGTTTGCGGGCCCCTTCCGCTACATGGACCTCATGGGCGTGCAGGGTTATCACCGCGTGATGAAGGATCTGTTGCCGGAGCTTTCCAGCAGTCCGGAGATTCCTGCCGTGATCGATCGTGTCGTAAAGAAGGGCGGACACGGCATCTCGACCGGAAGGGGTTTCTACCGGTACACTCCGGCGCAAGCCAAGCGCTGGGAAAAGCTCTTCTTGAAGTTTAACTACGAGATTCGCCGCCTGGCGCTCAAGTACCCGGCCGGCATCGGAGATCGTGTGAGCACCCGTTCACGCGGAAAATGAGAGTATCTGTTTGGGGATGCCGCTGATCCGCGGCAAAGAGGCAGGAAACAGGGCCCGGCCGGTAAACCGGGCCCTTGCTGTACAGCCTAAACTACTTGGTCGTGAACGGACCGGTAAGTTTCACCAAATCCCCACGCATCTTTCCGTTTTCGGTCATCCGGGCCATGAAATAAACTGACCCGTCCTTGCCGACCGCGATCGAATTCACGTAAAGCGGCCGGTCGCCGTTCGCATAGAAGATAGCGCCCTGATCCTTATATTTCATCGTCGGGATGTCATACGTAATCAGGTGCAGATCCTCCAGGGCTTTGGCCTCGCCCCTGGACGTACTGTCCATACCGTGCACCCGCTTCCCGTCGACGTAGATCGGTCCGCCGGTCAGGTAGTAGATCGTGCGGCCGTCCTGACCAAGCGTGAAGCCCAGATAGCCATAGCTGAACTGGTCGTACATGCCGCTTCTCTGTGACGGCAGCGAGGTCAGCCGATCCAGGACTTCCACGCGAGGCGCCTTCGGATCAAACCGGAACAGATATCCGGAATTCCCGTGGACACCGTAGATCATGTTCTCCGGCCCGTACCAGAACACTTGACGCCAGTTGTATGCCATGTGGCCGGGAGAGCGGTAGTCGTACAAGCCGAAGTAGTCCTTCTTGAAATCTTCGCCCTGCACCGTCTCGGTGGTGTCTTTGGCATAGTCGTACCGAATGATCGCGCCCGTACCCTGAGTGAAATAGACAGAGCCATCGCGCGGATCGATCGCGAACGACCGGCAGATGGTCCGATACGTTTCGCCCTTGCCGTTTTCGCCCTTCTCGAAGAAGGCGCCGAGGTCCTTCATCTCTTTCTTGGCCAAGTCGTAGCGGACGAAGTAGCCCGTGGGCCACGTCAACCCGTAGAGGCGTCCCCGCTTCGTGTCCATGGCCATCGTCAGGATCCCCTCGCCGTGCGGCTCGATGGCCAGATCCTCGAACTTGCCCGAGGCCATATCGTAGGAGAGGAAATGGCCGCCGCGATACGGTTTATACCCGTTTGTCGGGATGCCCACCTTCTCCATGTTGTCGATGATGCTGTAGTAACCGATGTGTGTCGCGAAATAGAGCTTGCCGTTCGATTCGACGAAGGTCACGTGGCTCTTTCCCTGCGAGACCACCTTCATGTCCTTCTCGCCGCAAGCTTCGGTGAGGTCGCCAGCGAGCTTAACTTTATCGGTAGCCGGATCGTAGACATACATCCGGCCGGCCACATCCTGTGGCTCCGCGCTCAGGACGTAATAGATCTTCCCGTCGCTCGCTGTTCCCATACCGTTGTAGGTATCGTGGGATAGCGCGAAAT
>JBDKSR010000085.1:0-13245 GCA_039680545.1 Bryobacteraceae bacterium | reverse complement strand
AGCCCGGTCTCGTCTTGGAAGGTGTAGGCCGGAGTTTCGGCGAACCACACAACCCGATTGTCCGAGGTCTCCACCGTCCCTCCGTTATCGACACGATCCCCCTCAGTCAACTCCCAGACGTCAATTCCCTGGTCGAGCTTCGAGCAGACCACAGCGAAGGCGCGCTGGCGGCCACCGAAGTCACCCTGGAAGAGCTGCAGGAAGTCGAGGCCCTCGTACATGCCTTCCCAGGCCGGAGGAAGCTGGTTGTCGAGGCTGCTGATAAGATCAAAGTCGAGGGGTATGGCGCCCTGGAACGCAACCCCGGCCGAGGTTTCAACCGGAAGGCACGTCTGCCACAGCCGATTGTCCCAGAGGATGCCGCTCGAGTAACGCATCATGCTCCGGTCATTGAACTGCAAGACGCGCTGCTCGTTGTTGCTGATAGGGATATTCCCCCACTGCTGGAAATACCGGATCGCCATGTTGAGGCTGCTGATACCGAGAGGACCCTGGAAGAACAGGTCACCGTTGACAGCCACAACCGAACGGTCCGAGTAAGTCCCGTTCGCCTTCAGAGCCAGGGTCTGAGAGGGTATGTTATCGGTGGTCAGCGCTGTCCATAGCCCGCGGGTTACTGGCACGGTCATCTTGTAGACCGCCTTGCGGGTGAAGACGAAGAGCGGACCATCCCCGAGGGCGGTGTCGAGGGTGGCAGCGTGCGATATTGCTCGAATATCCCCAGCGTTGCTCGGCACGGTGAACATGTCGCCGCCGAAGATCAGGGGAGCCTCCGTCACGTTGAGAATTGCGTCTCTGTGCCCGAAAGGCACAGTGCCGGCCAGGCCCTTGACAATATCTCCCGCGCCGTAATCACGCGTCTGAGCAAACCAGAGCCGGCCCATGTAGTAATCCATGGCGGTGGCGGCCGGAAGCTCATTCTGGCCAGGGTTGATCGTGGGGGTCGTGGTGGTTATCCCAATCGATCGGCGGAGCGTGGTGCCATCCCAGAACAGGGGCAGAGTGGGCGTCGGCACCTGACCGTAGTCTCCGGCCTGAATGACGAGGAATTCCTCGCCCTGGCAGAAAAACGCCTGAGGGACCGTCGTCGGGTTCGGCAGGCCGAAGGCGGTCGAGAGGTTCTCCACCGAGTTGTCCGTATCCACCCGGACGCGGACGATGTTGCCGGCAATGCTCAGGACAAGGTAAGGATCGCCTCCGCGCGGCTCGTACATCCAGCCGCCCTGGTAGAGCCCAGCGCCTGGATCTGCCACCCGGCAGAGTTTGGACCAGCCGGACCGCTGCAGAATGCCACCAGTCCGACAGGTGCAATTCGTCATCCAGGCAAGCTGAGTGCGCTTCAGACCGTTGGGAACAAAATCGCTGGCGATAGTGGCAACTTTGCCAGAGTCGATCCCCCCGGAGAAATCCCACTGGCCGTCTACGAGGCGCACCGCTGACGCATTCTGCGGCATGACCAAGAGAGGCACTTTTATGCGACCCTGTCAAGGTTCGTCTATAGGGGTTGTGAGCTTGCCTTTGCGGTTCAGCCTCTCTACTTTGCCGCTATGTCTGGCACCATTGAGAAGTACGGGCGAATTTGGCAGGCCAACGCCGATCCCCTCAGAATCGAAATCGAGTGCATCCGCATGGGCTACGGTCACAAGCACACGCACTACGAGGCCATGCGGAAGCTCATTTGGCCGAGGCTGGACTCCCACCGCTGGCACACTCTCTGCCTTAAGGAAATCACCAAGAACAAGGTGACCGTGCTCATGGGGCCAAAGTCGACCGGCAAAACTCACGAGATGGCCTGGTATGGCCTCTGCAAGTACTTTGTCAGTCCAGACGATACGATCGTCCTCGTCAGCTCAACGGATATTCGGGGACTCAAGCTCAGGGTCTGGGGCGAAATAACGATGCTCTGGAGCGAAGCAGTGGATCGGTTCCCATGGCTGCCCGGCCATCACCTGGATTCCAAGATCGCTATCACGACAGACCAGCTCGACGACGGGGACTTCGAGCAGCGCACGGTCCGGGACATGCGGAAGGGGATCATCGGAATCCCGTGCATCGTCGGCAACAAGTGGGTTGGCATCTCCAAATATTGCTTTGCAGCAGGGACATTGGTGGATACGTGTGATGGGAAAAGGCCAATAGAAACTGTTCGCAAAGGAGACAAGGTTTGGTGTGCTGGCGGATTAGGAACTGTGGAGAACACAGCTTCTCGCATCTCGTCCCGTCTATGCCGAATTCACTTTTCGGATGGCACAAAAATCGATTGCACTCCAGACCACCGTTTTCTCACTAAGTCGGGATGGCAAAATGCTATTGACATACTTCCACACACCGAGTTACTTTCAATCCATGAGGCAATGCAAAGTGTGTGGGGCAGAACTTCCCAAGCACCAAAAGCTATTCTGCTCTCTGAGCTGTCGCCAGGAAAGCTGGAGAAAATCATGCTTGGAATGCGGCACAAGTTTTGTTCCGTCAGAACAGAGGGTAAGTTTCTGCAGCCGGTCGTGCTCCGCAAAAAGTCGCTGGAAGAATCCGGACTACGCAGCACGCGTTCTGAATCAGGACACAGTTGCCAGGGGAAAACGCATTTCTGCAAGCATCATGGCCAATGCCAAAGAACGACTCAGACGCAGCAGACTCGGCAGGAAAATCGCCTTGCAGTTACACAGCATGAGGAGGTCAAAGAAACTACCTGCCTGGAACGGTTACGGTGTAGGTCACAATCCAACCCCATCGGAGCTTGTCATCCGGGGCCTTTTTCCGGAAGCACGATGGAACTTTCCGGTGGCAACTGGGAAGTCGTCCAAACTTCATCACACTCAGCAGTATTGGATCGACTTTGCCTTTCTGAAACAGCGACTTGCTGTAGAGATAGATGGCAACTATCACCACAGCTCAAAGCAGGCTACCCACGATTTCCTAAAGGACTCGTTTTTGAAGGGAAGAGGGTGGAGCGTGTTGAGGTTCTCATCCGAAGACGTGATGCGGGATACCACGAAAGTGAGGGAGGCTATCGAGTCTACAATCTCCAGGTTGACCTCCACCCATCATACAGTGTGAACGGTCTAGCCGTTCACAATTGCGGGATCAAGCAAAAGCATGTTCTCCTCCTAGCTGACGAGCTTGCCCTCATGGGGCCTTCATTCCTTGGCTCCTTCTCCAACCTGGACGCCAACCCGGATTTTCAGGCCGTGTGTGCCTTCAACCCGGTCGATCCGCTCGACCAAGGCGGCAAGGCGGCAGAACCGGCAGACGGCTGGAATACCCACATGGCACCCGAGAAGACCACGACGTGGGACACGCTTTTCATGGGGGGCCGCTGCATTAACCTGGTCGGGACAGACACGCCAAACAATGACCCGCCGAAAACCGACACCCCCCGATACAGCTACCTGCTGAATCAACGCCAGATTGACGCTACTGCGAAGGCTTTTGGCCAAGAGTCGATCGAGTTTTACTCACAGTGCCTCGGGGTGATGAAGGTTTCCCTTCTGTCTCACCGGGTTCTGAATCGAGACCTGTGCGAGAAAGGCAACGCCTTCAAGGAGGCCGTCTGGGTTGGCAGCCTCCGGGTCAATATCGGCGCCCTGGACGCGTCCTACGGTGGAGACCGCTGCGTCTTCACCTGGATTGAGTTTGGAGAAGCTGTCGGAGGCGCGAAGGTGATTCAGTGCCACCCGCCCGAGAACGTCCCTGTCGTGCCGACGCCTGGCGAAGATCCGGAGTACTGCATTGCCCGCTGGGTGAAGAACCGCTGCGAAGAGCTGAACATTCCACCGGAAAACTTCTTCCATGACTCGACCGGGCGCGGCTCGCTCGGAACTGCCCTGGCCCGGGTGTGGTCAGCCCAGTGCACGCCCGTCGAGTTCGGAGGGAAGCCCACTTCTCGCCCGGTGCCCGAGACCTACCAGTTCGACCCGCGCACGGGCGAGCGCATTATGAAGACGTGGGCCGACCATGCCGAGAAGTTCGTGACTGAGCTCTGGTTTGCCGTCCGGTATTGCGTCGAGGCCGGCCAGCTCCGGGGATTGAAAGACGAGGTCCTTTACGAGTTTGCCTGCCGGATCTGGCGTCGGACGAAAAACGACAAGATCGAGGTCGAGCCGAAGTCAGGAACGCCTGAGCGGCCAGGCATGAAGCAGCGCCTGGGGTTCAGTCCGGACCTTGCGGATTCCCTGGCCATCGCAGTCGAGGGCGCGCGCCGGAAGGGCTTCGTGATTGCCAAGCTCGAAAACGAGGAAGCCCAAGTCGATCATTGGGAGTGGATTTTGGAAATGAGCCGGAAACGGCGCGAGCTCGAACGAAAGTCTGAGCTGGTCGAGGTCTAGCGCTCGATCGCAACTTTGACCCTGAAAAACTGGTCATCCTCGGACACCGGAATCGCGGACTCCCCCAGCGACCACAGGTAGGCGTATTCCCCCTCAGCCTCGCAGCTCGATTCCAGCCAGGCAAACAGCTTGAGCTGGAGATAGCTGACGTTGCTGGGCGGCGTCAGGACCTGGAAGGAGACGGCTGGAGACGGGTCGGATTCGTTCCCCAAGACGTTGGTGGCGGTCAGGATGACGAAGTAAGTCCCCGGGGGAATGTTGCTCCAGGTGAAGGTGCAATCTATCGACGCCGGGGCAGAAATGACCCGGTTGGCTTTCGCAACTGAATTGGTGAACCCATAGAACCGATAACCCTCAACAGTGACGTCAGGGGAAGGTGTCCAGGTGAACGTGTAAGTGGCGGCGTGCGCGAGCGTGGCGCTGAGCAGGAGAGCGGGGATGGAGAGTTTCATGGCAAGCCCCATTTGGGGCGGAAGTAGGTGTAGTAGAGCTTCGTGATATCCGCGTTGTTCAAGTTGGTCTGGAAGTATAGCACTTCGCAGACGTTTCCGCCAGGGACTTGGAAGTGTTTTCCCATGCAATACCACGTCACCGGATCGAGGTTGGTCGAGCCGTAGTTGATCCCGTTGGTCATGTTCTGCCACCAGATGATCTGCCCATAGCTGGCGATCTGTCCGACCGCGCTCATGCAGAGATTGCTGCCGTTGCGGGCGTACGTGTTGTTGAAGTGGTCACCTACCCCCATCGTGCCAAGAGAATCCTGATTGACCCCTCCGTTCCGGAGCCTGATGTAGTTCTTGTTGTCGGTGGCGTGGCAGAGAAGCGTGTTGTAGTCGTTGGTGAGCTTGGCGACAGACAGGATGGTGAAGGCCCCCCCAGATTGGTTCGTCAGGTAGGGCTGGTCCGGGTTGAGGTAGAGTCGTCTCGCTGCAGACGGGTCCCATGAGACGGCCGAGTGCCCGTTGAAGAGGTTGCTTGTCCAGGTGGGGCGTTCACCGGCCGTGCCGTTGGTCCAGTTCTGCCCGCCGGACACTGAATTGGACCAGACCACAACGGCGGCACCGTCGGCAATCACGCCGGCCAGGATATCGGCGTCCCACCGGCCGGCAAAGGCGGCGAAGTTCGTAGGGTCATAGGTCTGGGCGGTGTTGGTGCAGGCGATGCCGTAGAGGGTGGACAGATAGACTGTGACGTTGCTCCGGTTGGCCGCCGAGAGCACGTTGCTGTAGGTGATGATTTCGGCAATCTGGCCCTGGTAGTAGCTCAGGGCACCGCTTCGAGCTGAAGCCCCGATGAGGACGGTGTTCGTGAATCCAGTCGGACCAGTCAAATCCAGGCCTCCGATGAGCTCGCCGTTGTAGCGCATCTCCATGTGATTCGTCTCGGTGAAGACGTTGTAGATGTGCCAGGAGGTAGGATCTTGTCCCCATGTGGTTGGGGCGACGGCCGCGGCCTGAGCGCCGAAGGCCTCGACGATCACGTTGCTGTAGTTCGGATGAAGGCTGTTGAACTCTGTCCCGGCGACCTTGGTATTCTCCATTTGCCACAAGGCAGCCCCGTTGATGTTGTCAGCGCCCAGTGACGCCCGGGTTGACTTCAGCACGGCGAAGACCTCGCCAGATTGGAGCGTCCCAAAGGGCGCGCTGTTGGACACCTGAAGGAAGCGGTTGCTGTTCGCAATGAAGCATAATGCGGCTTTGCCGTTGACGAGGCTGTTTGTCAGGACAGGCGAGAACTGGACGGCCGGGTTTGTGGCGTGGTTCTGGTTGACCGTCTTGTCCAGAATGTTGGTCAATAGGGTCCCGTCCGGGAGAGCCGAGTAGTCTCGAGCGGCGTACCAGAAGACAATGCCTGGCGCCAGGTCCGGAGTCCACGTCCCTCCTGCGGTCCCGCGGTTGGCTTGGGCGAGGTAAGGCAGGTCGGTGAAGTCAAACTGCGCCTGGGCAGATAGTGCCAGGCATACAAGGAGGCAGAGGGTCTTCATGGCTGAGAAACAACGACAACGGCGACGTTTGTCTCCTGGGTGCCGTCCTGGCCAAAGGACAGAATGACCACCTTGTTGGATGCCAAGACGGTGTAGTTGGTAGTTCCAGAGCCGATCGGGGACCATGAAGAGTTGAGCCAGCACTGGCGATTCGTGGGGCCGGTGTAGAGCTTGATCACCGCCGATTTCCAAATGCCAGCTTCGCGATTCGTGGTGTGCAGAAAGTTGACATCGCTCGCGGCAAACAGGTCCGAGTACTGGGCGTCAAAATTGACGACGAAGTTTGTCACACCAGAGTAAGCGCTGTTGGTGCTCAATGTGAACACGGAAGACACCGCCTTAGTCGTTCCGGCCACGTCGAAAAGCTTGGCCGGGTTCGTCGTCCCAACGCCAATTTTGTTGTCCCAGTTGATCTGCATGGCTGGGAGCTGATCCGGGAAGGTCCCACCGTTGGACGTCGTGTAAAAGTCCAAATTGTAACTGTAGTTGAACTCTGTGCCATTGGCTTTCTCAGCCGATATCCGGGTGAAAGGGAGAGAGTCTCCAACGCCTCGGTATGTGCCCCCAAGAATAAGCGAAGCCCCAACGCTCTGCGCAAAAGCGTTCGTGTCCAACGCAACTATCTGTGTCTTTCCTCCGCCTCTGACCTCAAAGGCATTGGTGGTTGAACTCACGCCGACGCTGACTCTTCCAGCCGTATCGACAGCCAGGCCGGTCTGGTTGTTGGTCGTCATGACTTGCAGCGTGTTGATCGCGTTCCCGGTCGAAGCTCTGAGCACCATTGCGGATACGTTGCTTCCAAGCGCCCACCTATCTCCTGCGATCACGCTCACCGGCTGGTTGGCTGGCATCGTGATGTAGTTCGTTGGGCCGGACCCGAAATTGACCCGTCGGGCCACCGTCCGCACACGGTAGCGCGGATCGCTCACCCATCGCCCTGCATCCGTCTCATTGGTGTTCACCAAGAATAGTGAGTCCTCGATGTTGTCCACGTCTACCATGATCTCGCCAACTGCATTGGTGCCAGACCAGTGTGACGAGGTCATTCTGAGACCGTAGATTCTCGAGCCTGTCTCGGCCGTAATCCCGAACGGGTTGCTCCCGACGATTGCAATGTCTCGAGCGACATTTGTCCCCCGAAAACTGAATGCCTTGGGACAGATCGGGACAGACTCCCACCTGACGGAATTGAACGTCAATCCGTCTATGCCGTTCTGCAAAATGATCCCATTAGTAGAGCCAATGCTATAAACAAGACCCCCCTGCATGATCCAATTTTGAGCGTACTCGATCACCATGTCGGACGACGCCTGATTTGTCGAGGCCTGCAGAAATTGACAATCGTAAAAGCTATTGAGGCTGCCTCCTGATTTCCACTCTGTGATCGGAACGTAAGACTGAACCGGAGACCCGTAGATGTTGGTGGCATTCTGGCCTCCGTAAAAAAGAGTGTGAGGAATCGGGACCGAGCTGTGGAAAATCGCATGCTCCCATCTGTTTATCTCTGATCCTATTTCATACACGCCTGCCACCGAAAAATTTCCGTCTACGTCGATCCATCGAAAGGTATTTTCTCCCCCGCTTCCGGAATCAGTGCTCCTTCCGATCAACATTGCGCAAGTCTGCGTGGACCCCGCCAAGGAAGAAAATCCAATGTGGTTAATCGAGTACTTCAAGGAGTCGACGAGATCCAGGATAGGCGCAGAGTTGGAAATGCCCTTCAGGATGGATCTGTATGGACCAAAAGCCCCCTCTATCCGGAAATTACTCCGTGTCGTCCCGTTGAGATGCCCTACCCTGTAAACGCCTTCCGGGACTTCCAGCACGGCTTGGCCATTGCTGACGACGTCCAAGGCGCGCTGCCATGCTGCTGTGTCGTCTGTGAAGTCATCCCCTCTGGCTCCAAACCACTTTACATTGTAGTGACTCACGAGATTTGATCCGGTGACCGTGTTTGAGCAGCTTATGCTCGCCTTTTCGATCAAGTCTCCCGTCATGGTGTCGCCTGTCTTGCGCACAAAGCCAAGCGTGTCAACGATAATGCCAGGAAGCGTTATCCCCGAAACGGCATTGCTGCCGGTGTAAATCTCCAAACGCTTGGGACCGCCAGTCTGGGAGAGCGTCTTGAACGCTACCTTGAGCAGTGTCCCATCGGCCACCGGGACGTTGGTCGGTATCACGATGATACTGGTAAAGTGGCCCCGGGTGGTTGTCAGGTTGATCTGATTCCCCTCCGCGAACTCAACGTCAGTCACTCCATTTGTGGTCAGGTAAAGCTCGGGTCTGACCACGGCCGTCCCGGTCGTGACGTCGGCATCAAAGTCCACTACGGCATTCCCGTTGGCAATCGCGCTGACCTGCTGGTTTGTCCCCAGGAAAGTGGCCGAGTACTCGTTGTTGGTCATCAAGTAGCTGGTATTGGTCGTGTTGGTCGGATTGAAGATTTCCGACAGGAACCAGCAAGCGTTTGTCGCCGTGTTGGTGATCGAGGCCCGAAAGTAAAACTGAGTCTCTCGGGTGAGAAAGCCCTGGACGTAGTCGGCCGTCACGTACTCGTTGCCGGCATAGTCGTTGAGGTTGGTGTCCATACGGTAGGCGTTGGACACCGTGAGGTAGAAATTGGTGGCATTGGTGGCCAGGAGGTAGGCGAAAATCGAGAACTGAGCGTTCAGGTTTGAGGCGTAGAGGTTGACATTTGTGGCGTTGATAGCCGCGAAGTTGGTTATTGTGGCGTACCAAGCGAAGAAGTTCGACGCCAAGACCGTGTTTGTCCCTCCCACGAGGCTTGCGGCGTAGTTGGTCAAGTCCGATCCGATCTGCCAGGCAAGGTTTGAGCAGGCCGCTCCGATTGCGTCCGCGTGGTTGGTGTCGTTCTGGCCGATCTGCCAGACCAAGTTCGACAGCGAATCCCCCATGTTCCAGGCGGCATTGCTGGCAATGTTGATCACGATCTGATTGATTACCGGGTCGGTGTTCGTCGTGTAGGTGTTGCGGAGAATGGGCGGAGGCCCGGCCGCCCGCACCGTGGAGCAGGCGGCCAGACCAACGAGCAACACAAGCAGGACCGAAAATCTACACTGGGCCGAGGTGAACCCACGCGGCGAGGGAAGCGTCCCACGCCCACAAGGAAGAGTCGGATTGGTCATAATAAATCCCGTTACCACTGGCCGGAGGCGCCACGGGCGCCCCGGCACCTTGAGACACTCCTCCCCCGCCGATCGCTCCACCGCCCGCAATCTGGCACAAGAGGGAGATTTCAACGGCATCCATTTGAGCGTCGCTCAGGGCGCACTCAATACAGGACGCGGCACTTGCCAGGGTTGCAGGATCACAGGACATGGTCTCACCATTCAGGATGGCGCAGAGCAGCCGAACCCGTATCGCCCGTTTCTGAGCCTCGCTGAGGCAGTCGAAACAAGCCGCGGCGGCAGCAAGCTCTGCAGGGTTGCAACTGGCCATAGGGCCTATTGGACGCCAAGAACGTCAGTTTCGCTCCGGGTGTAGGGGTAGGTCGTGACGCGCCGGCCGATCTCCTCCAGCCACCAAGGCGACGTTGCTCCGCCGGCAATGAGGGCGGCGGCAACACCGTTGATGTCGGCGGGGGTGACTGTCCGGGGGATATCGGCCGGACTCACCTGGAGCATAAGGACGCGGTTGGTGACCTGCTCCCACTTTGGAGCAGAGACGCCAACGCCCGGGCTGGTTAGGCCAGCCAGGGAGATGGCAGTCAAAAGGGCAACATTTGGGGCAGCCATAGTAATGAGTGGTTGACGGTTGGTGGTTTAGGTTTCCAGCTCAAGGAAGCCTTTGATGTAGGTGCAGATGAGGTACTGCAGAGCTGCCTCGACTTGCGCGGTGGACATGCACGGCAGACACTTCATTTGGTCGACGATCGTGCCAAGCTGCTCGAAGCGCTCGTCGAAGGCGATTTCTCCGAACATGCAAACCAGAGCTTCCAGCCGCTGCTTCTCCCCAAGGCAGGTGAAACAGGCAGAGTCGGCCAAGAGCTGATCGCGCTCGGCTTGGTCACCAAGGTCCACGCTCATGAGGTTGGCCCACTCCATTAGGAGGAGCGTGCGGAGCTGCGAGACGGAAAGACAGTTCAGACAGCGGCACTGCGAGATACTGGCAATCCCCGCGGGTGTGCAATCAAGAGCCATGTTGTGTCCTTTCTTCCTTGCGGGCTTTGGCCTCGGCCTGCTTCGCCTTCAGCTTGGGCAGGTTTTTGGCCATCAGCTCGCGGATTCTTGGGTTGATCTCAGGCATAGGGGTTGCTGTCGCTTGCGGCCATGCCGGCGGAGGCCATTTCGTCGATTTCATCGTCAGCCGACCGGCTCTCGTCTGACTGTTTCTCCTTGGCGGGTTCGGGGGCGTATTCGACTTCGACTTCGTCCTCGTACTCGTGAACGATCCTGAGGACAACTTCGTCCCCGACCTTGAACGCTTTACCACCCAGCACTGATTTCGGAACAAGCGCGGTGCTGGCGCCGCTCTCTTCCTCTTCGTCACCGGTCGGCTTGGCCATCGGGGCCTCGTCTTCCGGCTCGGGGTAGTAGGACTCTGGCATAGTGGTAGGTGATGAGGTAACCGAGGGCGCGGAGCGGACAGTCTCCGTCGCCCCCGGAGTCCCCGACCAAATCAGGCCTGCTCAATCACCGGATCAGGGCACGGCTCGTTGTGCGAGCTGTAGTCCTGCTCCACGTAGTAAGGCGTGCTGCAGAGCGGCTCGCCAACGATGCAAGGCTGCTCGCGCAGGTGCAGGAACACTTCCGCGTATTCCGGGAACTGCGCTTCGGTGGCGTAACTGAAGTCCGCGATGAACTTGCCTTTGTTGCGCCGAGGATTGGGGACCATGATCGGGACCCGAACCTGTTGACCGTTGGCGTCGGTGCCGATGGAGTAACCGCAGGACAGGTTATCCATGACGAACTGCCACTTGCCGCCGTAGTTGCGGGCCGCGAACGGCATTTGCGGGTTGATCGAGGTCGTGTCACGCATGCGGTTGAGCATGGCGCGCCGATGCCAGATGAACGACGCCTGAACCGGGGCGTCGATATACGCCTGGTTGACAACGCCCTTGATGCCTTGAGTGGCGGAAATGTTGACGTAGGGGAACACGCGGCGGAGCTTCGTCGGCCCAACAATCTCGAACCGGATCGGGGACAAGTCGGCGTGGAGCATGAAGTTGCCCATCTGGCCCGCCCAGCCGTACTCTCGGAACTCCTTGGAGTCCGGGTCGAACGCCTCAAACCGCCAGTGATCGGCGACCGTGGTGTCACCCTTGGTCAGGTGCCAGACCTCTTCCATGTCGGTCAGGACCTCGATTTTCGGAGGCACGTTTTTGACCGTCTTGCCGAGGTAGCCCGAAAGCGCATGGTAGGCCACCCTGGTCCGCAGCATGTTCGGCACCAGCTTGGAGTCCGGCAACTGGCTCACGTCCACGTCAATCAGGTCGGTGCCGTTCTCCGCGAAGGTGAACGGAACCAGCCCTGTCATTGTGGTAATCCAGTGGTGCCCCGCAATCCGGAACATCTCATTGCGGATACGGTTCGAGTTGATGATCTCCGTGGCGTCCCGGAGGTTGGAAATGGTGTGTGAGAACTGCTCCTTCGCACGGTCGGCCGACATGATCAAGTCGTAGCAGTAGATGTCCGTGTCATAGGAAATCTGCTGCAGCTTGTACATGTCCCGGGTGAACCCCATGCCTATCCGGACCTCTTCCGGATCGCACGGCTGGCCGATACACGAGCCGGCCTGAACATCGGACCACGCCTTGCTCAGGTCCGGGTAAACTCGGTTGAACTTGTCGAACGTGTGGGAGGTTCCGTCCTCCGCACGGAAAGAACCGGTCTGAACATACCCGACCAGGGTCGTGGCCGGGGTCAAGTCGCGGAGGATTTCGTCGTCGAGGTGTTCGGTTCGGCGGGAGAGCAGGTCAGTGAACTGCTGGCAAGAGATGTCGGCCATAAAGGCAAATCGTAAATGTGCGCCTGAGCGCGGTTTTCATTTTGGGATTTGCCTCGAAGCGGCGGTTCCCGTTGAACCTGGCCTTGCGGCCTTACTTCGTGCCTTGTCGAAGGGCTTTACGGACGTGGGGCTTGGGTTGCCGGATTACTCCGATGCCGCAACTATTACACCAACTGAGGACCGATTAGACCCTTCGCCTTGATCCGTCAAGAGAAAAAAACCGCCCAGATCGAGGACCGGGGCGGCCGGTGACAGACGAAATGGCTTGCGTGCTACGGTTTGTGCCCCACTAGGGCTACCTCGCCAGTGCGTCTATCTCCTCCTCAAATGTCTTGAAAGCGGCGGGCTTTTTGTGGCCTCCGCCGTCTGGGCCCGGCTCGGAGGATTTGAACTGCTCAAGCTCTTTCTCAAGTTCGGAGACCCGTTCAGTGAGGGCAGCCTTTTCCTTCCTGGCCTTGTAAACGACGTAGTCGAAGGCCGCAGCTTTGTTGTGCATGGCCGCATGAACGGCAACGCGTTGCTCGGCCGGTAATCCGTTCGGACCCGAGAAAGCTTTCTCCATCAGCTCAAAACCCTTTTGCAACAACCTCTCCCCTTCCGTGTCTCCTTCCTCAGCCTTGAAGTACTGGGGATACTTCTCAACCGCCTCGGAGGTCATGCGCTTGAAGTCCTCGCCCATCCTCGCGAATTGCTGCTGAGCGCGTTCCCGCTTGGCCATTTGCTCTGCAGTGCGGAGCTTCTCACGCTCTGCGGAGGCGTGGCGGTTGGTTTCCAGAGCTTCCTCTCGCTCTCGCATTTTCTCTTGCACACGTGCCCGGTCATACATGACCAACGGGGCCTGCTCGCCAAACATTTCGACGGCGACCTTTGCCGCTTGCGCGTCGTTGTGAATGGACATGATTGCCTTGAAGTCGTCGGGTGTCCCGGGCCGTGTGGTCCCATCGCTGTTGTTGACCACGAGCTGAGTCG
>JBDKSR010000084.1:0-1599 GCA_039680545.1 Bryobacteraceae bacterium | reverse complement strand
TGATGTGGTCGTCGCGATGAATGGAAAGCCGGTACACACCGGCGACGAACTGACGAATGCGGTGGCGGATGCCGGAGTCGGCAGCGAGGCTGTGCTGACGGTGATCCGCGATGGCAAAAAGCAGGACGTCAAAGTCGTGGTTGGCGACCGGACCAGGGTTTTCAAGAACAATGCGCTGATTGCCCGAAACCGTCCGGATGAACCTTCGAACGGTGAATCTACCGAAGCGAAGTTCGGACTCTTTGTCCGCAACCTGGCCGAAGCCGACAGGGAAGAAATGAATCTCAAGACTCCTGGCGGCGTTCTGGTCACGCGCGTGGATCCGGGTTCGTTCGCTGAGGATGTCGGAATAAGGCGGAATGATGTGATCATGTCGATTAACCGCCGTCCGGTAATCTCGGTGGACGACATACGGAAGATCCAGAGCGGTCTGAAGGCCGGTGACGCAGTGGCGTTCCACATTAAGCGCGCGCAAGCTTCCGCCACGGGGCGTTCGGCGGGCAGCGCCACCTGGGGCAGCATCTATCTGGCCGGCCGGCTTACCAACAACCAGTAATCCACTTTGCCGAATCGGCGAGGTTCGTCCTCCAGACGGGCCTCGCCGTTCTGACTTTTTATCCCACATCTCTAAAGACAATCTGAAAATAGGGTTGTCCCGCTGAAGATTATCGCTTAAACAAAAAAAGTTCTTGAGCTCTCCGGCCGATCGGGATATCCTTGAGGATTAGGCGCACTCAATGCCCCGTCCGATCTCAGCTCCGGCTCCCGACCCTCATGCACTTAGGGTATGGAAGCTGATCTATGAACATTCCCAACTATCCCGTACCGATCTTGTAGGGTTGACCGGTTACAGTCACTTCCTTGTTTCGCGTCTGTGCGACCGGCTGTTGAAGGACGGCTACATCAGCGAAGTGGGCGCGGGCGATTCCACGGGAGGACGGCGTCCCAGAATCCTAGCGGTTACGCCGGGTTTCGGGCGAATCGTGGGGCTGCACGTCGGAACAGTCAATGCGCGGGCGGTCGTAACGGACATTGCCGGCAACGTGATGGCTTTCCTGAAAGCACCCAGTCTTGTGCAGTCAGGGCCGGACGTAGCCTTGCCTCACCTCACCGAACTCATTTCGAAGGCGATCGCGGAGGCTGGGGTCCAGGTGGACGAGGTTTTGGGAATCGGCGTGGGGATTTCGGGTATTTCGGATCGAAGCACGGGTACGACGATATCGTGGCCGAAGGTCCCCAGCTGGAAAAATGTGCCAGTTTTGAGTGTGATTTCGGCGCAGTTTCCAGTTCCGGTGAAACTGGAAGACACGCCGCGAGCCATGGCGCTCGCCGAGCGGCGCTTCGGGGGCGCGAAAGACGAGTCTGATTTTCTGTACTTGATGATCGGCGCCGGTGTCGGGTCCGCGCTGATATTGGGCGGCCGGCCCTACACCGGGAAGAACGGGTTTGCCGGAGAATTCGGGCACATCGCATCAGATCCCAACGGTCCTGTGTGCGACTGCGGCAACCGGGGTTGTGTGGAGACGCGAGTTTCGGCATGGGCACTGGTGCGTAAGGCGCAGGAGGCGATCTCGCAGGGGCTGCGAAGCGAACTCTGGA
>JBDKSR010000083.1:0-3932 GCA_039680545.1 Bryobacteraceae bacterium | reverse complement strand
AACCCGCTCGCCTACGGGATGCCCGTAGACGCCCTGGCGATGTACCTCGGCGGCAATCCGGCCTTCGAGATCCTGCCATCCCCGCACAATGAACGCTATGAGACTGTAGTGCGCTATGCGGATCGTGACCTTCTGGAGAGCGGCTGGCTCATCGGTGAGAAGACGCTAGCGAAGAAGGGCGCCATGGTGGCGGCTCAGTACGGGAAGGGCCGGGTGATCCTGATCGGCTTCCGGGCACAGCATCGCGCCCAGACCTATGGCACCTTCAAGCTGTTCTTCAACGCCCTGGTGCGGTGAAGCGGGAGAAGCGGCAAACAAAGGCGACGTCTGATCGTTTGAATTCCCGGCCGCGAGCCGGGCTTACTTCGCTCCCCTGATGCCGGGGAGGGACTTCTCGACAAACTTCTCGAAGCGTGCCATCGGCATATCGGTGTGCACGATGACGGTGCGCTGGTTTTGGCTGATCTCGATGGAATCGTAAAATTTCAGCAGTTCCGGTTCGCCCTCGGGCGCTGTCAGGCGGCCCATTCCCACGAATCCTCGCAGAGAATCGTGAATCAGTTTCGCTCCGTCATCCGTCCGGCAGATACAACGAGCGTCCATGCGGAAGCCGTTCCGGAGGTCGATACCCACCGAGGCGCTTTCAACGGACGCCAGAATCCGCCGCAGATTGGAAAGGTTCCCCTGTTCCGGAATCTCCTTTGCGACGGGAGTGAGCCCCAGCGTCACAATCCACAATTGGCTGTCCCTGGGGATCGCCTTCATACGTTCTGCAAGATAGCCAGGAATGCCTCCGCCGCCCGAATCCGCACGATCGATCGCGGACTGCACCGCCGTGGCGGGGCCCGCTGCCGCAGTATTCGAATCGAGGACTGCCGCCGCCCACAAATCGTTGCCGATGAGAGTGCGGCCCCGGTGCGTCCACCTCCGGATGCCGGGATCGTTCAGACTCTTCCCAAACTTCTCCAGCGGAAAACGGCCACGTGCGAGGAATACGGAATTCTTCCCGTCGGACGCCGTCAGAATTTCTTTGATGTCCTTGCGCGGGTCGAACCCGGTCTCGCGCGCGAACCGATCCATCGGCATCGGGAGAGCCTTCGCGCCCCAACGCTGATAGGCCGGCGTGGCCAACAATTCTTCCACGCGGGCCCCGGCCAGCATCGTCGCGTCCTGCGGCACAAGTTTCTCAAGACTTGGGTCGATTCGCACACGATCGGGCATCCGGCCACGGCACCCAGCCAGCACCAGCACGCAGGGGATCAGGATCCGCAATGCATTTCGCATCAGTAATCTCTCCGCGAGAATACGGTCATGCCGGCCGCGAGGACTACGGCCCCGAACAACGCCGAACTCCACACCGGCATCCAACCATCAAATGGCCTGCCGAGGACGAGGTTCAATGTGAGCTTACCCATGCCGTAGACTTTCGGCAGCGCGTAATAGCAGGCGTTCCAGAGTCCCCGGGACCACTCCGAGGAAAACAGGCGCTCGACGATCTTGTTCTGCGCGAGAATCGGGCTGATTATCATCAGACCGAATGTCAGCATCGTGTTCAGCGCGGCGCTCTCGAACAGAACGCTCGACAGCGCGATGGCGCAGAGCAGCACCGCGAAGATGAAAGAAGCCGTCAGGATCGAGTATAAGAAGCCTGTCTGCCAGACCCCGGTTTTCCATCCGAGGACGAGCCACACGCCGAAGACCAGATATGCAATGTTGACCACGACAACCAGCAGGGCCCCGGCGTACCTGCCCAGCAGGAGGTAGCGGCGGGACACGGGTTTCGAAAGCAAGAGTTCGACGCGCCCGCGCTCGAGCATCGCCGGCATCAGGCCCGCGGAGGCGAACGCTGCCAGCGCCATGCCCCACGTGTACAGGAAGGTAGCCATACCCGCATGGAATCCGCGGACCAATTCGCCGATTTCCCGTGACTTGCCGCCCGACTGGCCGAATAGCGAGATGGTAGCCTTCGCGCCCTCCACCACGTCGATCCGCATGACGAAAATGAAGAACAGAATCAGCGCCGTCGAGAGCCCATAGAAACCCCAGAACACCGCGCGCGCGAACGCCTCGCGGAAAGTGTCCTTGATGAGCGCCACTCCTGCCGCTCCCTTACTCATTCACCGTCCTCATAAACACGTCCTCAAGCGTGCTCGTGGTCGGCAGAACCGCCTCGACCTCGCAACGCTCGGCCCGCAACATATCGATCGCTTCGTTGGCGGCTTCCCTGGCCGGAAACTGAAACTCGAACAACCCATCGCGGCTCACGGTCGCGGAAGCGTTCCGCGATAGCGCCTCGACAAGCCGCTCCGGAACATTCTCCGCTGTGACGCGATAGCCCTTCCCCGCTATCAGATCTCTCACGACGCCGGTCAGCGCGAGCCGTCCCTTATGCAGAATCGCGACTTCCCGGCAAAAGAGCTCAACTTCGGCCAGCAGGTGGGAGTTGATGAAGATTGTCACACCCGCCGCTTCGAGCCGTTGCAAAATTTCGCGGATCTGACGCCGCCCGATGGGATCGACGCCATCGGTGGGCTCATCAAGAACCAGCAGGGACGGAGAATTCAGGAGTGCCTGCGCCAGGCCGAGCCGTTGCAGCATTCCCTTCGAATACTTCTTCAGCCGGACGCCGGCCCAGTTTTGGAGCCCGACCTCTTCGAGCAACTCCGGGATCCGCCGTTTCCGGACGCCCGCATCCACCCCGGAGAGCGCGCCAAAAAAATCGAGCATGCTACGCCCGGTCTGGTATGTGGGGAAGCGGTGATTTTCCGGCAAATACCCGATGCTGCGCCGGCTCTCGTCCCTGCGGGCATCAACGCCAAGGATCTGCGCGTTCCCGGCTGTCGGACGTATGACCCCGAGGAGCATCTTGACGAAGGTCGTCTTCCCCGCCCCGTTCGGCCCCAGGAGGCCAAACGTCGGTCCCCGCGCGATACGCAGAGAGACGTCATCCACCGCGCGAATTCCTCGCCGCCGGAGGAGAGGGTAAAAGGTTTTCGAGATGCCCCGAGTCTCGATTGCTGGAGTCACGCCCCCAACATCGTATCGCGACGTCCGGCAGGAGTCCAAGAGGGCCTCAGCTCAAAAAGGATTTCCTTGGAAAGCCACCGGGCCTTGTGGAACAATCTTTACTATGCCGCGCTCAAGTGATCGGCGATTTCGTGTGGGGCTCGTACAGATGACGTGCTCCATCGATCCCGGTGAGAACCTTGCCAAAGCTGAATGGAAGATCCGTGAAGCAGCCTCCCGCGGGGCGCAGGTCGTGTGCCTTCAGGAGTTGTTCCGCTCGCGGTATTTTTGCCTCGACGAAAACCACGCCAACTTCGCTCTCGCCGAGCCGGTTCCCGGGCCGACGACGGACGAACTATCCCGCCTTGCGGCGGAGCTGAAGGTGGTCATCGTAGCATCGCTGTTCGAGCGGCGCGCGGCGGGACTTTACCACAACACGGCCGCCGTGCTCGATGCGGACGGCAGCCTAGCGGGAATCTACCGGAAAATGCACATCCCGGACGACCCGCTGTATTACGAGAAGTTCTACGTCACCCCTGGCGACCTGGGCTTCGGCGCCTTTGACACAGCGTACGGCCGGATTGCCGTGCTCGTGTGCTGGGATCAGTGGTATCCCGAGGCGGCGCGCCTCGCCAGCCTCAGCGGGGCGAACATCATCCTGTACCCAACCGCGATCGGCTGGCACAAGGCCGAAAAAGAGCAGCTCGGAGAAAAACAGGTCGACGCCTGGCGCACCGTCCAGCGCGGGCACGCCATCGCGAATGGCGTTTACGTCGCCGCGGTGAACCGTACTGGCTATGAAGGCACGGCGGAGCAAGGGCTGGAGTTTTGGGGGAACTCGTTCGCGGCCGATCCTTTCGGACAGATCGTGGCCGAGGCTTCGCGCGACCGCGAGGAAACCCTTATCTTCGAATGTGACCCGGCGC
>JBDKSR010000082.1:0-2117 GCA_039680545.1 Bryobacteraceae bacterium | reverse complement strand
AAGGCGGACCAAACCTACAGCAGAGATCTTATCTCACGTACGAACCGTTCGTCGGCCCAGTTTTGCGGACCGATGTGCTTCAGCACAACCTTGCCGCTGCCGTCGATTATGTAAGTTTCGGGATATCGGAAGGTGCCATAGCTGGCGCTGATGCTCGCGCTGGGATCGCGCGCGGTCAGGAAAGACACTCTCGCTTTCTGAAGAAACTGCCGGTAAGCAGTCTCGCTGCGATCCACGCTCACGCCGAGCACAACCACGCCATCCGCGGCCAGGCGTCTCTGGAACTCGTCGAGCGAGGGCAGCTCTTCGATGCAGGGGGGACACCAGGTGGCCCAGAAATTGAGCACCAGCAACTTGCCGCCGAAATTGGATCGGGTCACAGTCCGGCCACCCTCGGTTGAGACCGTGAAATCCGGGGCCGTGTCGCCGACGGTAACGATCTTCTCGCGGAAGGAGTCGGCGATCACGTAGCCCAGCGCGACCACCAGAACCCCAATCAAGACGATGAGAAACCGCTCTCTTTTGACCGTCCGCATCAGATCTTCTTATAATCTTAGAGTATCTTTCTCCTCTCCGCGGCATCATAAACGTTGGAAATGCTGATCACGCGACGAACCGAGTTCTCAGCCTCCCACGTGTGCCGGAACACGAGGCTAAGCGATGAGGAAAACCGTGCGCTGTACGGCGCATCGGCCAACCCGAACGGCCACGGCCATAACTACGTTGTCGAGGTGACGATCGAAGGCGAACCCGACCCCGTAACAGGCATGGTGCTGGACCTCAAGCAACTGAAGGCCGTGTTGCAAAAGGCAGTCGTCGAGCCGTTCGACCATCGCTTTCTGAACGTGGAAGTACCTCCGTTCGACCACGTTGTGCCCACGATCGAGAATGTCACGATGGAGATATGGCGTCGCATCGAGCCTCCAATACGGGCATCGGGGGCGCGGTTGCACGGAGTCCGGCTTTACGAGACAGATGACCTATACGCGGAGTATTTCGGGGAGGCATCGTGATCAGACTCACGCGCTGCTACCGGATCTCCGCCTCGCATAGATTGCACACGCCGTCTCTCCCGGAGAGTGAGAACCAGCGGGTATACGGAAAGTGCAACAACCCCTTCGGACACGGGCACAACTACATCGTGGAAGTGAGCGTAAAGGGTCCCGTGGAGAAGGCAACCGGCCGGGTGGTCAATCTGGCGCGCTTGGACGAATTTGTACGCGAAATGATCATCGACAGGTTTGACCATCGGGATCTGAACCGGGACGTGGCTGAGTTCGCGGGCGTGCCGCCTACCTCCGAAAACCTGGCGACTGTAATCCAAAACCGGCTGCGCTCGGCGTGGAGCACCGCGTTTGAAGGCTCCACCGCAACGTTGGACCGGGTTCGAATCCGAGAGACCAGGAACAATATTATCGAAGTGAACGGGAATCAATGAAAAGACGGAAAGCAGCAGTTGAAGTGATGTCTCCCAGATTACACAGTGGCGAAATCGCCGCGAGTGTCGAGGCGATTTTGCGGGAATTGGGAGAAGATCCGGCACGTGAGGGGCTTCTGAGGACTCCGCAGAGAACGGAAGCGGCCTACCGGTTCCTCACCAGCGGATACCACATGAACGTTGAGAAATTGCTCAACGGCGCGCTGTACGAAGTGAAGTACGACGAAATGGTGGTCGTGAAGGACATCGAGTTCTTCAGCCTCTGCGAGCACCATTTGCTGCCGTTCTTCGGCAAGATTCATGTGGCATACCTGCCAAAGGACAAGGTGATCGGGCTGAGCAAGATCCCGCGCATAGTCGATATGTTCGCGCGGCGATTTCAAATCCAGGAGCGCCTCACGCAACAGGTCGCCCAGACGATCATGGACACAATTCAGCCGCTCGGTGTCGGAGTGATCGCCGAAGCAAAGCACTTCTGCATGATGATGCGTGGCGTCGAGAAACAGCATTCAGCCGCAACGACAAGCGCCATGCTGGGAGCTTTCCGCGTGAGGAAGGAGACTCGCGATGAGTTTCTTTCCCTGGTCTCTCACGGCGCGCTGCAGTTCTGACCGCGTGCTAGGATTTACCAGATGATCCAGAACTTCCGGCACTTCCGGGCTGGGCCGGATCCCGCGGG
>JBDKSR010000081.1:0-3368 GCA_039680545.1 Bryobacteraceae bacterium | reverse complement strand
CATCTTCACTTCGGTCCCGGATCTGGCTCGGAAACTGCGCCGTTATATCAATGCCTACTCCGCCCACGCGCGGCCCATTCAGTGGAAGTACTCAGATCCCACCCGCCGCATTCGTGCTAACGATTTCTCTGCGACAAGCCACTAGTTACGGCACGAGTGGCGATAAGAGGATACCTCGTTTCGGAGCCATTCGTCCAATTCCGTGGCACGGAAACGCCACAGATCACCGACCTGATGAGCAGGAACACGCCCTTGGCGCGCCATTTTCTGAAGAGTCTTGGGGTGAATCTGAAGCAGGGCGGCCGCTTGCTGGCTGTTTAGAGTTGGTTCGAAACCGGATACGTGAATCGCCTGTTGATCATTGCCTTTCATCGCTGATGCTGCGGATATGTGCCGCTCTGTTAGGCACACTCCGTTGTTCTCCTGCGGCGAGCGATTGGGGGTGGAAAACCGATGTTCGTTGGTGCTCTTGCGGCGACTGACGACAATGGCCCCGTGTGCTTGTCCGCTTGGCTTCAGGCTTGCTTTTGGCGACGCTGATGGCCGCCGTTTGCGTACTGAATCACATCACAACAGCGCTGGGAGTACTGTTGTGGGAATCTCATCATCCACTTGCCATCCACCACGGCCCAAGATTCCACTGGGCGTCGCGGCGTCAACTGGCTGTAGTAATTAGACCACGGAATTGAGATCTGTCAAACTCTGAAGCTGTCTGGGCCCTTACCCGGTCGGTGTGCGGGTGGGATAGCAGCACGAGCAGGAGGCAGAACGCTTGCCCATTAATTCACCCATCCGACGCACGAACGGGATCAGAAGCGCGAGCACCTCCCACACCAGAAAGGACCGCGTCTGCCCGCTATTCTCATACCGCAGATTCGTCGACTTCCTGATACAGGAGTACCCGAACCGGGTTAAGCGCCGACCCAGGGCCTTCAAACTCCGCGTGCTTTCGCTCCTCTGGTTGTACTTGCCGCCCCATCCCGGGCCAACCGGCCGGCCTCTGCAGGCTCGAATTACACGGGTTGTGGAAATGTACATCCAACAGGAAAAGGAGGTCAAGGGCGGGACACGTATAAAGGGAGACTGGTTATCCATCAGGCAGGAGTGCACCTCTGGCTTCGGGCGCATCATGTAGGGAATGCGGCGCCGCCTGGAACTGGATCAGTTCCACAACTCGGCCCATGCGAGACTGGCGTGCAAGAGACGGTCACGGCGGCGGGCGAATCGAAAGACCATCAGGGACAGTCGCGAGGACCAAGCTTCCAGGCGAAACTTGGGGCCTACTTCACGACAGTGATCCAGGCGCAAGCCACGTCACCGGTAATCTGTTCCGGGCCGGGAGGATCTGACCGTATCCGTAACGGTGTGCAATTTTCAAGGCGTGACGGTTCTTTCCATCGCATTTCGGCCAACTTCTCAAGATGTCAGCCGGCGGCCATGTGATCGGCGACCGCAAGGGCGTTTCCCGGTCCCTATACCCGCAGCACCCGCGCCTCAGGCCATACTGGCGGTTCGCGTTTCATACAGGGCAAGCGATCTGGCGACGCGTTCCCGACATTAGGCCGATCACCCAGAGGTGGTCGTCGCCCCGGTCTAGAGCATTTTTGATGTTACTATAAGGTAGCTCTGGTGGCTTCCGCGGGAAGTATGCCGCAAGCCTACGAAAACGATTTGCGTCGTAAGTTGCTGGCCGCACATGGCAGCGGCAAGGGGACGCTGGCCGAACTTGCGCAGTGGTTCGGCGTCAGCCTGGGTTGGGCCGAGAAGGTCTCTGGGCAGTATCGCCGCAGCGGGCGAGCCGAACGCGTCGAGCAGCGGCATGGGCCGGTGAGCCGCGTCGACGAGGCGGCCCAGCGCTGTTTGCTGGAGGCACTCGATGCGCGTCCCGATCTGACCCTGGCGGAACTGCAAAAGGTGCTGGCCGAGCAGCGTGGAGTGCATCTGTGCGTAGGGCAGGTGTGGAACGTGCTGAAGCGTATGGGGGTGCGTTTGAAAAAAAGTCGCTCCACGCGGCCGAGCGCGACCGCGAGGAGAACCATCAGCGGCGGGAAACCTTCCTCGCCAAGATCCGCGCCACACCGGCCGAGCGCTTGATTTTCCTCGACGAGAGCGGGGTCACGACCTCGATGACGCGTCTCTATGCGCGTCGCCCAGATGGCCGCCGCATCCACGAAGCTACGCCCGGCGGCCGCTGGAAGATCATGACCATCGTCGGGGGCATGCGGCAGAGCGGAATCACCGCCGCCATGACCATCGAAGAGGCCACCGACGGCGACATCTTTCTGGCATATGTGAAACAGGTTTTGGGCCCCACACTGGCGACTGGCGATGTCGTCGTGATGGATAATCTCGGCGCGCATAAGGTCCGCGGCGTGGAAGAACTCATCCAGGCCTGCGGCGCGGAAGTTCTCTACCTGCCGCCCTACTCGCCGGATCTGAATCCGATCGAAAAGGCTTGGGCGAAGATCAAACAACGCCTTCGATCCCAGCGTCCACGGACCCGAGAAGCTCTTGAACACGCCATCGCCGACGCCATTGCTCGCGTTACCACCGAAGATGCACAGGCCTGGTTCCGACTGGCCACAGTGGCCCTATAGTAACTATGAAAATGCTCTAAGTGGACCACCGAGGCAACTCATTAGCGGCCTGAACGTTACGCCTGCACGTAGATCACCTCGACCATTGGCAGATACGTCGGTCGGTACGGCCAGCCGCGCGTAACAAGTAGGGCAATCAGCTGGTCGATGGTGGTTTTGGGAGCACAACCTGTAGAATCACTCGTTGGTACAGTCCGGATTCGCGAAACTGCCCGGTGTACCCATGGTTTCGAAACGCAATCTCCCGTTCTCTTCTTTCAAACGTTGCCAGCCGCGGATCAAATGAGATTTCATCAAAGACCGCGCTCGGATCGATGTGAATCCGAAGGAGCGCGTTTGATGAATTGCCTCCATGTCGTACCAGCATAAGGCGGACTTCCGCCTCGTGAGCAAACGCGTCCCGTTTCATGAGGAGGAGCTTGGCTCTATTGGCTGGATGCTCGAAGGCATTAAGCCCGGCTGTCCCAACAGCGTTCGCGATCTCTTGAAGCAGCGTGTCCTTTCCTAAATACTGTACACAGCCAATGAAGCAGCTTGAGGCGGGTTCGCGTTGCGTGCCTTTTACGAGAGCCTCAAGCAATTTGCGTGGACTACTTCGGACCCGCACGCCCTCATCACGTGGGCAGATGTTGCGACTGAAGTGCGGATCTTTGATTACACGTGAGTAAGCACGAAGCAATGTGTCAGATTCTTGGGTTGCGGACCAGCACTGTGCGTAGACTGGAGGCAACGATTGGTTGATAATGACCTGCTCATATTTGTCACCCCTGG
>JBDKSR010000080.1:0-19355 GCA_039680545.1 Bryobacteraceae bacterium | reverse complement strand
AGCGCCACGGCCACCAGCGACATGTGCTCTGCCGCACCGCACTTGTTCTCTTCGGCCAGGATGTCTACCGCGTCGAAAGCACCGCATGTGTGCGCTTTCATCGTGTAGCGCAGGGCGAAAGAAATCTCTTCGACGATAATTGGCCACCTGTCGCCGCAGACGCGCCTAACCAGCGTGTGGGCCTCTCGGGCTATGGCGAGTCTCTGTTCATGGATTTCTCTGATCTTCATCGCGTCCTCTCTTCCAGCCGCGAACGCTCGCGCGTCAGGTCGCGGATCATGTCGTGAATGCCCTGCCATAGATTGTCGTCTATCGTGTCCGCACGACGCATTAGACGGTCGAACTCGGCGAGGAAGACGATGCACGCCTCCAGCACGTCCAGCGCCCGCCACAAGTCTGCGGTTACGTTGCTCTGCGGCATCGCGTCGAGCATTGCACGGAGTTCGGTGATCTTCTTTTTCTTAATCATGGCCGCACCCCCCGACGTTCCATGTCCTGCCGCTTTTCCGCCGCAGCGTTGATCGCGGGATTCTCGGGGTACGCTCGCGCCTTCTGCCGATCTTCCGCCATCTTTGCGGACTTCGCTCGCGACTCTTCGTACCTCCGCTTTTGCTCTGCCTTGTGGAACTCAATTTCCTCTGGAGTCGCTCTAACGATGTCCCAGTCGAGTTTGTCGCTCACGGAAACCTTCACGTAGTATTCCGTCGGAAGCATCCTTGCCGCCTGAAACTCGTACACCACGTCATACTCAGCATCGCAGAAGAACTCGTTCAGAGATTCAATAGACTGGTCTGGGTCGTCGTCGTCCCACCAGATGTTTGCTTCCAGCGACTTTTCAAGGCGGTCGGCTATTGCGGCAATCGTCCTCTTCTCTTCTTCCTCGAAGTGGAAGCCTGGATCGGTGTTTAGCCGACGCAGAAACGCCACGTCTTTCTCAAGTTGCTGCTTCGTGGTCATGGCCGCACATCCCTTCTCTCGTCCCACGAGGCTTGGTTGCGCGGAATGTCGATGATGCTGTCGTTCATCTCGTCCAGCGTCTTGGCGATCGCGCTCAGGCTCTCGCTCATGGCCAGCGTTTTGGCGGTCTGCTGCATGTACAGATTGCGCAGGGTGCAGCAGTGATCGCGGAACCACCACCTGTATGCGGTGATCTTCTGCAACCACGCGCCGAGTATGATGCCGCATGAGAACGCGAAACCACTTCCGAGCCAGATAAGAATCGTTAGCATGTTGTCTCACTTTCAATGAAAGCCTCTCCCCCACCGCAGAGCAGGGGAGAGACCGGAGAAAACCCCGCCGGCAACACACCGGCGAGCCGATCAGAAGGGAATGTCTTCTTCCTTGAAATAACACTGGTCACCCAATGGCGACTGACCCCTTCAGACCGGAACTTGTTCAGCAGTACCAGACGCCACGGCCGCCTGGAGTTCCTTGAGGCCTTCAGTCAACATCTTGGCGTAGTCGTCGGTGATCTTGAACTTGGCGACGAGCTAGGCCCACAACTCCTGGGCCTCGCCGTCGGTCCACTGGTCAGGCATCTTGGCCGACCACGTATCCCACGCCTCTTGCATCGTGACCTTCTTGGCCGCGGCCGATTCCGGAGCCGCCCTCCTGGCCGGGATGGTAGCGGGCTTGCCGTTGGGCTTGGGCGCTGGGGCGGGCGTACCGCCGGTCGATGCCCTGAACATCGCGCCGAACTTGGCGGCGATGGCCTTGGCCTTGTCGCCAGTAGCCCGAGACACTCCCATCTGGCCCTGGCTGTCGGCCGGGTTGATCCACTGCCATTTGAGGAATATGTTGTTGTTGTATTCCTCTTCCGCGACCGTGGCTTGGACTGTCTTTCCAGTCAGGTCCGTGGTCTGCAACCACATCGGATCCCGGCCGTCCCAGCCGAAGGTGGCCTTCAGGCTCTCGACCTGCGTGGTGTTGATCGTCCCATCCTTCTTCGACAGGTAGAACCGGCCCTCGATGGTCATCTCGTCCTCGCCAGGCCCCAGCGGCTGCCACTCGCCGTTGGCGTATTCGTCAGTCAGACGAATCTCGGCCGAGAACGTGAGCAACTCGTTGGAGCCCGTGGTATCAACCCCGTGGGCCAAGATGATTCCCTTGAAACGTCCTTCGCGATCCAATTTCATGATGATGCTCCTAAAAGAGAAATGAGGTTGTTTGTGACACAGACAGTTACTTGTGCGTGATCTCTGACCAAATCCTCGCCCACGTCTCGGCCGGCCCCACGTCATGCAGCTCGATCGTGTCGGCCATGCCGTAGCGATTCTTCGCCTCCCACGCATCGCGCCGGGTCGTGTGAATGACGCGCTCGCCCGTGCCAATGCCCTTGCCTTTGCCAACCTGCTCACCCTTGGCCGTCCGCTGGTTGACGACGACGGTAGCGAACGTGCCGAACAGGACGACATCGGCCCAGCGTGCCGTCGAGGCCCATGTCTTCTTGTGCAAGTCGCCCTCGTAGCGATCGAAGCTCGGCCCGGCCGGGTCGTTGAATGTTCTCATGCGGGCATGGACCAGGATGATGATGTTGGCATGGCGGAGACGATGAATCTTGTCCAACATCGACAACATCACTTCCCAGTCCTTCACGGCGAGTTCATACCCCTTCTGGTATGACGAGAATCCCCGCTCGCTCCAATCGCCGTTGAAGTCGCGGGTGCAGACGTGCTCGTGGCACATCTTCTCGGCTGTGGTTGCCGCGTCGATGGCGATGGTCTGGTGCTCGGTATTCTGGGCCTGGTCCAAAACTGCCAGCAGTTCATCCCACACGCTTACCCTGGCCACATCGACGCTGGGCACCAGACCGGCCGACAACAGGGTTTCATACCCCGTCTCGTCGCGAGTCTCGATGATGAGCGGGTTGGGCGCGTAGGCCGCGATCGTGGTCTTGCCAAAACCTTCCACCGCGTTGACGGCCATCCTGACGGCCTTCACTCCATCAGTTTCAATCTTGCCGATGGAGGGACACGCCACCTTCGGTTTCCCGGCCGCGACGGGCGGCGCGGGTCTGCGTGGCATCTGTAACATGGTCATGGTTTTCTCCTGGGGCTAGGCCCCTGTTAGATTCAAACTCCGCACATCCCTTCACACTCGTTGACCATGCCGAATAGCGGGGAATCTTCTTCGTGAAGGTCAACGTCTCTCAGCGGTTTCAATGATGGGTGTATCCAAACTCCCGTAGACTTATCGACTCTTCTGACAAGATCGTCGAACTCGCAGGCTTCCTGATGCTCCTGTGGTTCGTGTTGTAGTCGTTCTTCGTTTCTCAGCCACGGGCAAAACTTGCAGGCCGATCTGGGGAACTTGTGGCCCGGAAACATCTTCTCGCCTTCGGCGATGACGCGATGCCTGTTCCAGCGAAGGTCAACAAGCGGATACTCGTTGATAATCCACCGTCTGTGCGGACGGCGCATGCGCTCCCGTTCGTCAAAGCTGATGCCGAAAACCATCGTAACGACGGTCCCTTTCTTGACTCGTTTCCCATAGCCGACGCCCAGCATGGTTTCCATGACATATCTCTCAGCCGGGAAAATTTTGTAGTATTTCGTGCATTGGCGGTTCTGGATTCCACCGAGAGTGTACAGGGGAAGAGACGCATATCTGGCGTATGGGGCCGGAGTTCCGACGTGATATTTCTGGTATTCGATCGCTTCTGTTTTCAGATTGCCGGCTGTTACAGTGACAACCTTCGTGTTTCTCAACTGCTTTTTAAGCCATTCCAAGTGATCGTACACGGCTTTCGGCTCCGCCTGCGTGTCGGCAAAGATCGCCACGTCCACAGGCGGCAGGTCGCCACGGTCGCACATGAGCGCGAGAACGCTGGATTGCGTGCCTGCGCCGAGGTTGAGAACGCGATAATGAGGCATGGCTATTCCTCTACCAGCTCCTGATGCACATTCTCGACAACCTCAAACCCCGCTGGGGGAGAAGAAGGATCAACCTCAACCCCGTTGAGGCACAGCGACTTGTAGGCGCAGAACCCGCAGCCTCTTCCCACGTTCCTGAACCACCTCCCCGTCAGTTCGCACTGGCGAAGCATCTGGCCCTGCTGCCAAAGCTCATGCTCGAATTCCTCAAGGTCGTGATCCAGCCGGGGTATCTCCCGCCTGGCGTAGTAGAAATCCGGCCTCTCGCCGATGTCGGCGATTAGGCGCTGGCCGAACTCCTCTGGCGTCTCTCGGCGCTGCTTGAGGACATACCCATCGGCCGTGGACGCTGATTCCCTGGGCGATCCATCCTTCTTGAACACGCGGGTTCCTTGGCCATCGACGACGATCTTGCGGCCCTGGTCGTCAACCTCGGGAATCAGCTTGGGCGCGATGGAGGGCTTGCGCGACACGTCGTACAGCACGAAATCAACGGGGAATCCCAGCTTGCGGGCGGCCAGGACGTAGAGACTGATTTGTGGATCGCATCGCAGCCGGAGCCAGTAATCGCTCTCGGGTCCAATGTCCTCCGAAGTGGTTTTGTACTCCATCACGGCGATCCTGCCATCTGGACATTTCACAATCCCGTCGATCTTGCCGGCGACTTTCCACGTCCGCGATGGCCGGCCCGTCTCGGGATTCACCAGATCCATTTCAAACACCTGTTCGGCGGAGAGGTACTCCAGCTTGTCTTCCCCGTACCGCCAGGAGTGGCCGGCGATCATCGCCGCGACCGTTGCTTCTTCGACTCGCCACTCAACGGGATCGGCCCAGGCGGGCGGAATTTCGTACCCGGCGCATCCGGCCTCAATGGCCTCGTCTCTTGTGGCGCCGGTCTTCAGGACCTCAAGGCCGATGTGGAAGTTGTCGCCAAAGCGGAGAGGCTTCTGTGACTGGATTGGCCTGAGCCCGATGGTGTAACAGAGGTAGTGCTTGCGTAGACAGGCCCGCGCACACGCAAACTGTGAGTGCGTCACCAGTCGGATTGTCTCTGTTTCAGTTGTCATGGGTTTCTCCGTTACTTCGCCTTGGCGCTTCTTTGCTGTGCTTGGCCTTTGCTGGTCTATTCTATTCTGCGCACTTCCTTTGCATATCGTCGCGGCTCAGTGCCTTTTCTCTTCAATTCAGTGCCATTCCTTTGCTTCGCGTCTCAGGTCCGAGCATCGCCAGGCCTTTGCTTTGCCTTGCTCGTCATCGCTGTGCCTTTGCTTTTCCGTCACTGCCGCGCGCTCGTTGACGTGCCCAGCCTTCGCATTGCGGGTCAATGAAACGCCATTCCTTCGCTACTCATACTTGAACGTGAACCGACCCTTGCCGCTGTTACGCCACTGGCCCAGTCCGCGAAGCTGGCCGTACTCCATCCACTCGTCGAGCAACTTCTGGTGCGCGTCGCTGAGCATTTGAACCTCGAACGTGAACGAAGTGCCAGCGGGCACCGTCTCGGAACGGGCCAGGGCCACGCGCTCGCCCTGAGCCGTCTGCGCCCGCAACGGCCTCTCGCAGATGCCGATCTTCGCATCCTTGGGCAGCGTCAATGCGATCTTGCGTGGTTTCACGAAGATCAGGCCGTCGATGACCTTCTTGTACGCCTTGAGCTTGCTGCTCTGCGTGTCGGGAACGCGGTCCAGGCAACCGCAGGAGTCCTTGAAGAACCCCTTGAGCTGATAGTCCCAAAGGCACGGCGGCGAGTCGGTCCCGTCCATGCGAGTGAAGACTGTCATTCCCTGCTTGATCTCTTCGTCGAGAGTCGGCAGCGATTCCGCCTCAGCGGGATCGGCTCCATCGGGCCTGTTGGCCGCGATGAAGTCGCTGTACAGTTCAGGATTGGCCGGGGACGTTCCCAGCATTTCCTCCATCAGCGTGATTGTGATCCGTTTCGTAACCATGGAAAAACTCCTTTGTTTGTCAGTCATACCCCCGCCTTATCCAGCACTTCATTGGCCCACCTGATGTCGGCCTCCGTCCCAGCCGTAAGCTGCGCCTTTGTCGGTTGCCTCGTTGTCGGCGTAGTCGGCCGCGTCCTCAACTTCGTCGCCTTGATCTTGCGTTGGAAGTCGGTGTACGCCTCCATCGAGATCAACCACTTCGCCCCGCATGGCTCGGCCTCAAGCCTGATGTGGTCTCGGCCGTAGCCCAGGGTGATCCACCTTGTCACGGTCGCCCTGTCGGGAATCTCGGACTGAACCTTGGCCAGTTGAGATAGCAAGTCGGTGATGGATAGAAGTGTTGGCATAAAAAGGCCGGCGGCGGGTGTGGTCGGGAGGGCTCCCGCCGCCGGTGGAGGGGAGAGAAACACTCAATTGGTAAAGCACTGGCCAATCCGCCTGATCGTCGGCCCGCCATGGATCTCGACATCCACGCCGCGGACGCGCTGGACCGTGCGTACCAGATCGGCTTGCAGCTTGGCCGCGGCCTTGGCATGCTCGGCCGGGCTGTACCGATCCATGGGGTCCAACTCGATCAACACCTGATTCGCGATTCCCATTCTGACGATCATGACGTGCTCCTCTCGGCGATTACTTGCCGCCTGTTTCGCCGGCGGCGTGCGTCATAACCAGGAAATAGCGGGACTGGGAGTTGAACCCAGATCGCGAGTTTATGAGGCTCGCAGGGCACCGTGCCCGTCCTCCCGCAATCAATGCCTCCCTGCCGTTGTGTGGCTCAGTCGTGCAGTCTGCCCAGTTTCGGCGTGATGCGGTCTTTACACGGTCATGGGGAAATCCAGCTACCTGCTGGTGAGGCAGGGTCACGGCATTCATTCCCTCGCGCGCCGCATCGGGCATCCGGCTTTATGCCGGCACTCGGAGCCAATCCCGAGACACCGTTAGCCGATCCCGGTCAGGGAAGCATATTTCGATTGTCAAAGTGCCGCTGACGAGAACCCAGGCGGCTCGGGGTTGTTGGGACGTGGCCTTTGTCCCATTCGCAGTGTCCTGAATTTCGCGCAACGCCTCTCAAATCGACGTTCCCGCAACATCCGGGTGCGCTCGCTGTCGCAGTCGCTACTTCCACGCCATCGAGATGATTCCTGTCTCGTCTCATTCGTCGCCTCGAAGCTCGTGGTCGGACTAAACATGTAGTCAGTTCTGGGCATCAAACCGCTCTGGCTCGCGCTTCTCGGCTTCCCGCTCAATGCACCTGCCGCAAACACCGAAGTCGTCTTCGCGAGTCAGCGGCCGGTTGCACTTCACGCACCGCGGCCGTCGGTCAACGCCGAGGTTGCGCGAGTCGGGCACGAGCGTTTCCAACCCAATCATGTCGCTGGTTGTGTGCATCGTTCGCTCCTATTTCTTAATGATGGTGGCGTCGCCGGCGTCCTTGATGGTGGCGTTGTTTGCGTACTTGATGGTGGCGCTGTTTGCGTGCTCGATGGTGGCGTCGCCGGCGTACTCGATGGTGGCGCTGTTTGCGTACTCGATGGTGGCGCTGCCGGCGTACTCGATGGTGGCGTTGTTTGCGTACTTGATGGTGGCGTCGCCGGCGTCCTTGATGGTGGCGCTGTTTGCGTACTTGATGGTGGCGTTTCCGGCGTCCTTGATGGTGGCGTCGCCGGCGTGCTTGATGGTGGCGTTGTTTGCGTACTTGATGGTGGCGTTTCCGGCGTCCTCGATGGTGGCGTTGCCGGCGTACTCGATGGTGGCGCCAACCAACTTGCCGATAGTTGGTTTTCCGCTCAGAATCCACCGCCCGCCCAAGATGAACGGACGACTGTCGGTTACGATCATCGACTTTATTTCACTCTTGAGCTTGCTAATGGTTTCTGTGCGACGATCTGCATCGAACCACACTGGCGTCTCGGACTCATCGACGGTCAGGGTGTACGAGTCTGGATCATCCGCCTTACCGTTCTGCTGTATGAACTCCAGACACACGAAGTTAGCGGCACCAAACCCAGCTCCAGACCCCTCGCGAAGCCCGAAATGCCGGATCATGTGTTCGTGTGAATCTGTTGCATCGTGATACAGGAGTCGTCCGTCACGAGTCGCAATCGCTGAAAAAAATCTGCACATGGTTCTCTCCTTATGTTTCTGTCCTGTCCCATTAACAGTTGACTTGACTTTCAACTTTTCTGGTTCATACTGGTTACGGATTGTTCACACTGGCAGGGACGCCCGGCTGCGGCCGGTATCGACCGAACCGATTCACAATCAATCCCGCGTCGGATGAGAAGACTGGCGGCGCCCGCGTCGGTCGTCAGGCCGATGCGCCGTCGGAACTCGCGTACCAGTCGGATCGTCGTCGGCTTCGTGATTGTGATGCTTTGCTTGCCCATGTGTGATACGCGTAAGATACATGTATCATCGACATGAGTCAATCATAAATTTGAGAAAATTTCAAATTTCACGTTGAAAGTGCAACCATGCTTCTCTACAACCCAGATATGACTAAGGACTTAGGAGAATTGCTGTGGGCCGCGAAAAAATCCACCGGGCTGGCCTGGCATGAAATCGCCATGAAGTGTCAGATGTCGCTGAGTGCGATCCAGAACACGCGCGACGGGAAGACGTTTCCCAAGCCCCAACCCCTGCTCCGCATCGCCGCATTCCTCAACGTGCCCGTGGCCGACCTGATTCCAGGCGACGACAGGCCAGACGCCAACACATATGACTACACCGAGCGTCCTGTGCCGGACATTCCCACCTTTGACCTCGCTGTCGCCGGTGGCCCGTGGGCCGAGGTCGCTGAGTTTAGGAAACCCATCTCGGGCATAAATCCGCGTTCTCGTGGTCAAAAACTCGGATCATACCATGCAGTCTGTGCATTGAAAGTGGAATTTTCACAGCAATCGGTGTGCCCGCACACCGGCCGTGATTTTGTGCTTGCATATCAGATGTGTGTGTCGGTACAATATGGATATGGGGATACAGAAATCCTCTTATCTCGGCTCTCTCCTCTTCGTCATTCTGTTTGGCTTGGGCGGGTGCCGCCAGGACCAGCCCATCGGCACGGGACCTATCCAGGCCGTCCTTCCCCCACTGGTACAGGCCGGGAAATCGGTGGAGTCGGCCAAAGAAAAGGCCGACAAGCTGCCGACCTCCGAACTCAAGGGCGGAATACTGTCCGACCTCGATACCGCTTCCGACAACATCAAGATCGGACAGGTGAACGGGGAGAAGGCTGCGGTTGCGGCCAAGCACGACGCGGACCTGTTGGAGAAACTAAACGCGCAAATGTCCATCGTCTCGCGCCTAATCGCCTACGCTGCCATCGGGTTGGGTCTGGGTCTCATTACCATCGGGATCTCCCTTTTCGTCACATCCTTGTCCGGGATCGTCCGGTCTATCGCCTTCGGTGTCGTCGTCGGCTCAGGTGCGCTCTTCATCGTCGCGCAAATCTGCGCGACCATCGAAAGAGCGGCACGAGTCGGCTCAACATGGTTTGCGGCGGTGATTGGGGTTGCGGCGGCCGTGGCGCTGCTGGCTGCTGTCATCGACTACATCCGCAACCGGCGGGCGGGCATGACGCCATCGGAAGCCATCCATGACGTTGCCCACGATTTCGGAGTCGGAAAATGAGCCAATACCTCTGCGTCTGCGTCGGAATCTTCTTCGTGTGCCTCGTCGTGTGGCACAACCGATGGAAGGCGGAACGGCGGTATCCGGGCTCGAAAGATCAGACGGGGGGCATAAACGATTGCGAGAAGAAGCCATGACGCGCGAAGAAATCGAAACCGAGATACACAAATTGAAAGCGGCGACGGAGCGTTTGGAGCGAGAGATTGGCATTCCGGTTCGCATGTTGGAACAAATGCCGAGAGGCGTCAACTACTACCCGCAACGGATTCAGTGGCTAGGCAATGTGACAAGCGAGGACGGCGCATACGTGAAGCAAATTTAGACAGGAGCATGACATGCGACATTACTACAGGACTCTCGGGCTCGTCGCGATCGCCGTATCTCTCCTGCTGGTGTGTCTGCTGACCGGCTGCCAGCAGAGCAAGTCGCCGAAGAACTGCGAACAACGAACATGGATCGACCAGTCAGGCTCTACCTGGGCCGGCGGATGCGTCGATACGCCGGTTCGCAACAAATAAGGACGAACAATGAAGAAGGCAAAACTCGCGGCGTCGATCAACATCCAGCGTCCCGGAATGATGAGCGGACGTGGCGCAAAATCCATCGCTCTGTGGATTCGCCGCATGGCTGATGCGCTTGAGAAGAACCACGGAGAAATGACCAATCGTACATTGCGTTGCAGGTACTACTACTAGCAAGAGCCGATGTTTGGCCCATACGTGAGGACCATCATGGACCAGATCAAAAAGAACGCGATCAGCATCATCATCATGCTGTGCCAGGCTCTTGTCGGGGTGCTGTGGTATACGGCACAACAGAAGATGTCGCAGGTTGCCGACCAGTTCAAATCTATCGAGGCGGCCAACGTCAAAACAGATGCTCGAATTGCACGCCTGGAGGATCACGACAGCCAACAACCGACCATCGACGAAACGAAGAAGATTTGGCTGGCGCTGGAGTCGGGGAAGGATTCGCGCGTGGTGATGCAGGCGAATCTTCAGATTCTCATGCGCGAGTGGCCAGAACTTCAGAAGAAGGCGGACGCGCTCCTCCAATCCAACGCGGAACTGAAGGCAACGCTGGATGCTGTGCAGAAGCAGCTCAACCGGCACATGGACGCGAAAGCGTCGGTCAGCATGAGGTAACATGACCACATTGGCCCCAACCACCCTCACTCGCGGCGGACATTGGACGGTTCGCAGCACGGATTCGTTGAACCTGGCGGACGGCCAGAAAGTGTCAGCGTGGGTGGACCTTGTCTCCGGTCAAGACCTGGTGCAAGCCACCGAGGCCAATCAACCGACGTTCCATACCGGCAAGTTCGGCAGTTACGGTGGCGTCTGTTTCAGCGGATACCACAACCTGGCACGGGCGGCTTTCTTCATCACCGGCGATGCCACGAATATGACCGTGGTGTTCGTCGCGCGATGCACTGGCGAGACCCTGTTCCCGTTGTGGGCAAGTGATGCGAACTTCCGATATACGTCGTTCACGGCATCGCCGCAGACGCTCGCCTACAATAATGCACACTTCGCGCTGTACGGCGGCAGCGAGGCGAACTTCATCATCTCGGTTCACCGCGTCAAATCGGCCAACGAACTGCCCAAAGGCGTTTGGCGAATCAACGGCCGTGCGCAGTGCAACGGGCAATCGACCGGCACATCGTTCACGGGGGCTTCAAACGGCTCGAATCTCTATTTGGGCCGCAGCGGCACCTACAACAGCTACATGGAGGTGGCGGAAATCCTCGTGATTCGTCAGGCGCTAACTGACGAACAGCTCCTGCAGCTTGAAGCGTGGTATTTGCAGACCTTCGGCATCGCCCAGCCCTCCGGCCCGTGCGGAATCATCGCCGTCGGAAACTCGACCACCGCACGCGGCTGGCCCGAGATGCTGCGGCGGAAGCTCGTCACCGATCATGGTTACGATCCAAAAATCTACAACTTCGGTTATGAGGGCGGGACACAGACGACGATCGAGAGCCAGGACACGGCGCTGACCGATGTGAACGACGCGTTTCTGGAGGACGATCTTGTCCCGGTCATCGTCCAGTTTCACGGCCACAACGATTTCGGAAGCTCCGGAACAGCGCAGGGTATCGCTGCGGCGGATTTCGACGCCGGAACCTTCCACAACGCGCGGCGGACGGCGGGGGCTAAGTACATCGTCATGGGTCCGACGCCGCGCACGGACGTGGCAACCTATGAGACCAACTGGACGGCCTGCAACGATCATCTCATCACGCATGTTGCGGCGTTCGATGCGCTGATTGACCTGCGGGACGAGGTGTGGGCCGACGCGATCACAGACCCAACGACATACGGCCCGACGAACGAAGACCCCAACCTCCGCTACTACGCCGACGCGGTGCATCCCTCGCTGACGATCGGAAACAACGCGCTGGCGGCGGTGGTGGAGCCGGAGGTTTACGACCTGATGGACCAGACAGCCCCCGTCGCGGCGACGTGGGTGGTGGACACGGCCGGAAACATCATCGACGTGGCGTACACCGAAGCAGGTTCGCCGCCAATCGTGATTCACAATTCGTCGGGCGTGACGATGAACGGAAACTACACCGTCAAGAGCTTGGCGGTCGTGAGCAACACGACGTTGCGGATCACGCTGGACGACTGCCAAGTGATTCGCAAATCGACGCTGTGCGCGAAGGCGGCGGCGTCGGGAACCGCAGTCATGTCGGAAGCGGCAGCTGTAGTAGACGTGTCCGGCTACACGTTCACGCCAGCCGACGAGGGGCGTGTGATAAGTGTTGCGATCAATGGGGAGTCGGTCACGACGACCATCGCCGAAGTGACCGCGAACGATCAGATTCGTCTGACGTTGGCCGGCGCGACATGGGAAGAAGATGATACCGGAACCTACTCGATGGAGGCCGTCGCCGGTGATGCCTACCCGACCGTGACGATCGCGGCCGATACGGTACGCGATTCATTGGGAAACGCCTGCGCCCAGATCGTTCACACGATCGCGCCAGTCGAGAACGGATCGCTGCACACGGGGCCGGCTGTGGTGCGGGCGATGATTGTTTTATCCGGCGCGTTCGTCCGCGTCTTCTTCGACATGCCGGTCTATTCATCGGCTTCTCAAGAGGGGTTCACGGCGACGTACAACACCGTGCCAAACGGCGTAATCGGGATCAACGGAATCGGAGAAGCTGCCGTCGCCGCTATGGGCGAGATGTACGTGGACGTGTATCTGGACGTGTGCCCAATCACTGACCATTCCGCCGTCGTGACAATCTCCTGGAACAGTTCTGACATCACCGGCGGAAGCGGCGGGAATGAGCTACTCAAGAGCGGCGGGCCGATTACGGCGGTGTGGGAATCGGCACAGAAGGCGAAGCGGCTATTACTGCTTCTGAAAGGAATATCGTGAACACAATCCTAAAGTACGAGGCAATTGCATCAACAACGGTCATCACCGACAGCGCATCGGTCGTTAAGACCATCTCGAAAGTCGAAGCGCCTTCCGACGTAATGATTTGCCTCTGCCCGAGCGTCGTGATAACCAGTGCCGAATTTCAGATTCTTCCCGCGCACATCGACCCAGATGATGCCGCGGCAGCGGACTGGATGACCGTGGCTTTGGATGCAGACTTCAAACCGGCATCGCTCGGTGGCGCTGTCGTCAGCGGGGGAGGCGTGGGAAAGAAGGGGATTTCGGAACTCACGGCGAACCTCTGGGGATACGCCCACCTGATGCTTCCTCCATGTCGCACCGCGAGACTGAGGATAACGGCTGCGGAAGCTGGAACCATCAAGGGATCAATTGCATGGAAGTCTTCCGACTACTTTAACTCCTTTTCCGCAGGTTGATTACGATGTCCACATACTATGTCAGATCGACAGGAAGTGATACCTACGACGGAACCGCGTCAACTCACGGCGCTGGACTTGTCGGACCCAAGCTAACACTGGCTGCCGGTCTTTCCATGCTCTCCACCGGAGATGTTCTTGACACGGACGCGCAGACGTACACGAAGACCGCTCCATCCATGTCTCTGGCGGAAGCCCGACTCAGGGTGCGTCAGGCGGCCAGCAACGCCGGCGACACGACGCAATACACGGATGCGCAGATTGACCGCTCCATCCAATTCGCCGGCAACTGGTTCACCCGCGAGACGAAGATACTCCGCGCCGTCGCGAGTTTGACCCTGACCTCTGGTTCGGCCAGTCTTCCGGCGCTTTCATTCCGGCCGGACCTGCTGGTGAAGGCGTGGATCTCCGGCGAGGAAGACCTGCTTGAAGTGGTCGATTACGCCACCCTCAGCATAGAGGACGCCGCATCTGGGACTCCCGAAAAGCTGGCATTCACCAGCAGCGCGGCTGGCGTCGTATGGCCCACCCCCAGCAGCAACCTCACCCTGAAGGCCATCTACCTTGCCGAGTTCCCATACTGGACTCCGGGCGGATCGTGCTCCGACCTGCTGCATTCCAACGAGCATCTGATGCTCATTACCGACCTGGGGGCTCCGGCGCACCTGCAATTCCCCGACCCGAGCAAGCTGTTTGTCTCAAGATCGTGGCAGAATTTCCTGATCGCTGCACAGCGCGCGTGCGGTGTGCGTTCCGTCCGTAACGTGATGAAGAAAGGCGAATAATATGTCCAGTTACAACCTACCCGTCCTATCGGGAATGCTTGCGTGCAACGATTCTGGTGGCGCTAACACGGGATTGGTCCGCGACAACAATGGCGACGCGCTGGCCAACCTGTTCCGTGGCACCGGAGTGGTCATCACCCCTGGCGCGTCTACCGCGGCAGCCGGGTCTGACAGCGCTGGCGCTGGCGCACTCCCGGCGGCAACGTCCGGGGTATACCCCACCACGGACGCCGACAACTCCAAGGGCGTTCGCGTCCATTCCTCCGACCTCATCACCGGGAAGGTGTTGTTCATCGGCAATGGCGTGTCCAACAAGGTTCTCAAGGTCTACCCTCCAACCGGCGGAACGATCAACGGCGCATCCGCCGATGTCGCCTTCTCCAGCGCTTCTGGCGGGGGCGTCATCCTGATTTGCCTCAGCAGCGCCGCAAACACCTGGCTGGCGTTCTAAGGGGTCTTCCCCATGGCCGACAAAGGACGCAACAACGGCGTGACCGGGCTGGTGGACATCACTGGCACGCCCCAATTCTTCGCCACGGTCAGGGCCTACACCCTGCAACTGGCGAACCAGTCGCGCGGCCGGCAGGGCCGAGGGCAAGGCCGGTTTTCGGCGAGCCGGCCATTCACCCCCGGAGGCTCGCTGGTCGTCTCTGGCGTGGTCAGGCAGGATGTCCCTCCGCAACCGTCGGCGTGGCGAGGGGAAACCGGCACCATCACCCTGCAATTCAACACGGGTGTGACGCAGGCCATCCCCGTCCGCGTCGACGCCGCGAGCTATTCCTATTCCGTGACTGGCAGCGGGGAATACCTCGTTTCCTTCACCTGCACCATCACGGGCGATGTCGTCCAAGCCGGGTTTGGGACTTCTGCACCAAGCCCCGGTTCTCAGCCGGCGACAACGACGGTCGAAACCTATGACGGCACGCAGAAGACCTACGACCCCGACGGGTTGCTGACCGGAGCGACCCGGACCTATGACGTATGGGGAACCCTGGATGATACCGATGCCGCTGAGCTGGCCCTGATTCTCTCGGCCCTGGCCAACACCGCACCCATCACCGGGCTCAAGGGCCGGGTCGCCAGCGTCCAGCGGACGGACTCTCACGGATGTGTTGTCATCGTCACCTACTCGCTCACGACCTCGGGCGAAGATCAACTCAACTCCCATACGTCCACCAGCACTGACGATGATTACATCACCAATCAGGCCACGACTGCGGCCTGGATTGGCGACCCGCCTACGCCGACGGGAACCGGCTGGGTTCACGCGACGACACAAACCATCGTCTTCAACGGCATCAAGACACTGACCGTATGGACCTGGGCGCTCCGCACGCCCCTGCAGGGGATCGAGCAGGATGGATCGGTTTTCCGCCGCGACGACACCTACGGGATTGAGGTTGAGCGGACGATTCTACTGGTGACGGATTCCGAGACTCCTCCCACGGCACCCGCCGCCCCAACGGGGACCGTGGCCCACGAGCCCGAGTCCCGACAACTGAACAATCTACGCTGGTCGCATACCTTCCGTTACACGCCCTACACCGCCAAGGAACTCATCGAGTGGCGTGGGACATCGGTACAATACGACCCGTCATCCCTGGGCGATGAAGAGCGCATTACCCTGCTGGCGACCTCGCTCCCGTCAACCCCGACCCCAACCATATCCGGCCTGGTCCTTCGCGACCGGATTGGCCCGGACAAGACCAATTCCAGAACCTACTTCGCGTGGACGTTTATCTTCACCCGTCGTACTCGGGAAACTGAGATCGAGCAAGAGGGAAGCCAGAAACAGACCGACCCCGGCGGAGTCCGGTATGGTGAAGTGATTCGGATGGTGACTGACTCCGCGACGGAGCCCACATGGTCAACGTCCGTGTCGGGCGTGGAGAAGCGCTCGGCCACCGTCAAGGAACACGCCGGCCGCTACATCTGGACGGGCGAGTTTGGCGACCAGAGCACGCTGAATGAACTGAAGAACCGGGTCAGCCGGATCGTGCGCGACTCCTCCGCCATATCCGATGAAGACCTGATCGCTTCAACGTCCAGTACCAGCACCCAACCCGGCGACCCAACCCTGAGAAGCGGCCTCAAGGTCGTTGGGTGTACAACTGAGAAAGTCAACGAAGCTCCGCTCTATCTGCATGTATTCCGTTGTGCCCGCGCCAACGCCATCGACAAGATCGAGGCGGAAGGCACGCGCACCACGACCGACCCGAACTCGCTGGAGCAGACCTCCACCATCACCGATGTGGACACCAGCGCAACCCAGACTCCGCCAACCGCACCGACCGGAACCGTTCACGTCGTCAGCACGCACGACCCCATCCCCGGCACCAGCTTATACATCCACAAGCACGTCTACGGCCCGGCCAGCACGAAACAACAGGTCGAGTATGCGACGGAAGCGGAGTACCTGAACTACGGCCAGTCTCAGACCCGAAACGTGTCCGTGGTTGACGACAGCGTGTTGGACGTGGATACCTTCGCCGGCCAGCAGTTCTTGACCTACAAGGCGAGTCCAAATTTCTTTGGCGTGTCGGCGCGGCGCAAGACACCCGACAAGATCATCAGGACCATCATCACCGGCCAGGAAGAACACACGATCGAGGCGCACTTCCGCTGGTGGGAAGGATACATGCCGGCTGTGCTGGACGGCGGCACAGTCAAGGTTCGAGTGGGCGATGTGTGGGAAACATCTGGATCGGATGTGCTGATTGAGGTTGTGCCCGAGTACGTCGGCATGGTCATCGGGGAGATCACGATCACGACAATTCGCACGCACGTTACGGAATATATCTATCAGACGTACCTCGACCGCTTGGGAACGGTCAACCCGTCCGAGTTCATCGGATTCTCCAGAGGACTGGTGCGATACATCGGGTCGGCCCCTGCGGCTAATCTCAGAATCTCAGTACCCCGCAAGGACAGAATCGCCTACCGATTCCAGTATTGTTCGCTGGGCCACTGGAACTGTCAGGGAATCGCCCTGGGCGAGCGATGGGTCACCGGGTTGACGAGTAGTGCGGTAGGCACGCTTGTCGCGGCCAGCACGATCAGCGCTTCGGCGGCGGCGGCGACAGAGGGCGACAGCTTCGGAGTATTCCTTCCATGATGAACGACGTGGCCATTCTTGAAGATCGGATCGCCTCACTGGAGCGCGACTTGTCCGCCCTGCGCCAGCTTGTGGCGCAGATGAATGGCCCCATGTCCCGTGTGTTCTACTCCGCCGTGTCGGCCGGGTCGTTCACCGAGAACCTGTACATCGACGATGCCTTTGCGACTTTCACCCGGACGGGAACGCTGGTTGAACCCGATGGAAAGATCCCGGTCCTGGAAGTTCGCGGCCCCAACCAGATCAACTACATTCGGCTCTACTCCCCCGGCCCCGTCGTCAAGCTCGACACCGTGGCAACCGCCGTTGGTGAGTCGAAGGACGGACGCACGGTTCACATCGTCGCCGATCGGCAGAGCCTTCAGGCGCTCAATGAGGGCACACCCCGATGGACGCTTGGCGAGTACCTGGGGACCACAACCAGCAGCAAGCCCGACGTACAGGTCGATGCTGTGGGCTGGGGAAGCGCTGATTACAAGGTATTGCAGATGACCAGCGGTTCGCGTGTTTGGGATTACCCGAGAGCACATAGCTGATGCCCGGATGGAACGACACATTCTCCGCCGCCGATGACTGGACCGCCGTTGCGTTTCTGGAGATGTTCTGGAATGCCTACATCGAGCGGATCAAGATTCTCACGGCCAACTACCGGAACGTGGAGCCGTTCGGACCTCCTCCGTACTTCGGGACAGACACCGGGTATCCTTCGCTCAATCGGGCGCATCCCACGGCAGTGGCGGCCGGAGACTTGGCGGCAACAACGAGCTACACCATCGCGTACACCGACCCGCTGACCGTACCGTCGAGCTACCACTTTACCATCGCACTGTTGCAGAAGATGGCGGCGTTACAGTTGGCGTTCCAGAACCCATCTGGAGACGCCGGTTATGTTCTGGCCTGGGCCAAGGACACCAGCGACACGGACTATCCCGCACTTATGACATGGGCCGACATGGTGATTGCCACGGGCATGAACTCCTCCGGATTCACGCGCAAGTTCCCCAAGGAGTTTGCCACGGCAGGGCAGACCGAGTACGGCATGGGCCACGACATCAACGGTGACGATATCGCCCCTGTCGCCGTGGCCAACGGTGACAAGGCTCGATGCCTGTTTGATTCTGTCGCTCCCGCGTTCAGAGCCGGCGAGGTCTACAAGCGAGTGGCCGGCGAGTGGGTCATCATCGAGCCCGAGGACGAATCGGCGGAGCCTGATACGCTGGAGTCCAACGGGTTCATCCTTCCCGGAGACTACATCGGGGCTTGGATATGGACCGAAATCCGCGACTGCTTCAATCATCTGCGATGGACGACAGACCCCGGCACGTATGACGAGTACGGCCAACTCGCCACCACAAGCTGGACCATCTGGAAAGAGGGTGCCCTGTACGATGGCATGGTTTCCCACGAGCTTCAGGAGTTCTCATCGACCCCACCGGCCTACGCCAGCGCTCAAGCGGCCGTGGCGGCCAACTGGACCGGGACCGCAGAAGGCACATCCGACGACAGCAACCAGTTTGGAATCTACGCCTACGCTTACGGACAGCGGACCATGGCCAGTGGCGTTGAGGATGCGGCCTACGCACAACTCTGGCGCGGAAAATCCGAGCTTCACACCCTGATCTCCACCCATGCCCCGAGCGAGGTCAGGCTGTTCATCTACACCGCGATTCAGACCCGCAGCCCGAGCAACGACCCCACAAACAAAGTCTACGACTCTTTCGGGGATGCCGACATTCCGGTTGCAGCCGGCGGTGGGTTGGTGGACACCTGGAACGTCGCGGCCACGGACCCGGAAGAACTCTCCCGTGCCGTGGGCGACACGGACTCCCTCTGCACCTGGCCAACGGTAACGCTGGAGGAAGGTGTGTGGCATGACGGGATGCGCGGCTACGAGGTTACAGGCGTGGCCTGGCTGGTGAAATGGGACGTAATCGGTGGACTGGAATACACGGTAGACACATGAACGAACTACTTCTCCTGGCAATCACTGGACCCCTGTGCATGGCAATCGGCGTCTTCGTCGGCGCGTGGATTCACTACCGCGGCGTCCGCCAGAAAAGCCCGTTCCCTGAAACCTACCCGCGGCCGGCACAGAAGCAGGAAAAGGACAAAGAAGAGAAGTTCGGTTTCAAGAGTTTGAAGGTCAAACCATAGAAGGAGTAAGCGAAATGAAG
>JBDKSR010000079.1:0-5789 GCA_039680545.1 Bryobacteraceae bacterium | reverse complement strand
CCCGCCTTGTCGATTTCCTCATGGAAGACATCTCGGCGTACTCGGACGGGCAGGTCGGCGCTGCGGTCCGTGGACTTCATGACCAGTGCCGGCAATCATTGGCACGGCACTTGCAGCTAGTGCCCGTGGTCGATGGAGTGGAAGGTACTTTCACAAAAGTGGAGTCGCCCGATCCGGCGAAAGTGAAGTTTGTCGGTAAGGTTCCGGCCAAGGGTGCCCCCGGCGGAGGGACGCTGCGGCACAGAGGATGGATGGCGGAGAAGGTCGATCTTCCCCCCGCCGGACGGCGTCGCGACCTGAGCATCATCGCCCCGGCTGAGATCGAAGTGGAATGAAAGTCGGAATCGATCTTGGCACGACCAACTCGGCCCTGGCATTCATTGATCCGGCCGAGGCCGCCAGCGCCGATTTTCCACCGGTTCACCTGCTCCCGATTCCGCAACACGTAGAGCAAAGTCTCGTCGAGCCACGCCGCACGTTGCCGTCGTTTCTCTTCCTTGGCGATGACAGGCAGTACATCGGCACATTCGCCCGGGAGCAAGGCGCGATTGTTCCGACGCGCGTCGTACACTCCGCGAAATCCTGGCTTTCGAACCCGGAGATTGACCGCACCGCGAAGGTGCTGCCGTGGGATGCGCAGGAAGGCGGACGCATCCTATCGCCAGTCGAGGCGTCGGCACGCTTCCTGGGACAAATCCGGGAGGCCTGGGACGCGGCCGGGCCCGAAAAGCTTTCTGAACAGCAGGTTGTGGTCACCGTGCCCGCCTCCTTTGACGAAGAGGCGCGCGAACTGACCGTCGAAGCGGCGGGCGATGCGGGAATCGGCAACCTTACTCTTCTCGAAGAACCTGCGGCGGCGTTCTATGCCTGGATTGCCAATCACCTCACGGAATCCCGGCGGAGCCTTTTCGACGGCCAATTGGTGCTCGTGTGCGATGTGGGCGGCGGGACATCGGACTTCACGCTGATCCGCGTGCGGCGCGACGGCGATCAGATTGACTTTACGCGAACCGCCGTTGGCCGCCACTTACTTCTCGGCGGCGATAATCTGGACCTCACGCTGGCGTGGCTTGTCGAAAGCAAGATTGGGGCCTCGCTATCGGTCCGGCAGCGTAGCGCCTTGCGCCGCCAATGCTCCGCAGCCAAGGAGCGCCTGCTTTCCGAGGGTGGCCCATCTTCAGAGGAGATTCGCATTCTCGGAGGGGGATCTTCGCTCGTCGGAGGCACACTTAAGGCTGAGATTCTGCGCGAAGAGGTGACAGAACTGGCTCTTGAAGGATTTCTCCCCTTCTGTGAACTTTCGGAACGTCCGCAGGAGGAGAAACAGAGTCTCTTTCATGAACTGGGTCTGCCTTATGTCTCCGATCCCTCAATAACCCGCCATCTTGCCGCGTTCCTGGCAAGCGCGGGCGGTGACGCAGCCCACGGACCCGACGCGATCCTGTTCAATGGGGGATTTTTCATCCCCGATGCGTTGCGCGATCGTGCCGCCGATGTCGTCGGGCACTGGTACGGCCGGCGTCCGGTGGTGCTTGAGAACCGCGATCTCGACCTCGCGGTAGCCGTCGGGGCAGCCTACTACTCATACGTGCGTTCCTCAGGCCGAGGCCTGCTGATTCATGGAGGTCTGCCGCGCGCCTATTATATCGGCGTCGGCGATGCACACTCCGATGAAGAAGTCAGCACGGTGTGCCTGGTGCCACGTGGCACCGAGGACGGCAGCTTTCTCGAACTTGACCGCGGAGATCTGCAACTCGTCGCCAACCGCCCGGTCTCGTTCAGGCTATACAGCTCTCTCTCTCGCACGGGCGATGCGCTCGGTGATGCTGTCCGGTTCAGTTCGAAGCAATTGGCGGAAGAAGTTCATGTCCACGCACCGTTGAACGCCGTGATCCGATTCGGCAAACGTGCCGGCGGTGAACTCATCCCCGTAAAGATGGCCGCGCGGCTCACTGAGGTCGGCACGCTGGAGATCTGGTGCGAATCAAAGGTGAGCGAACACCGCTGGCGGTTGCAGTTTGAATTGCGGAAAACCGCCGCTCCGGCTGAAAAACCCGCCCACGCCGCCGCGATCGTAAGCGAAGAGGCGGCCGGGAACGCGATTCAGCTAATTCGCTCGACATTTACTGCAGGGAACCCGCCATTTCCCCCGGAAGAGTTGCCTGCGCGGCTCGAACAAAGCCTTGGGCTTGGCCGCAATTCCTGGCCGCTCGGAACGATTCGCCGCCTCGCCGACGCGTTTCTCGAAACCGCCGAAGGCCGCCGCTACTCGCCCGCGTGGGAATCGAGATGGCTGAACTTGTGCGGTTTTTGCCTGCGCCCGGGATTCGGATATCCCGGCGACGACTGGCGCGTCGAACAGGCCAGAAGCATTTACGCCGGTGGGCTTCAGTTTCCTAATCAAATTCAGAACGGGATCGAATGGTGGATTTTTTGGGGACGGCTGGCGGGAGGGCTGAATCGCAGCCAGCAGGCCGAGATTTACCAGCGCCTCTCCCCGACGCTGTTTCCCCGGGGCGCGAAACATCAGCGCGTGAACAGCAGTCTCCTGAGGGAAATGTGGCGTGTGGCCGCGAGTCTCGAACTGTTGCCGCGCCAAACCAAGACAGATCTCGGTGAAGAACTGCTCCGCCGTGTCCGTGCCGGTGACTATCGAGAAAGTGAGTTGTGGTGCCTGGGCCGCCTTGGGGCCCGCCAGTTGTTCTATGGCCCGATCAATTACGTCCTGCCGCCCGCGACCGTAACGCGATGGGTCGAAGCGCTCCTCAAGTTCCCGACGGCACACGAGGCGGTGATCTCAATGGCGAGGCAGACCGGCGATGCAACACGCGACCTGAACACCGCAACCCTTGAACTGGTACGGCGCGCCATCGAAGGGAACCGCAACCGTGATCGCCTGCTCGCGGTACTTGAAGGCGAGCAACCGCTCGGTGAGACAGAGTTTAGCCGGATATTCGGAGAGGAGTTGCCGAGCGGTCTGGTTTTCGGTTCGAAGGATGACACCGATGAACGAACTGGAGATCATTGAGAGCATCCGCCGGATGGCGCCGCAGCTTGGCCGATCCGGTATTGTCACAGGTATCGGTGATGACTGCGCGATCTATCGCCCGCGCGGCTCGCGCGAAGACCAGTTATTCACCACCGACCTCGTACTCGAAGGCGTTCACTTCCGCCGCGACGCCCACCCGGCGCGAGCAGTCGGCTGGCGCACACTGGCCAGGGGACTCAGCGACATCGCGGCGATGGGCGGGACCCCGCGCTTCTGTCTGATCTCGCTTGCTCTCGCGCCTTGGACGGACAGCCGTTGGGTCAAGACTTTCTACCGCGGTCTCCTCGACCTGGCACATCGGGCAGGCGTGGTGCTAGCCGGCGGTGACCTGTCACGAGCGGAGAAGGTCGCCTGCGATGTGGTGGTCTGCGGAAGCGTTGCGCGCGGACGGGCTTTGTGCCGCAATGGAGCGCGCCCAGGGGACGCCATCTACGTTTCCGGCCGCCTCGGCGGGTCCGCGCTGGGTCTCGAAAGACGTTCGGGCGCCGCCTGGAAGACACATCTCCGGCCGGAGCCACGCATCGAATTGGGACAGTTCCTAAGCAAGAAGCTGCGCGCGAGTTCGGCAATGGATCTAAGCGACGGACTTTCTCTCGACCTGCGCCGTTTGTGTCTTGCCTCCGGTGTGTCGGCACTGCTCGAAGGAGAATTGCCGGTATTCCCCGGCGCTACCGTCAATCAGGCGCTCCACGGCGGAGAGGATTACGAACTTCTGTTCACGACCCGGCCTCGGACACCCGTACCTGCGCAGCATGCCGGTATTCCACTGACTCGCATTGGAACGATCGGCCGAAAAACGCCCGTATCTATCGAGTTTGAGGGCAACCGGCTCGAGCCGCTTGGATGGGACCCTTTCAGAAGGAGACGTATCACACCTGTCCCGTGAAATTGAGACATAATAGCCTCGATGTTACGGACACTGGTTTTTCTAATCACACTTGCCATGACTGCATCCGCTGCCGTGAAAATCGAGAAGGTCAACTATAAAGGTTGGCCGAACAGCTACCGAGTCACAAACGGGGAGATCGAACTCGTTGTGACGAGCGACGTCGGCCCCCGCATCATCCGTTTCGGGTTTGTCAACGGACAGAACCTGTTCAAGGAATTTAAGGACACGATCGGGAAGAGCGGGGAGAAGGAATGGATGATCCGCGGCGGCCACCGTCTGTGGGCCGCTCCCGAGGACCCCGTCAAGACCTACGCGCTCGACAACAGTCCCGTGAAAGTTGAAATCGAAGGTGACGTATTGGTCGTTACAGAACCCGTCGAGCAACTCACGGGGCTCGAAAAGCGCATCACCGTGAAGATGGCCGCATCCGGGACAGATGTGGAACTCATCCACCGCATCCGTAACACGAATAGCGAAGCCGTGGAACTGTCACCGTGGGGCCTCACCGTGATGGCTCCCGGCGGAGTTGGGATCACCGGATTCCCTCCGCGCGGGAAACACCCGCAGGTCTTGGCGCCGACGAATCCGCTGGTGATGTGGGCCTACACAGACTTCTCGGACAGCCGCTGGGTATTCACGGAGAAATACCTGGCACTGCGGCAAGACCCCAAGGCGACCAAACCGCTGAAGGTCGGCCACTTCAATCCCAAAACATGGGGAGCCTACCTGCTCGGTTCAGACCTGTTCATCAAACGCTACCAAGCGGACCCATCAAAGACCTATCCGGATTTCGGATGCTCGTATGAGACATTCACCAGCGCCGAGTTCCTGGAGATTGAAACGCTGGGACCAATGACCAAGATCGCGCCCGGTGCTTCGGTCGAGCATGTCGAGAAATGGAACCTCTACAAGAACGTGCCGGTCCCCGAGTGGACAGACGCCGCACTCGATCAGGTCTTCCTGGAGAAACTCGGCAAGTAAAGTATGTGGGACAGGCTTCGTAGCCTGTCCCATAGCCTGTCTATTTCTTCATCGCGCGAAACGCGTCAAGGCATTTCTTCACCGACTCGAGCGGAGGAAACTCCTCGCTCTCGTATTCGATGATGTACCATTGAGTGCCGCCGACCGTCTCACACACGTGGAAGACTTCCTTCCAATTCACTGAGCCTTGGCCGAATAGCGTGTGCTTTTCGCCTGCCTTCCAGTCCTTCAGATGGACGGAGATGGACTGACCGGGGAACCTGCGCACCACAGACACCGGGTCGCCGCCGCCCGCGAGCGCATTGCCGAAATCCACCTGAATGCAAACGTCCTTGCCAGCGTTCTCGAAGAACAGGTTGAAGGGGATCTCCCCGTCCATCGGCTTAAATTCGAAGCTGTGGTTGTGGTATCCAACCCGCATCCCGTGCGGCTTAACCTTCGCAGAGATCTCACTGAAAAGGTGCGCCGTCTTGATGATGGCGTCCTTCGAACCCAGGTATTTCTCGTGATCGAGCGAAGGAACGATCAGGTTCTTGTTTCCGATGATCCGGTTGAACTCGATTGTCTTGGGCAGTTCATCACCAAGCAGCGTGCTGATAGCGGTGTGGGTTCCACAGCACCTTATATTGTTCGAATCCAGGATCTTTTTCAGATCTTTCGCCGAATGCTCGTAGTATCCGGCGAACTCAACTGCTTCGTAACCCATCTTGGCGACGGCAGCGATTGTGCCGGCCATGTCTCGAGCGCAATCCTTCCTTACTGAGTAAAGTTGGAGGGCGATTGGAATCCGCTTCGCGGCTGCACGGCCCGCGGCAGGAATAAGCGGCGCAAAGGCCGCGAGTCTACCAAATTCGCGTCTGGTCATAGTCC
>JBDKSR010000078.1:0-5541 GCA_039680545.1 Bryobacteraceae bacterium | reverse complement strand
TTGGCACAGTACGGATTTGCTGTGGCTGAGGCGATTCTGCGCAACGAACGGAAGGAGCATACTCAACACGTCGCGATGTTGAAGGTCGCGCTGGGGTCGGCGCGAGAAATGGTGATGACGAAGGAGGACTGGGCGAGAAAGAAAACCGAATGGCGCGTTGAATTCGAGCGCGCGGCTGGTCGGTTGGCGGCCGAATCGAAACGCGGGGTGTTGGATGCGTTGGCCGTAGAACTTCGTCAGGAGCAGTTGGCGCACAAATTTGTCCTCAATGCGCTCAGGAACGGCGAACGATCCACCGAGCACGCGGAATCCGCATATCGATGCGAAGGCGCCCTGGGTATTCTCGACGGCATCTTGGCGCGGATTGATCGATTGCGGAAACAGGTATGACCTTCACTCGCCCCCACGGATTCGCGCCTGGGCGAATTTCAGGAAAAGGCATTCTTTCGGGCGTCGCGGACGCGGACGGCGTGTTTGTGAGCACGCAGGTACGTCTTGCGCACTGCGACGTCCCGGAGACGGGGCAGCCGGGGTACGATCAAGCAATGTCGTTCCTGCGCCTCGTGCAGACCATGACGCGAAAAGCGGAGTGGGAGTTCGTTGCTATCGACGACTACGGCCGGCTAGTGGCAGAAGTTTGGCCGTTGGATTGGACGACAGAGAAACGTGCGAATTCGTTGAGCTGTGCGTTGGTGCGCAAGGGCCTGGCCTGGGCAACGGACGACGTCTACGCCGCGGAAGAGAAGGAAGCGCGGGACGGCCGGCGCGGGATTTGGAAACGGAAGAACAACATCCCACCGTGGGAGTGGAGGAAAGGAAAGCGGCTGTAGACAACTCGCGCTGTGCGTGCTATCCTCTCCACGGGTGACCGCGTGTCGATACAATCGCATCAATTCGATCGAAAGCTGACGCCGCCGCGGCGAGACGGGTTGACGAACTATTGGTCTCCGCCGTCGCTACGAGACGAAGTGGCGAACGCGTTGCGGGTGAAGTTTCTGTGGTTGGTGGACGATTTGACGAGTGTCGGGGAGTGCGACGAAATGGATTTGGACGAGATTCTGGCACCGAAATGGCTGGCGGAACGGGGGATACGTGGCGCTAAGTAAAGCGGAATACGCAAAGGCGGGGCTGGACATTTTCAACCGGCTGGATCGAGAAGCGATTCGGCGTGAGATCGTCAACGGCGTCCAGGGCAAGTTCGGGTTTGACTTTGACCAGGCCGCGGAGATGATTTGGACAGTCGCGCAGAAGTGGCTGGCCCGTGACACCGAGATCCTGGAACTCGACGCAATCGAGACGGCATTCGATTGGCGCGGTGAGAAAGGCGTGCTCGATATGTGTGGGAAGTTCACTGAAGAAGCGCACTCCAATCTCGCCGGCAAACGATTCGTCCGCGACTGGAAAACGACCGGGCGCGAGTTGAACAAGGACTGGGAGAACAAGTATATTCTGTCGCACCAATGGAAGTTTTACCTGTATCACTCCGGCGCCGACGTGTTCATCTACTCCGGTGTGACGTGGCAGGATGGCGGTGGGGTGCGCGAAGTGATTTTGTACCGGCCGGATGACTTGGCGGAACAGGTGAGTCGCTTGATCGCTGGGTGCGAGGTGATGGGGCGGGGGTTGGTGGATGCACGGCTGACCGTGTATCCACAGAACATGCCCGACGGCTGCACGAAATACGGTGGGTGCGCGTACGGATTGGACTGCCGCAACAACACGATGCCGCGGCAAGCACTGGAGCCTTGGGGCTGGAGTCCCTCGACGATCGAGACGTTCCTGACGTGCCCCGAAAAGATGCGGCGGAACCGATTGAATCGAATTGCCGGCATCGCGAACACAAGCGGGGAGAGTGCGGAACTTGGCGCCGCGTTTCATCGCGGGGTCGCGGAGATGTACCGACAGGTTTGGGGGATGAAATGAAGTGTGATCGCATTCTGCGCCGACGCGCGTTCGGAAAAATTTCTCTCGGTCTATTGGAGATTCAGGAAGACCGTGCTACACTCCTCAATGGAGGCGAGACAGAATGATTCTCCAAAGTGCCAAACCAGGTACCCCAGGTCCGACGCCGGAGCAGGGCGCGAAGCAAGCCTTTGTCGCGCAGGTCCGGCCGCAGTTGGGGACGAAGAAGAAGGCAAGACTCGTCAGCCATTCGGGAGACGATGAACGTGGCCAGTGGGTGAAGGTCCTGGGATATTCATTCTCCGGTGGTGGGAAGACCTATCTGATCGTGTTCCTGTTGCGTTGTGGATTCCGGGTGTTGTACGCGAGCACCGACTTTGGTGGCAGCGGAATCTCGACAGTGCGGAATGAATTGAAACGCACCAACGAAGTTCACTTACTGAAGAATCTTCGGCACGTCGATGTCCCGGATTACGACACAATGTACGAGTTGGCGCGAAACCCGGCGGACGTGTTGGACTTCAATCCGTACGAATGGGACAACGATGACAAGCCATTCTGCTTCGTGTGGGACGGTTACACTGGGTTCCAGCAATTTCAACTCAGCGAAAAGGTCAGTTCGATCGACCCGTTGAGCGAGGACAAAGCCTCCGCCGGCCGCAACGAAGGATTGTGGTTCGATCGCTCGGATTGGGGCATGATCCGGATTGGCAGTCTGCGGCCGTTGTCGTGGTTCCTCCTGCAACACAACCGGCTCACCGGAAAACTGTGGCACAAATACGTAACCGCCCTGGAGAACAAGCCGTCAGAAGATAAGCTAACCGGCAAAATGCAGAAGGCGCCGTTGATCCAAGGAGCGGCCGGAAGCATCATTCCCGCGGCGTTCGACATCATTCTCGAGATGCGCGCGAAGTCGTTACCGAGCGGAGAAACTCTTTACACCTACGGTTGTGCCGGGAATGAAAAGATCCTCGCGAAGTCGCGAGGGTACGGCTTAGCCCCCGAAGAACCCGCGGATTTCGGGAAAATCTGGACCGAGAAAATCGCGCCAGGCTTGGGCGGCGGCGCGCAATTCAACGAATCCGCGAAAATGGCGCCCGATGAACGAATCCCGGACGTGGAGCCGGAGAAAGTGGAGCACCCGCTTGAGTCATAACTTCAAACCACCCAACGGCCTTTCGGTCTCGGCGGCGGAGCAACAGCGGCGTAAGGTCGCGCTGGGAACGTACATCTGCGATCTCATCAACTACGATTCGGAATCGCTCGTCGCCTTCTCCACCGGAAAGTCGTTATACGAGTTGGCGCTCGAACTCGGTTGGATCCTGGGAGCGATGATCGCGATGCAGCCGGCGCCGGAGACTCGCGGAATCGCCGACGCGTTCGAGAACGGGCGCCGGTTGTCGGCTGTCATGACGCCGGTACTTGTGAATCATGCGCGGATGACGGGCCTGGTGCCGGAGACAACTACGGACGAGAATCAACCGCTGTTGCTCCCAGTTCCGGCGCCGTCGTGCGAGTTGCGCGAGCGACCGAATTTACAGTTCTATCTTCTCAAACCGAGCGGCGAAACCGTTCAGTAAGAGCAACCCACAACACAGAAAATAGGAGACGCACTACATGGCGAAGTTCAAGGTGGACGAAGGCGCTCAAGGACCGCTGGCGGCGCCGGTTGAGAAACTACCCGATTTGGCTTGCATCGGTTACCCGACCGAGGTGACCGAGCCGAAGATCACGAAGGATGGCACCGGCGATACGTTCAACATCCGGGTCACGCTGACTCCGGTGAGCGGGACCGCCGGCCGGAAGCTGACGACCAACTTCATGTTCCTGCCCGATTGGTTCAATCCGGGGTTCGACCCGCGGAGCCTGCGGGACTTGAAGAAGGAGGGCGATGCGAACTTCGGCGCCAAACTGCTGCGCACGTACGCGCAGAATGTGTACACGCAGGCCAGTCGCATGACGGCGCTCGAAGGGCTGCTCGGAACGCAGGAGAATTTCAATGCGTTCTGGCACGCCGTCGCCGAGGAAGTCCGGGCGAACGGCGACTTCACGGCGGAAACCGTGGAAGCGGCAACGGAAAAGGCCAAGGTGATTGCGAGCATTCTGCGCGCGCACACGGTCGAGGCGATTCCGACGGTCGGGTACATCGCGCGGCAGGCGAAGGACAAAGTCGGCGTGGACGAAAACGGCAAGGGCGTATACGATCTACGGGATCAGTACGAAATCGCCGATTGGTTCGTAGTGGCGCCGGCTGAGGTGAAGAAGCTGGTCGCGCGCGCAGCGAAGGCGCAGAACGGATCCTTCAAGGTCACGTTCGATCCGGAACAGGTGTAGCGGCAGCGACGAGGTTGCCGTTGACTTAAAGCGGCACGTAACCGTGGGCGATACGCACGGGTGACCCGGAAGATCAACAAGGTCTTGACCACGTCTACCGGCGGGCGCTAGATATCGACACCGGTACAACTTTTCGTCGAGCCGTTTGGAAGGGCCGGACTGATAAACCGGATTCCTCCGCGCGCGAATGGGCTAGGGAACTCGATACCGAACCCCTCAAGCCGGCACGGGAAGAATGTGATTGTCGATGCGCAAGTAGCCGGTACTGACATGGCGGGTGGAGAAAGTGCCACTCTGGAGGGCCGAAGGACCAGTCGCCGACGGCCTTCCAGGTAAATTTAGTTGGAGGTGTTGAATGCTTGAGCAAAAAATCGATTTCGCGAAGCCGTTGGAAGCGGTGTTCGCCTCCGGCGAAACGAGAAAAGCCCGGTACCTCGGGTCGCGTAATTGGGGTGGCGAGACGCAACACGTCGTCCTGATTCCGTCGGCCGATTCGGACGAGAAGTCGTACGACGAAGTGCATTGCTGTGTGGACACCGGTGCGGCGGCCGGTTGGTTTTCGCGTTCGACTCGGATTCGCAATGTGCCGGATCGGATTGTCGGGACTCGGACCTTCGTGGCGTATCGTGTGAAAAACCAGTTTAGCTGGTACATCACGACGTTTCATACGCGGCAGGAGGCGGAAAATTGGTGGCGCGAAGTATCACCGAACGTCCACGCATACAAGCTCGGCGCCATGTGGGACGTGCCGTACGACGTGGAAGTCGGCACAGGGTTTGAAGGAAAGGAGGGCAAGTAACATGCCCGCGTTGGATTTCAGCAAACCAGTTCAAACGAGAGACGGGCGCCCGGCGCGCATTTATGCAACGGACGGTGGGGGTAAGTACCCGATTCACGGAGCGGTTTTTTTGTCGGGGGACTCCACCTCTGATCCGTGGTGGGTGGTCGAGACTTGGACGGCCGAAGGCCGCGTGCTTGCGAACGGTCCGTTTAAACCCGAAGACCTCGAACAAGTCCCGGAAACCTTCACGCACGAGGAGATACTGGTCTTCACGATGCATCCAACCAACACGGGGAGCCGGAGGCTCTCGCTCGATCGTTTCTCGTGCTCCGCCGTAGGTGCGAAGTCCGCGGAAATCCGGGCGCGGAATTTTGTCCGCGATCCGGGCTTTGCTCGCTACGTGGGCGCCATTCGACTCCGGGCCTCGGGGACGCCGAAGGCGACCAACGAGATCATCGATCCCATTCCGACCGTCGAGGTGGCGTTATGACCCGTCGGTGGCTGATCGTCGGTCCATTGTTGCT
>JBDKSR010000077.1:0-6028 GCA_039680545.1 Bryobacteraceae bacterium | reverse complement strand
AGCCTCGACTTCGGCGAGGCGGCGGAACACGGCGGAGGCGTTCTGCTTCACGCGCGCGGAAAGCGGAGCCGCGTCGATCATTTCCAGTATGTGCGGTAGATGGCGGTGTTTGCCGCTATCGCCGCCGATCACATGAAACTTGGTCGCTCCGACCGCGCGCCGCGCCGTCTTTTCGAAGCGGATCTCGGCCCCCGGAGCAAGCTGCCCCAAAGCCTCAATCAACACCGCGGGATCGGCTCCCGCATCGGCGAGCGCGCCGACCATCATGTCTCCGCTAATTCCGGAAAATGCATCCAGGTAACAGATTCTCATTGGTCCGATTGAGGCGGGGTCACACCCGCCCTTCCAGGCAATGGCCAGCCGGCATGCGTCGAGACGGCTGTTCCTTTAAGGTTTGTCTCGATAACCCACGAGCCTGACACACAGGCTCCCTTTAATCTATCGTACAGGGGAATTGGGAGTGTCCGCCGGATTGAATCAGGGAAGCTTCTCGTTGAGCACCTTGTCAGCCTGTTCACGGCGGAATGCCCAGAGCTTCTCCCGCAGTTCGGGACGGGAGCCGGAGAGCACGGCGACAGTAAGAAGGGCCGCATTGATGGCGCCCGGCTTCCCGATCGCCAGCGTGCCAACCGGAATGCCGCCCGGCATCTGCACCGTCGAGAGCAGCGAATCCATCCCTTTCAGGGACGCGCTCTCAATCGGCACTCCGAACACCGGAATCACGGTGTGCGCCGCGATGACGCCCGCAAGATGAGCCGCTCCTCCGGCCGCCGCGACGATCACCTCGATCCCGCGCGTTTCCGCCTCCGATGCGTATGCGGCCGTCGCCGAAGGAGTCCGGTGGGCCGAAAGCACGCGGCACTCGTGCGGGATGCCGAAACGGTTCAGCATCTCCGACGAATGGCGCATCGTCTCCCAATCCGACTTGCTGCCCATCACAACGGCGACTAATGGCTTCGTGTCTTGCTTCATGGCACCAGGAATCTTCAAGGTAAAACGTCCACCAGAGCGGGGGCAAGCGGACGCGCTACTCGCCAATCACTTTCACGAGAGCGCGTTTCCGCCGTCGCCCGTCAAACTCGCCATAGAAAATCTGTTCCCACGGGCCGAAGTCGAGGCGTCCCTTGGTGATCGCGACGACAACCTCGCGGCCCATGATCTGGCGCTTCATGTGGGCGTCGGCGTTGTCCTCGCCGCTATCGTTGTGCCGGTATTGCGAGACCGGTTCGTGCGGAGCGAGCTTTTCGAGCCACTTATCGTAGTCCTGGTGCAACCCGTGTTCGTCGTCGTTGATGAACACGGACGCCGTAATGTGCATCGCGTTCACTAGCACTAAGCCTTCCTGAACGCCGCTCGCGGCCACGCACTCGGCGACCTGCGGCGTGATGTTGATAAAGGCCCTCCGCGCCGGCACCTCGAACCAGAGCTCTTTACGATAGCTTTTCATGTCGCCTCCGCTTCCCGAGTGAATTCACGTATTGTAACGTCGCCGGGAACCCGTCCGCCTCCGCGGAAGAATTCGGTGTGAAATACTGTGTTGGGGAGAGAAGGACCGGTGTCGATCGAAAAACCTGACAAGACCTCGGTGGGGAAGGGCGGCAAGCTTCCCACTGCCGCAATCATCATTCTCGTTCTCGTCGTCGTGGGGGGCGCCGGTTTCTGGTACCTGGACAAACAATCCAAGTCCATGCCGAAAGATATCCCCGTCTTGACGGCGGAGGCCAAAGCATACACTCGAAATCTCGCGCTGAGCGGCGTCGAAATGAAGGCGGCGGAGGCCGTCTTCGGCCAAACGCTGGTCGAAATCCTCGGGAAGATCACCAACAATGGGGATCGCGAGATCGAGATGGTGGAGCTGAATTGCGTCTTCTATGATCCCTACGGCCAGGTGGTCCTGCGGCAGAGGGTGCCGATCGTCAAGAAAAACTCCGGCGGTCTCGCTCCCGGCCAAACCAGAACATTTCGTCTTCCCTTCGACGAGATTCCGAAGAGCTGGAACCAGATGATGCCCCAGCTCGTGATCGCGCGAATCCTCTTCCGGTAGCCAACAGATGACTTCCGTTTCTGAGCTGCGCCGTGCGTTGGATGCAGCCGGAGAAGTACGTCTGAGGGTCAAAGTCGTGCCGAAAAGCTCCCGCTCCGCCATCGCCGGGTTCATGGGCGATGGGACGCTGAAGATCAAAGTCCAGGCAGCTCCGGAGCGCGGCAAGGCCAACGCCGAGGTGCGATCCGTCTTGGCGGAAGCGCTCGGAATCCACGAGCGGCAAGTTTCGATCACGAGCGGCGAGACATCCCCTCAGAAGACCGTCGTAATCTCCAAAGCGTAAGCTCAACCTACCGCTTGCAGCACGGTTCCAAGGCGGGATAGAGTAAGGCCTTTCAAGGAGGCTGTACGATGCCCACTCCGGGATTCGGTGGCCCTGTGCCGCGGCGCTCGGTCATCTCCGGCCTGTTCGCCACGCTCGGCTGCTCCGCGTTCGATCGCGCCGAGGCGGCTGTTCCGCAGACAACCCTCAAGAACGCCCCGATCGCCGCCAAGGATTCACTGAAAATCACGAAGCTCGAAACGTTCCTCGTAAAGCCGCGCTGGCTGTTCCTGAGGATTCACACCAACGCGGGAATCGTGGGACTCGGCGAACCGATCACGGAAGGGCGCGCGGCGACGTGCGCCGCCGCCGTAAAGGAGGTCGAGCCCTACCTGATCGGTAAAGACCCCCGGCGCGTGGCCCACCATTGGCAGGCAATCTATCGGCATGCCTTCTACCGCGGCGGCCCGATTCTTACGAGCGTGCTCAGCGGCATCGACCAGGCATTGTGGGACATCAAAGGTAAGGCGCTCGGAGTACCCGTCTACGAGTTACTCGGGGGCCCCACGCGCGACCGCGTCCGCGTTTACCAGTCTGTTAGCACGCCGGGGAACATCAAGACGGCGATGGCCCGGGGATTCACCGCATTCAAAACCGGTCCCGCCAAGAAACGTCCGGCACGATACATCGAGACTCCTGCCGCCGTTCAGTACGCGGTCGAAAGGTTCGCCGAACTCCGGCAGGCCGCCGGCAACGACGTCGATATCGCCATCGACTTCCACGGTGCGATCAGTCCGGCGCTTGCGAAGCTCCTGATACACGGGCTCGAACCGTATCAGCCGATGTTCATCGAAGAACCTTGCCAGGCGCAGAACCACGACGTAATGGCCGAGATCGCGCGCGGCACCCACCTGCCCATCGCCACCGGCGAGCGTGTGTTCACGAAGTGGGGTTTCCGTGAGGTACTCGAAAAGCGTGCGGCGACGGTGCTGCAGCCGGATCTCTGCCACGCCGGAGGCATCACGGAATGCCGCCTGATCGCAGGCATGGCCGAAGCGTATTATGCTGCCATCGCGCCGCACAACCCGCTGGGCCCGATCTCGCTTGCGGCCGGAGTGCAGCTTGCCGCCTCCATTCCGAACTTTCTGTGCCAGGAACAGGCCAGCCTCGGCGTGGGCTACCTGAAGACGCCATTTAATGTCCGCGACGGCTACCTGGACCTTCCCACCGGCCCCGGCCTCGGCATCGAGCTCGACGAAAATGCCATGGCGGACAAAATCGGGCACGACTGGCATAACCCGGAAGCGTTTGACGCTGACGACGGATCGGTCACGGACTGGTAATATCGGGAAGAGATGAAAAAACAGGCTATTCTTTCCTCAATCGTCGACATCGGCATCGTCCCGGTAATCCGGACGCCGAGCGCTGAAAGTGCGATCAAGTCGATCGAAGCGATCGTCCGCGGTGGCATACGGGCCGCTGAGATCACAATGACCGTCCCCGGCGCGTTGAAGGCCCTGGAGAAGGTCGCCGATCAATTCGGAGACAAGATCGTGCTCGGCGCGGGCACCGTCCTCGATCCCGAGACCGCGCGTGCCTGCATGCTGGCGGGCGCCGAGTTCTTTGTGTCGCCCAGCCTGAAGATCGCCACGATCGAGATGGCCCAGCGCTATTCCAAGGTCATCATGCCCGGCGCGTTGACCCCGACCGAAGTCCAGACCGCGTGGGAAGCCGGTGCGGACATCGTGAAAGTGTTCCCTTGCGGAAACGTCGGCGGCCCCAAGTACATCAAGGCGCTGAAAGGACCATTCCCTCAGATTGAATTGATCCCGACCGGTGGGGTGAATCTGGAGACGGCGGGCGAGTTCCTGAAAGCCGGTGCTTGCGCCGTGGCGGTCGGCGGCGAACTGGTGGACGCCAAGACGATCAAAGAGGGCAAGTACGAGGTTTTTGAAGAGCGTGCAAAGCAATACCTCGCGGTGATCGCAAAGGCCCGCCAGGAGATGAAGTAAGCCGTCTGAACCTGTTACACTGGAAAGCCGGTTATGGCCATCAGCAAGGATTTGCTGGAGATCTTGGTGTGTCCGCTTTGCAAGGCCCCGCTCGAACTGAAGCAGGACCAGAACGGGTTGAAGTGTACGCAATGCAAGCGGGTATACCCGATCCGCGATGATATCCCGGTGATGCTGGTCGACGAGGCCAGGATCGAAGAATAGCGCCGTTCCTGCGGATGCCAGACGCGCTTCAGCGCTTGCCGGAGGGCGCGCGGGTGGCGGTTATTCGCCTGCGCTCGCTTGGGGACTGTGTACTGACAACGCCCGCCCTCGACATCCTCAAGCGGTTCCGGCCAGATTTGGAAATCGCCATCGTAGTTGAGGATCGTTTCAAGCCTGTGTTTGAAGACAACCCGGCGATCAGTGTGATCCTCCCGCCAAGTGGTTCGGCTGTGCGGCGCTGGCGGCCTGTTTTATGCCTCAACCTGCACGGAGGGACACGAAGCGCGGTGCTTACGGCGGGTTCGCTGGCAAAGTATCGCGCCGGCTTCGCTCACTTTCGGATGTCACGACTGTATAACCTCCGCAGCCCCACCGCTCAGGAGATTCTGGGCGTCGACCGAACGGTTCACACCGCCGAGCATCTCGCTTCCGCCATCTTTTGGCTCGGCGCGCCGCGTTGCGAGATACCTCGCGCCCAACTCTTCGCCCCGCCCCGCCCCGTGGATCTTCCTTATGCGGTAATCCACCCGTTCGCAACCGGTCCGGGCAAGTCGTGGTCCACTTCGGGATTTCTGGCGGTGGCCGAACATCTGCGGAATTCTTTCAACCTTGATCCGGTATTCATTGCGGGGCCGGGAGACGACACCAGTCCCTTCGCCCGCTACCGTTGTTTGGCGGGTGCGCCGCTTGCCGAGGTGAAGTCGCTGCTTCGCGGCGCTTCCCTGTTCGTGGGGAACGACTCGGGCCCGGCGCACATGGCTGCGGCATTCGGGCTGCCGGTGCTTGTCCTGTTCGGCACGTCCAATCCGGAGATTTGGGCGCCTTGGCGCACCGTATCGCGAGTCATCACAGCCCAGGGACCGATTGAAGCGGTTCCCGCCGGGGAAGTCATCGAGGCGCTGGAACGCCTGAGGGTCGCGGCATGAAGCAATGGTTCCGTCTGCTGAGCTATGTCCGGTCATACATGCCTGCGGTCGTTGGGTCCGTCGTATTGATGGCGGTGGCAGGCAGCGCCCAGGCACTGGTCGCGCTGCTGATCGGGCCTATCTTCGACCGTGTCCTGAACCCCGCCTCGGCGGAAGCGCCGGTCTTCCTCTTCAATGTGCCCGTCTTCAACCACCCGTTGTACCTGAACGACCTCGTTCCATCGTCGATTCACAACGTCTGGACGATGATCGCCATTGGGATACTGGCGGTCTTCCTGATGCGCGGCATCTGCGATTACGCCGGCAATTACCTGGTGAATTACGCGGGCTATTCGGCCATCACCGACCTGCGGCAAGTGGTGTTCGACAAGATCCTGCGGCAGGGGGCCGAATTCTTCGAATCCCACTCCACCGGACGCCTGATGTCGTCCATCATGAACGACATCGAGAAGATACAGGTGGCGACCTCGCACATCCTCGCCGACATGCTCCGCCAGTTGTTTGTCGTGACCGGCCTGCTCTGCGTGCTGATGGCGAAGGATTGGAGACTGGCGCTGGTAAGCCTTACGCTTCTCCCGTT
>JBDKSR010000076.1:0-7956 GCA_039680545.1 Bryobacteraceae bacterium | reverse complement strand
TGTTTCTTGGGCTGGGAAACCCCAAAGATCGACTACTGCTCGCCGCACTCGTGGTAAACGTGGCGGCGGTCGGTGCGGTGATGGGTGGCTGGTGGATTCCGGCCACGACTCTTTTCGTGGTGGCCGCTGGATTGGCGTTCACGGCCCTTCGGGTGTTTCGCCCCTCAGTCACGCCGCCAAAAATCAGCGGTGTGCACCCCACCTTCCCATTGTTCGTCCGCCTCGCTTACGGCTGGCTGCTGGTTTCGGCTGCACTTTCCGTGGCCGCGGCACTGGCGGACCGGGCTGGCGGTCTCTGGGGTGCGTCACGGCACGCATTGACGGTCGGATATATGGCGACGATGGTGTTTTCTATCGGACAGCGTGTACTGCCGGCCTTTTGCGGGATGCGCGTACTGCGCAGCCCCAGACTGATGTTTTGGTCGCTCGCGCTCTTGAATCTCGGCTGTTTCCTGCGAGTCGGTTCGGAGATCGGCGCCTACGAATCGTACATGCCCTCACTTTGGCCTCTGCTGCTGGTCTCGGCTGTCATTGAGATGACCGCCGTCACTGTGTTCGCCTGCAATCTTATCCTCACGTTCCGCCAGCAACCGGCACATGTCGCAGGAACGAATCAGTCCGGCTGGCGCGTTAAGGCCGCGTAACTGGGATTACGGCTGGCGAAGGCTAGCCTATATGAATACAAATCTGGGAGACAAAATGCTGGAAAACAAACAAACGACAGTGTCGGAAATCGCCGCCGGCTCTCTGGCTGCGGTGAAGGTTTTCGAACGGCTGGGTATCGACTACTGCTGCGGAGGGAAACGTCCGCTTGATGATGCCTGCCGTGAGAAAGGTTACGACGTGGAGTCCGTCCGGAGCGAACTTGAGTCCGCGATGAACCCCGCGTCTGCTCCGGGCCGTGACTGGAATGCCGCCAGCCTGCAGGAACTCATCGATCACATCGTAGGCACTCACCATGCGTATCTGCGGCGCGAACTCGGTCCGCTTGGCGAGCGTCTCGACAAGGTCTACCGGAAGTACAACGAGAAGTACGGTCCCACGCTGCCCGGCCTTCCCGAGGTGTTCGCCGGGTTACGGCTTGAGCTTGAGATGCACACACGCAAGGAAGAGATGATTCTGTTCCCGGCGATCGCCGCCAATGAGTCGGCGGCTCTAACAGGTTCGCCTTTGCCGGACACGCCGTTTGGGAGCGTCAGTAACCCGATCCGGGTAATGGAAGCTGAACACGAGAGCGCCGGACAGGCACTGGCAGCCATACGCAACATCACGTCCGGCTACGCGCTTCCTGAGTATGCGTGCATCACGTACAAGTCTCTGATGGCCGGTTTGCAGGAGTTGGAGCAGGACTTACACATGCACATTCATCTCGAAAACAACATCCTGTTTCCTCGCGCGATTGCACTTGAGCAATCGGAGCGTGCGCAACATCCGGCATAAACCGGGAAGCCGTCCTCACTTAGTTTGTTGGGACTTCTCGCGGTTCCGCTCCTCGATGCGCAGGAGCTCGGCAGCCATGTCCTCGTAGTACTGTTTGTCTTTCATGCTGGCGCGGGAGCCCGGGAAGTAGATCAGCATGACCTGCGCCACGTCTTCGGCTATGCCGTCCAGGGTCAAGGCTATCCGATCGCCGCCAGCCAGACGCGTGTTGTCGATAAGCGGGAAGTCAAAGGACCCGAGATGGAATGCCTTGGTCTGCAGTTCCATCACCGGCGGGTTGGCCGTGGTCCACACGGTGAGCCGAACCAGGAATTCGCTGCGCTGCTTGTCGAAGTCGAGGACCTCGACGCGGAACTTGCGTGCGGTCCCGCTGTCCCCCGGAAGGTTCAGCGCCTCTTCTCCAAACAAGGACACAGGACCCTGCTTTAAACCTTCAATGTCTACGGTTGCGGTGCGAACGGCGGAGGCCTCGCGGATGGCGTCCACCTCCTTGCGCACGACCTCCTGTGCCGAAGCCGTAAGCCGCGCCATCAGTTCCTCGTTGCCTTCCGTGGGACGCGCGGCCAACGTCCGGTAAACGTCTTTGAACAACGGACTCAGATCCAGGGAGTCGTGGAAGTTGCTGGCCAACAGTTCCAGACGCAACACGCTGGCCTCAATGTTATCGGTCTTCCGCTCCAGAAACGGCACGATCGTCGACTGGAACATATCCTTCCGGAGGGCGCTTTCCGCCTCCGCCCGCCGGTTCATCATGTCAGCATAAGTTCGGCGCGCGCTCTCCTTCTCCTGCCAGCTGGAGGCGTACTGGCCGACGATGATGGTCGTCACCGGAATGACGAGAATCTGCAGCCATCGCCACCAGTCTCTGTGAGGAGGTGGTTCGCTGGGCCGGACTGGCTGTGGTTCAGTGGCCATGGACGTCACCGCCGCACGAGTTTGTACTTCCCATCCTGCACCTGCAGATCAAAGTCCGCCGAAACAGGGCTCTTGAGCGACGCGATCGTCGCCGCAGGCTTCTGCCCCTTGTAAGTCAGCGTAAACGTGCATTTGCCCGTCTTTTGTACGTTCACGCGATATCCTCCGAAGTTGTCCGTCGTGCCTTTCGCCTGTTCGCCGGCGCAGTCGACGACCACCTCCACCCCTTTGGCGACCGGCTTTCCTCCCTCGGTCAGAGTTCCGAAGATCTGTCCCCCAAAAAGAGGAAGGGCGCATGCGAAAGTGCTCAGGAAGATTAGGAATCTTTTACCCATGGCACTCCTTTCATCGTGATTCCAGGGTATCAGCTTGCAGCCGGGCGATCCTCTTGAGCCGGCCTACGGTTTGATTGCCCCGGAGTTGAGGGTCTGACCGGTCACTTCTACCGGCTGGATGAACCGTAGTGTCACGCCTCGAGCCAGGGAAGCACTCACGACGGCCTGCCACACCACCGTGAACACAGCCAACCCATCGCGAGCGAGAAAGAGAAAGTTGATACCGTTCATCGCCGCACGCAGTTGTGCCCCCATAAGCCCGCCAATTACAGTGCCGAGAATTACGGTCGTACAAGCAGACCTCGACCAACGTGGCCGTCCAATTAGGAACACCCCCGCCAGTACGAACGAGCCCAAGAACCCTGCGAGTGTAAACACCGCAATCATGTACGGCCCTGAACGACGGATGCCTGATGCGGCGATTTGCCAGGTAATCGGATAGATCGCGGAGCTAGCGACGATCGCCACCGTCGTTCGCAGCCAGCCATCTCCGGCCCAGCGGGAGACCGGCAGGAGGACGACCACCGCGAACACCATTCCCGGCCAGATAATGTGGTCCAGGGTGCGTTGGTCGCGCACTACGATGTAAGACTGCGACATCACGCACGACAACAGTCCCGAAACGAAACCAAGGAGCCCCCACCGCACAGCCCAGCTTGCACATCTAAGGACGGAGATCATCGCGAACCTCCAACCTGGAATGTCTGTCTCCCTGATTGTAGGTCCGGGCATGTACTCAGAGAAGATGTTTGTCGGAATAAAAGATGCGTCCGCCCTGCGAGGGGTGCCCTCAATAGCCGATGCGGCGAGACCGGCGGGCCTTGTGAGATGTTCCCCCGCCGGATCCCCGGCGCGCTCCCGATTCTCGGCGCTGGTCGTATCAAGCCGTAGTGTCATGCGTTTTACAGGCCGATCAGAACCTTTCGTACTTCCAACGCTTGATTGTGGGCCTCTCGGGAAATAGCCGATAATGGACTCAACCGTGTCAGTGGCCGGTACTCTCTGCGTATTCCGGCTGGAAAGAAGTATTTCATGACGCTACGATCCGCCGCGGCCCTTTTAGTCCTTGCCGCCGCTATGCCCTTATATGCCGGTCAGGATCCGGTCTACCAGCGGCCAAGGGCCGGCAATCCGGAGATCCTTCCCTCATCCGAGTTGAAGCCGGGCATGAAGGGCATCGCCTGGACCGCGTTTCAGGGCAGTGAACCTGAGCCCGTTCCCGTGGAGATCATTGGGCTCTGGAAGAACGCCTGGGGGCCCAAGCAGGACGTCATCCTCGCCAAACTCGGCGGGAAAGCCCAGCGCACGAACGTCGCCGGGGGCATGAGCGGATCGCCTGTTTACATCAACGGTAAGTTGATCGGCGCTATCGCCTTACGCCTGAGCGTGTTTTCGCCGGATGCGATTTGCGGCATCACGCCAATCGAGCTGATGCTCGAGATCAAGGACTTTGACTCTTCGATCCCGTCCTCCCCACGTGCGCCGGGAAAGCCCGGTCCCCGCGCAGCGGCGTCAGTTCCTGAAGAAGTGCTGGCCCAGGTGGCGTCCGTGGGCAGCGGGTCCGCCTTCCGGCAGGGTGCAATCATGACCCCAATCGAGACGCCACTCGCGTTCTCGGGCTTCCATGAGGACGTGCTTCGGCAGTTTGGCTCGCTGTTCGACGAGATGGGCGTGGTTGCCGTGCAAGGGGGCGCCAGCGGACGCGTATCCGGTTCGACCCCCGCGCCGGGGTGGCGTAATGCCCTTCAGCCTGGGGATCCTGTGGCGGGCGTGCTCGTCTCCGGCGACATGACGATTTCCGGCCTTGGCACCGTGACCTATAACGATGGCCGCCGGGTGCTGGCATTCGGCCACTCGTTCTTCAACCTTGGGCCGATTGAGATGCCCATGAGCAAGAGCGAGGTGTTGACCGTTCTCTCGTCCAGTTTCCAGCCGAACAAGGTGGCCAACGCGACGGAGATTGTCGGAGCGATCCGGCAGGACCGCCACAGCGGCATCCTCGGAACGCTGGGTGAATCAGCGCCGATGGTTCCGGTCCACGTGAAGGTGCGTTCCTTCGACGGCGGCAATACCGTGCGGAAGGTGAAGGATTTCCACTACAACGTGTTCGTTCAGCAGCGCTGGACGCCGAACTTAATGATGGTCACGCTGTTCAACTCGATTTCCGGCGTCAACGACTTCAGCGATGAGAGCACCTACCGCCTGAGCGGACAATTGGAGCTTGATGGCGGCCGGAACCTCTCCCTGTCAACCATGCAGGCCCCCGGAGAAGCCCCCGTGCCTGCGCCGATTCTGCTGGCGGGTTGGGTGGGAGAGAAGTTCAACCGGCTCTTCCTGAATGCCGTGAAGCCGCCTCGATTGAAACGTTTCGACGTCACGGTGGACTTGCTGCCGCAGCGGCGTGTCGCCACAATTGAAAGCGCCTGGGCCTCGGTGCGTGAAGTGGACGCAGGCGGAGAGGTGCCGGTCAAAGTATTCGTGCGTCCCTATCGAGGCGAACGGCTGGAACGTGTTGTCAACGTGAAGATTCCCTCCGGGCTTCCTAAGGGGGAACACCGGATCCTGCTCAGCAACGCGGACACGCTGAACCGCATACAAAACGCAGCGGGGCGCCTGAACCGCTTCATCGATATCGACGAGACCGTTTCGCTGATTAATCAGGAGCGGTCGAATAACCGTCTCTATGTATCACTTGTGCAATCCAGTCCGGCTGTCTATTACGATGACAAGACCTTGCCGAGTCTTCCTGCCTCGGTGCTGAACGTCATGCAAAGTGGGACCTCAACAGGCCGTCCGATGGTTACCGCCCGCGAGACGGTCATCGAGCAGACGGCGATCCCCTTCGATTACGTCATCGATGGCAGTTGCACGCTTACAATCGCTGTTAAATAGTCAATTTCCCGATGCTCAAAAACCGCTTCCTTCTAACTGTCGCGGCCGCCGGAACGCTCTGTTGCCTGGCGGAAGCTGTGGAGACCAGAACCTGGCACCAGAGCGATTACGAGGATTTCGAGAAAGGCTCCGCCAGGAAGGTCTCACTCCGAAGCGACGGCCGCCTGATGCTCGCTCCGGCCATGCGGGAGTTGTTGGACTCACCGTCACCCCACCTTTGGGCGCTCGCTGAGGACTCCAAGGGGAATCTGTTCGTGGGCGGTGGCGGGCCCGGCGGCACTGGCGCCAGCGTGTATGCCATCTCGCGCGAAGGTAAGAGCAGACTGCTCGTCAAGCTCGAAGGCCTCGAGGTGCATGCGCTCGCCATTGACCGGCAGGACCGGCTATACGCCGCCACATCGCCCGATGGAAAGATTTACCGCATCAGCGCGAGTGGCGCCGCCGAGCTCTTCTATGCCCCAGGCGCCAAGTACATCTGGGCGATGGCATTCGATAGCAAGGGCAATCTGTTCGCTGCGACCGGCGACAAGGGCGAGATACATCGTGTGACGCCGCAGGGAAAAGGTAGTGTGTTTTTTGTGGCCGGCGAGATCCACGCGCGTTCGCTCGTGGTGGATGGCCGGGACAACCTGATCGCCGGCACGGATCCCGGCGGCCTGATTTTGCGCATCACGCCGGAAGGCAAGGGCTTCGTCCTCTATCAGGCGCCCAAGCGTGAGATAACGGCGGTGGCTGTCGCGGCGGATGGCTCTATCTACGCCGCCGGAACCGGCGGCAAACAACCGGCATCCGCTCCCCCCGTTCCCGCGCCTCGGCCCACGGCAATACCCACGGCGCAGACCAGCCAGCCGGCTGCCCAACAAACGCAGCAGGCCGCGGTGCCGCCTCCGAGTGCCGTTGCCCCGGCCGGCGAAGGCTCCGAGATCTACCGTATAGCTCCGGATGGCTATCCGAGTCGAGTCTGGAACCATCCTCGCGACGTCGTTTACTCGATCGCCTTCGATCGGGAGGGGCAGCCACTTGCAGCAACGGGCAATCGGGGAACGATCTATCGTCTCGATTCCAGCCGCGTCTACACGGCACTCGTCCGCTTCGAGCCCGCCCAAGCCACAGCGCTTCTTGCGGGCCGCACTGGTGAGATTTACGCCGCGACGGGCAACATAGGAAAGGTTTACCAGCTCGGACCGGGATTCGAGAAGGACGGTTCAATCGAAAGTGACGTCTTCGACGCGGGCTTTTTCTCCCGGTGGGGACGCCTGGCCTATCGCGCGCAGCCGAACGGCGGAGCGGTCCGTTGCGAAACACGCAGTGGGAATGTCGAGCGGCCCGGCAAGGAGTGGAGCCCGTGGCAGGCCCTGTCCGCGGGGGAAGAGAGCGGACGCATTGAGTCACCGCGGGCGCGATTCCTGCAATGGAGACTCACGCTCACCGCATCCCAGGACGGCAAGTCACCGGAGATAAATTCCGTCGAGACCGCCTACATGCCGAAGAATGTCGCTCCGGTCATCGACCAGATCGAGATCACCCCGCCGAATTACCGGTTTCCGGCGCAGTCTCTCACGCTGACTCCGTCCCAGACGCTGACATTGCAACCCCTGGGGCGCGCCCGCCGGGTTCAGTCTCCGGTGTCGCTCGCCGATTCGGGCGTGTTGTCGATGCAGTACGCCAAGGGACAGCTCGGCGCCCGTTGGGCGGCGAGCGATGAGAACGGCGACGACATGCTCTACAAAGTCGAGATTCGGGGTACAGCCGAGACCGAATGGAAGCTGCTCAAGGAGAAGGTCAAAGAGAAGTATTTGAGCTGGGATTCCACCACGCTGCCGGATGGCGAGTACCGGCTGCGCGTGATGGCCTCCGATTCACCCGATAACCCCCCGGCACAGGCCCTCAACACCGAACTTGTGAGCGAGCCTTTCACGATCGACAATTCGGCACCCGCGATCTCCGGCCTGACGGCAACGCGATCCGGAGGGAAGCTGGTGGTCCGGTGGAATGCCCGGGACGCGCTGAGCGTGATCAAGAGGGCTGAATACTCGGTAAACGGCGGCGAGTGGACCTTCGTTGAACCTACGACCGGACTCTCGGATTCGAAGGAACTCAGCTATGAGCTCGTCCTCGAAGGCCTCACCCCAGGAGAGAAAACGGTCGCCGTCCGCGTGACGGATGAGTTCGACAACCAGTCGGTGGAGAAGACCGTCGTACCGTAGAGGACTCGCCGGCCCCTACTGCAAAGCGGAAGCCGGCGCTTGCTCTTAAATCTTGAGCACGTCGTGGCAGTAACGCATGCTGACTTCAAGGTCCTCGCGTTCCCGCTCCGCGGCCTGCTCCTTCGGCGCGGGAGGTAGCCCGGTGTGGGGCTTACCAGCTTCGGCCA
>JBDKSR010000075.1:0-10111 GCA_039680545.1 Bryobacteraceae bacterium | reverse complement strand
AAAGACCAAGCACCATGTCCTGCGTGGGCACCGCGATGGGCGAACCGTGAGCGGGCGAAAGAATATTGTTCGCCGAGAGCATCAACGTCGCCGCTTCGATCTGCGCCTCAGGCGAGAGCGGAATGTGAACGGCCATCTGGTCGCCGTCGAAGTCAGCGTTGAACGCCGTGCAGACCAGAGGATGAATCTTGATAGCTTTGCCCTCGACGAGCACCGGCTCAAAGGCCTGAATGCCGAGGCGGTGCAGCGTGGGGGCGCGGTTCAGCATGATCGGGTGGTCGCGGATGACCTCTTCGAGGATGTCCCAGACCACGGGGTCGTGCTGTTCAACAAGTTCCTTTGCCTGCTTGATGGTCGTGCAGTGGCCGCGCTGCTCGAGCCGGTGGTAAATGAACGGCTTGAACAGTTCGAGAGCCATCTTCTTGGGAAGACCGCACTGATGAAGTTTCAGCTCGGGTCCGACCACGATGACCGAACGGCCGGAATAGTCCACGCGCTTGCCAAGGAGGTTCTGGCGGAAACGGCCCTGCTTGCCCTTGAGGGTATCGGACAGGGATTTCAGCGGGCGGTTGTTCGCGCCGCGGAGCACGCGTCCCCGGCGGCCATTGTCGAACAGAGCGTCAACAGCCTCCTGGAGCATGCGCTTTTCGTTCCGCACGATCACATCGGGGGCGTGCAGTTCGATCAGCTTCTTGAGCCGGTTGTTCCGGTTGATGACACGCCGGTAGAGGTCGTTCAGATCCGACGTGGCAAAACGGCCGCCGTCGAGCGGCACCAGGGGCCGAAGCTCGGGCGGAATCACCGGGAGCACGTCGAGGATCATCCACTCGGGCTTGTTGCCGGACTTGCGGAAGGACTCGACAACGCGCAAACGCTTGGCGTACTTCAGCTTCTTCTGCTGAGACACCTCGGTTCGCATCTTCTCCCGCATCTCCAGGCTGAGCGCCTCGACGTCGATCTTCTTGAGGAGTTCCTTGATGCCCTCGGCGCCCATCATCGCGACAAACTTACCGGGATTCTCCTGGTCGAGTTGCCGCTTCCGGTCGTCGCTAATCACTTCACCCGCGCTGAGCGAGGGAACCTCACCGGGGTCAACGATGACGAACGCTTCGAAGTAGAGCACTCTTTCGAGTTCACGAAGCGTAATGTCGAGCAGGTAGCCGATGCGGCTCGGCAGACCCTTAAAAAACCAAACATGAGAGCACGGGCTGGCGAGTTCGATGTGACCGAGCCGCTCGCGGCGCACGCGCGCAAGCGTCACCTCCACACCGCACTTGTCGCAGATGACGCCACGATGCTTCATCCGCTTGTACTTTCCGCACAGGCACTCCCAGTCCTGCGTCGGGCCGAAGATCCGCGCGCAGAACAGACCGTCTCGCTCCGGTTTGAAGGTGCGGTAGTTGATCGTTTCAGGCTTGGTTACTTCGCCATGTGACCAACTACGGATCTTTTCCGGAGACGCAAGACTGATGCGCATCGAGTCAAAATCCGCGATCAGGTTGGCTCTGTCATACGGAGAGGATCGGTACAAAGCTGCCTCCTAGTTAGTGAAGCATGAACGGCGGCACACGGACTCTCTGTGCCGTGGCCGCCAATCGCTAACCACTTCCATTAATCTGCCGCCAGCGCGGTGTCGAGCAGTTCGCGCGGTTTCTTCATCAATTCGACGTCCAGGCACAGCGACTGCAATTCCCGAATCAATACGTTGAACGATTCAGGCACGCCGGGCTCCGCCGCGGCTTCCCCTTTAACGATGGCCTCGTAAATCTTGGCCCTGCCGTAAACGTCATCCGACTTGGCAGTGAGCAACTCCTGAAGGATGTAAGCCGCGCCATATGCTTCGAGCGCCCAAACTTCCATTTCTCCAAAGCGCTGGCCGCCGAACTGCGCCTTACCGCCAAGCGGCTGCTGCGTAATCAACGAATACGGACCGATAGAGCGAGCGTGGATCTTGTCGTCCACCAGGTGCGAGAGCTTCAGCATGTAGATGTAGCCCACCGTCACCGGTTGCTCGAACGGGGTCCCGGTCATACCGTCATACAGCTTTACCTTGCCCGAAGTGGGCAAGCCGGCCGTCGTCAATTCCTTCTTGATGTCGCGCTCGGTGGCGCCGTCAAATACCGGCGTCGCATAGAACCTTTCGAGCGCGTGGGCCGCCCAGCCGAGGTGGGTTTCGAGAATCTGTCCCACATTCATACGGGAAGGCACGCCGAGAGGATTGAGAACGATCTCAACCGGGGTACCATCCGGGAGGAGCGGCATATCCTCCTCGGGAACGATTCTTGCGATGACACCCTTGTTGCCGTGCCGGCCGGCCATCTTGTCGCCGACCGACAGCTTGCGCTTCATCGCAATGTAAACTTTTACGAGCTTGATCACGCCCGGAGGAAGCTCATCGCCCTTCTTCAGTTTGGCGATCTTCTCTTCGGTGATCTTCTCGATCACGACGATCTGCCGCGAGGTCATCTCCTCGATCTGGTCGACTTCGTCGTTGAGACCCGGATCGCGGTCCTTCAGCTTCATACGCTTCAGGTCCCTGGTCCGAAGTTTCTCGATGGTCTCCCGGTCGAGAGTGACTCCCTTCACAAGCAGGCGCTTATTGGTCTTCTCGTCGTGCAGGTCGGCAAGCAACTGCTTGCCTTCGAGCAAGGTAGCCAGACGCTTTGCGCGCTCGTCGTTGAGAATTCGCTTCTCGTCGTCGAGGTTGCGGTGCAAACGCATGATCTCATCATCGAGAATCTGCTTGGAGCGCTCGTCAAGCTCAGCGCCCTTCCTCGAGAAGATCCTGCAGGTGACCACAGTGCCTTCGATACCCGGCGGGCAGTACAACGACGCATCCTTCACGTCGCCCGCTTTCTCTCCGAAGATGGCCCGCAGCAGCTTCTCCTCAGGTGTGAGTTGCGTCTCGCCCTTGGGGGTGACTTTGCCGACCAGAATGTCGCCCGGCTTCACGGTCGCGCCGATGCGGATCACGCCGCTCTCGTCGAGATTTCTCAAGAAACCTTCGGCAATATTCGGAATATCGCGGGTGATTTCTTCCGGTCCAAGCTTGGTGTCGCGCGCTTCGATCTCGAACTCTTCAATGTGGATCGAAGTGTAGTAATCTTCCTTGACGAGTTTCTCGCTAACAACAACCGCGTCCTCGAAGTTGTACCCGCGCCACGGCATGAATGCCACCAGGACATTCCTGCCCAAGGCGAGTTCACCGAGTTCGGTACACGGCCCGTCGGCGAGCACGTCGCCCTTCTGCACGCGCTGCCCGTAGTTGACGACCGGCTTCTGGTTGATGCAGGTGTTCTGATTCGAGCGCTTGAATTTCGTGAGCTGATAGATGTCCGCGCCGACTTCGCGGGACATCTGGCCTTCGTGGACGCCGCTATCGACACGAACGATAATTCTCTCCGAGTCGACCGAATCCACGATGCCGGTGCGCTTGCAGATGACCACGGCGCCCGAATCGCGGGCCGTGACGCGCTCCATACCGGTACCCACGTAAGGGGCCTCGGCTCGGAGCAGCGGCACCGCCTGCCGTTGCATGTTCGAACCCATGAGGGCGCGGTTGGCGTCGTCGTTCTCAAGGAACGGAATGAGACTCGCCGCCACGGACACGAGCTGTTTCGGGCTCACATCCATGAAGTCGACAGTGTCGCGTTCAATGAGCACCGTGTTACCGGCCTGCCGCGCGTTGATGATATCGGCCGTAATCATGCCTTCGTCATCAAGCTCGACGTTGGCCTGGGCGACCGAATACTTATCTTCTTCCCAAGCCGACAGGTACGTACAGTAAGCTTCAAATTCGGCCGGCTGCTTCTTGGCTCCCAACCCGCGGTTCAGCTTCTCCGCATCGTCGCGCGTCGCAATGTCGCCGACCTTGTAGTTCGTGTCGCCGGGGTTCAGGATCTTGACCTCGTCGATCACCTTGCCATCCAACACCCGGCGGTACGGACTCTCGATGAATCCGTAATCATTGATCCGCGCGAAGCAGGAGAGAGACGAGATCAGGCCGATGTTCGGACCTTCCGGCGTCTCGATGGGGCAGATACGGCCGTAGTGCGTCGCGTGAACGTCGCGCACCTCAAATCCGGCGCGCTCTCGCGACAAGCCGCCCGGCCCAAGGGCCGAGAGACGCCGCTTGTGAGTGATTTCCGACAGCGGGTTTGTCTGGTCCATGAACTGCGAAAGCTGGCTCGATCCGAAAAATTCGCGGATCGCGGCCATGACAGGCTTCGCGTTCACCAGGTCGTGCGGCATCGCCGTCGACATTTCCTGGTAGACCGACATCTTTTCCTTTACGGCGCGCTCCATGCGGACCAAGCCGATCCGGAACTGATTCTCGAGAAGTTCGCCGACAGCGCGCACGCGGCGGTTGCCGAGGTGGTCGATGTCGTCCACCGCACCGATGCCCTTGCGGAGCTTCAGGACGTAACGAATCGTCTCATGGAAGTCTTCCGGCGATAGCGTGCGCTGGTCAAGCGGCGTGAAGTCCGCCTTCCCGTACAACTTGATGTTGAACTTCATGCGGCCCACGCGCGAGAAGTCGTACTTCCGGGGATCGAAGAACATCCCGGAGAACAACTGTTGCGCCGTGTCCAGCGTGGGGGGATCGCCCGGGCGGAGCTTGCGGTAGATTTCGAGCCGCGCGTCGTTCTGGGTCTTGACCGTGTCCTTCTTCAGCGTCGCCGAAATGACGTTACCGACGTCGTCGCGCTCGGGGAAGAATACTTCGAAGGCCGTGATGCCGGCCTCGATAAACTTCGCGATACCGGCCGTCGTGAGTTCGTGGTTGGCTTCCATCAGGACTTCGCCCGTGGACATGTCGACCACATCCGCCACGATGTAAGCGCCTTCGAGATCGTTCGGGGAAACTTCGACCTGCTCGATCTTGGCCTTCTGCAGTTCCTTCAGTACGCCCGAGGTGACCTTCTTGCCGGCGGCCAGCAGCGTTTCTCCACCACGCGTCGTTATGGGATGCGAGAGCCGCATTCCGGCGAGCCCGGATGATACAGTCCAGAACAGCCGGTTCTCGCGAATATTGATCTTGTCGCAATGGTAGAAGGTCCGCAGGATCTCCTCATCCGACTTCAAACCAAGCGCGCGTAAGAAGACCGTTCCATAGAACTTCCGCTTCCGGTCGATGCGGACGTACAGGAGGTTCTTCAGATCGTACTCAAATTCCACCCAGCTACCGCGGTACGGAATGATCTTCCCGAGAAAGTATCCCTGCGCAGGGACTCTCTCGAAGAACACACCGGGAGAGCGGTGCAACTGAGAGACGATGACACGCTCGGTGCCGTTGATGATGAACGTGCCGTTATCGGTCATCAAGGGGATTTCGCCGAAGAAAACCTCCTGCTCCTTGATGTCCCGAACCGTCCTCTGGCCCGTCTCGGCATCCTTGTCGTACACCGTCAGGCGGATTGTGACCTTCAACGGAGCCGAGTACGCCATCCCGCGTTCCTCGCACTCCGGCACGTCGTACTTCAACTGGAGACCGACAGGATCGCCGCAACGGTTGCAGAAGGTGACGATATTCTTATTGAAAGTGCCGCACTTCGGGCACAGCACATCGCCCGCGTGGAAGGGATCGGTACGAATATAAGCGCCGCAACCAGGGTTCCGGCAGGTTGTACGCAGGTGGTTGAGCCCCTTTAGGTTGCCGCACTTGCATTCCCAGTTTCCGATGGAGTAGTCGACAAATTCGAGTTCACTCAACCCACGGAAGTCCGTGATCGGAAAAACAGAAGCAAAAACGCTCTGCAGACCTACGTCTTCCCGCTCATCCGGGAGCAGATCCATTTGCAGGAACCGCTCATAGGACTTCTTCTGCACCTCAATGAGGTTCGGAATTGGAATCGACGTCTTAATCTTCGAGAAATCAATTCGTTCGCGGTTGGCGGCATTTGCAGGACTCTGCATCTTGCACTCCTCAAAACCAGATGGCAACGACCCAAGGGTCGAGATCTATGAATTCGCGGCCGTAGGTGGGCTCGAACACGCCAGAAAAGGGCTGCCCACCCGACTAAAGATGACCGAAAAAACGCCGCGCTCCACGCGCGGCTCGGCAAACTGGAACTCAAATGATGTGTAAGGCGAATGGAGCAACATCCCAGAGTACGAGCACACCTCCACGCCATACAAAGCGTGTAGGGGCACACCCGCCCCGACTCCAGACGTACTACTGCCGCTTTCGCAGCAAGAGTGGTTCACAGGCGATAGTCCGGGCTCGACTCCGGTATAGACATCCAGCAGTTTAGCAAACCGCCGCTAACACCGTCAAATGCCCTCCGGCCCGCCCACCGGTACATCCGCGTGGCGAAATCGCACCGGCAGAACCAGAGCGCGGGCCGAAATATTCCGATGTTGAACCCTACTTCACCTCAACCGTGGCGCCGGCATCGACGAACTTCTTCTTAATCGTCTCCGCCTCTTCCTTGGAAACAGCTTCCTTGATCGGCTTCGGAGCGCCGTCGACGAGGTCTTTGGCTTCCTTCAGACCGAGACTGGTGACTTCCCGGACTGCCTTAATGACGTTGATTTTGTTCGATCCGACTGCGGTCAGAATCACGGTGAATTCCGTCTTCTCTTCCGCCGCCGGTGCAGCCGCTCCGCCTGCCGCAGGAGCCGCTACCGCAACCGCCGCCGCAGCAGCCGAAACGCCCAGTTTCTCTTCGAGCACCTTCACGAGCTGGGACGCCTCAAGCAGCGTCAGCCCCTGAATCTGTTCCGCAATCGCGTTGATATCCGCCATTTTTTCTTCCTTACTTAAGGTCTCTAAGCCCATTTCCCGCGCCGTCCGGCGGCCGCTCCTCCGGACCACACACTATCGCGTGGTCCCGGGCCGCCCGCCGCGGGTCCTATGCCGTAAACTTGTTCTCTTTGCAAGCCTGGTCGACCACCACTGCCACATTGCGGCCGACGCCGTTGATCGCAGTCACCAGCCGCTGAGCAGGCGCCTGAATCAGGTACAGAAGCTTGCCAAACATTTCCTCGCGCGACGGGAGCGAAGCAAGTTCGCTGATCGCGCTGATGTCAATCGCCCGGCCCTCAACCAAGCCGGCCTTGAACCGGAACGTCGGGTTCTCTTTTGCGTACGCCGTCAGCGCCTTCGCAAGAGCCACCGGATCCGATGCCGTATAGGCAACCGAGGTCATCCCGGCCAGGTCCTTCATCACTTCCTCGGACTTAGTTCCCTGGGATGCCTTCGCCGCCAGTGTATTCTTGACGACCTTGTAGCGGCCGCCAGCGGAGCGCACGCTCTTGCGAAGCTGGAAATCACGGCCTACCGTCAGCTTCTCAAAGCCCAGCACGAACAGGTTGTCGACCTGCTCGATCTCCTTGCGCAGTTCTTCAGATTCTTTCCGCTTTTCTTGTCTCTTTTTCATGCGTATCCCCCGCGTGCGGTTACGCTACCCGGGCGTTGTAGGGCGTCACGTCGAGCAGGATTCCAGGCCCCATCGTGGAGCAGATCGCCGCGCTCTTCACGTACTTGCCCTTGGCTACCGCCGGCTTCGCTTTCAAAACAGCCTGGATCAGCGCCTGTGCGTTCTCGAGAAGTTTGCCGGCAGTGAAGCTGACCTTTCCCACCGGCACGTGAATCACAGCCGTCTTGTCAACCCGGAACTCCACCTTACCGGCTTTCACTTCCTTGACCGCCTTCGCGACGTCAACCGTCACGGTTCCGGTCTTGGGATTCGGCATCAGTCCCCGAGGACCGAGCACTTTGCCGAGGCGCCCGACGGACCGCATCATGTCCGGCGTGGCAACAACCGCGTCAAAGTCTACCCAGCCTTCCTGCTGAATCTTGGCGACCATATCCTCGCCGCCAACATAGTCAGCACCGGCTTCCTGCGCTTCCCGCTGCTTGTCGCCGGAGGCGATGACCAGGACTTTCTTCGACTTGCCCAGGCCATTCGGCAGGACGATCGTACCGCGCACCATCTGGTCCGCGTGCTTCGGGTCGACACCGAGGCGCAAGTGCAGTTCCACGGTCTCGTCGAACTTGGCAAATTTGATCTTCTGGACGAGAGGCACAGCCTCTTCCAGGGTGTAGGGTCTCCGCTCTACCTGCTGAGCGGCGGATGCATACTTTTTTCCTTGCTTTCGAGCCATTGTTTTCCTGGTCCTAACGGCAGGGTCCATTCAGACCCGTGCCTCCCACGATAGCTGAAATGTGAACGTTAAGGCGGAATTATGAGTATAGCAGACAGGCACCCGGCATTCAACCGGACACCGAGCTAAACGACATCCACCCCCATGCTGACGGCGGTGCCCTTCACGCACTCGATTGCCGCTTCCATGGTGAAGCAGTTCAGATCGGGCATCTTGATCTTGGCGATTTCCTCGACCTGCTTCTTCGTGATCTTCCCGACCTTCGTCTTATTGGGCTCGCCCGAGCCCTTGGCGAGGTTCACAGCCCTCTTGATCAACACCGGTACCGGCGGAGTCTTAGTAATGAAGGTGAAGGACCGGTCGGCGTAAATCGTGATAACCACCGGGATAATCAAACCTTCCTGGTCCTTGCCCGAGGTCTTAGCGTTAAACGCCTTGCAGAACTCCATGATATTGACACCCTGCGGGCCCAGCGCCGTGCCCACCGGGGGCGCAGGCGTCGCTTTACCTGCCGGGATCTGAAGCTTGACTTGTCCAGTTACTTTCTTCGCCATTTGAAAACCTTCACTACCTAGACGCGATAACCACCGTGCACTGATCAGGGAATTTCCCGCGTGCGCGGCTACCCGCGTGGTCTATATCTTTTCCACCTGCAAGAAGTCCAACTCGACCGGCGTTGCCCGGCCAAAAATCGTGACGAGAACCCGGAGCGTGTTGCGCTCGGGGTTGACCTCGTCCACCTTGCCGGAGAAGTTCGCGAACGGGCCGTCGATGATTCGCACCATTTCGCTCTTCTCGAACGTCATCTTGGGCCTCGGCTTCTCGGCCGAGGATGTCTGCCGGTAAAGAATCTGGTTTACTTCATCAGCCGAAAGCGGCACCGGCGTATTTCCGCCTCCGACGAACCCGGTGACCCTGGGCGTGGCCTTCACCGCGTGCCACAGCTCGTCGCTCATGTCCATCTCGACGAGGACATATCCCGGGTACAACAAACGCTTGCTCGTGACTTTCTTGCCGCCACGAAGCTCCACAACTTCTTCGGTCGGAATCAGGATCTGGCCGATCTTGTCCGCGAAACCGAACGCTTCGGCGCGTCCGCGGAGCGAGTCGGCGACCTTCTGCTCAAATCCCGAATACGTATGAAGGATGAACCACTGCCGGGCAGGGCCTTCCGCGACGTCACCGCCGCCGACAGCAGTTTCCTCACCCGCTGGCTCGGCAGAGAAGTCCTGCGCGGCGGAGTCCGCCGACTCCGGCGCGGTGCCCTCTTCTCCGAACATTCCCAGATCCTTCTCTTCCGCCATCGAATCTCCGAGCTACCGGCCAAATGTCTCGAATATCTTGCCAACACCCCGGCTAAGGAGCATGTCAACTACCGCAAAATACGCGGCAAACACAAAGACACACGCGATGACCACTCCGGTGGTCGCGCGCACCTGTTTCCAGGCCGGCCACGTCACGCGCCGCATCTCAAGGTGCAATTCCTGCACATAATTCTTGAACGCTGCCGGCCAACCAGCGACGCGCTGAACGAAGCTCTTGCTGTCTTCCATAAAATCCCGATTGCCGAGGTAATTGACCGGCAAGTTTGAAAAACTGGCAGGGGCGGAGGGATTCGAACCCCCACTCGCGGTTTTGGAGACCGCTGGTCTGCCGTTAAACCTACGCCCCTACTTGGAAGCGGGCCAATTGCCCACCCCACAACAGTTTACTTTATTTCCTTATGCACCTGGTGCTTCCGACAGTGCGGGCAGAACTTCTTCAGCTCAAGCCGCTCCGTCGAGGTCTTCTTGTTCTTCGTATTCGTGTAATTCTTATTTTTGCACTCAGTGCACTGAAGAGTGATAATTTCACGGGGCATCGACCCGGTCCTCCTACGCGATAACTTCGGTAACCGTTCCGGCGCCTACCGTGCGTCCGCCCTCGCGGATGGCGAACCGCAATCCCTTGTCCATCGCCACCGGTGTGATCAGCTCCACCGACAGGTTCACGCTGTCGCCCG
>JBDKSR010000074.1:0-3441 GCA_039680545.1 Bryobacteraceae bacterium | reverse complement strand
TGACTCTTTCTGAAATACTGCCTCTCTGGCGCCTTGTGCACGTACCCGAAGGCGAACGGTAACCGCTGCCTGCCCGTTGCCACGATTTACGACGGTGGCTCCAAGACGAACCTTTTCGTCAGGCCAGTAAGAGAACTGTTCCGAACCGCCGTAAGAGAGAAATAGCCCATCCGCGATCCGCCGTGCCATGTCGCCGAACATGCTCGTGAGCGCGAGTTCCCGTAACGTGGCCGGGTCGGTAATCGCACAAACGGCATACGCCGACCCTTCTGCTCCGAGCGGGTGACGAGCGTTGTCATTCGCAACCAGGCGCCGCACGGCGTCCGCAAATGCGGGACCTTCCGACAGCGGTGGGCTCTGCAACATCATCCAGGCGGTAGTGCCGCGCTCCACACCATCTTTATCCAGTGCTCTGACCAACGGAATCCATCGCCACTTGTAGCCCCGTTCGAACCCCTTCCCTTCCGGCCGCGCATAACTGGATAGAGCCGAGGCTGGCACAGGCAATTTCATCTGCGCGCCGGAGAGGATGCCTTGCGCAGGCACCACCTTCAACGAGGCGATGCCCTTCAGCGGGTACATTTTGTACACCGGTGAGATCGTCTCGATCAGCGGTTGACTATCCAAGGGGAGATTGGCGAAAGGCGTTGCCCCGAGCACCATCAGGTTGCCATTGCTTCGGAGATATTGGCCTAACGCATCTACCCCGGGCGCGGGATAGGACTTGGCATTCGGAATCACATAGAGGAAATACCTCTTCGCCGAGAGAGAGGCTGGATCGCAAGCCTCTTTGGCTGAAAGGAACGTGATCCCGAACCTTGCGCGCCGCAGTGCGCCAGCTATTGCCTCGACGGTTGCCGGGTCGGTGCCAGTGGCTGCATCCTTCAAAATGGCCACCTGACGCCGTGCGGCCGCGTCCGGACCTGTACCTGCACCGTTGGCCTTCTTTGTGATCGGCGTAGCCTGTCCCAACGCCACCAGGCAGAACATGACGAGTGCAGAAAGTGCTCTTAAGGCAGTCATCTCAACCTTCCTCGCTATCAAGTGATCGATAAATTCCAGATTCCGAGGGAAGTCTCATCTTGCGGGTTGTGTCGAGAGAGTTCAAGATCAAACGGTCTGGACACGATGTTTTTACCTGCGAAACTTCAACGGTAGAGACCGAACGCCAGGAAAGGGCTTTCCTGCCGGATGAAAAAGGAACAGGCACGGTGCCAGGTCGTTGTGACTGCCGTTGCGGGGGACTCACGCTGAGTTTCGTACGTTGAAACGCCAAGTAGTGGCACGGACTGCCTCTCCTCCTCCGCACGCCATTACCAGGCAGACGGCTACACGTTAAACACTCCAACCGGGAACGACTCGCGCAGTAATCTCTACCGTACTTCCCACGCATCGCAAACCTTTCGCGCGTCTCGACTGCCGAAAGTTCATCGCGGGTAAGGAGCCAGGACAAAAAGCGTCCATTCTATGAAAGCTCCTTATTTATCTGTTTATTACACGGAATTCATCGCCGCTGTATATTTCGTTTGATGAAACCGATATTACGGAATCATCTTCTCTTGCTTGGCCCGCTCCGCACACGTAACATCACAGCTATGCGAACGATGTTCCTTCTGATCGCTCTGGCAAGCGCTTCCTTCGCCCAGAGTGAGAGCCCCCTTCCGCTCATTGGCGCTCAGGTCTGGTTTGAACCCGGTGAAGAGGATACTGAGCAGGCAATCGACCACATTTTCAAAACGCTGGCCGACAATCAGATGCCGCTTGCACGCGTGAGCCTGGTGTGGAACTACATCGAGCGAACGCCTGGGAATTGGGACTTTACGCTTTTTGACCGGGTCTTCCGCTCGGCTGAAAAGCACCATGTCCGGATTGCTGCCACGCTCTGGCCCGCGGCCAAAGTTTACTGGCTCTCCGGCATGCCAGACACAGCGGAGCAGATGAAGGCAGGAGAACGCTATCTCGCTGACGTCGTCTCGCGTTACAAAAACAGCCCTGCTCTCGATACATGGATCCTGATGAACGAGCCCCGGCACACACCGGCTAATAATCCGCTTGCTATTCAGAGATTCCGGATCTGGCTGCAAAAAAAGTACGGTAGCGTTGACGCACTGAACCGGGCTTGGCTTCAGGACAGCATGGTTCCGTTCCGCCCCCCGTATTCATCCTTCGAGGAAGTTGAGTTCGACTCGCGGTGGGCCAGTGGTACGTCCTCTTGGCATATCCCCTCATTGGATTGGCTGGCTTTTTGGCGGAACCATCTGACGTGGTACCTGGGGTGGGTCGCCGGCGAGGTTCGTAAGATAGACCCGAACCACCCGTTGCATGTGAACCCGACGCCCCTGGCTTCGAATCTTGCCGCCCATTCCCTGGACTTGCCTGCGTGGCGCCCAATTCTGAGTTCTCTCGGCTTTTCCGCGTATCCCCAGAGAAGCTTCCTCCCCTTCTTTCCCCCGGGGCGGCACGCGCTTGGCTTCTCCTATATGATCGACCTCGCGTCGGGCGCCATCGAACCCAAGCCGGCTTGGGTAACGGAACTGCCCGGCGGGCCCTTGGTCCGCGGCTTCCCGCAGGTGTTTACCCCAACCCCTGAGGACATCGCCCAATGGACTTGGACCTCCATTGGCGGAGGGGCCGAGCGCATCATCTTTTGGATGCTGAATCCCCGCAGAAAAGCCCGTGAAATGGGGGACACCGGGCTGCTGGATTACCAGGGCCGCCCGACCGAACGCCTGAACGCAACCTCGGCGATTGCGAAGGTGATCAACAGCAACTCCGACCTGTTTCAGAAGGCCCGTACGCTGGAATCACCGGTCACGATCTTTCTGAGTCTCGACAGCATGTCGCAAGAGTGGTACTTCAAGGATCCGGACGCTCCCGTTCAGAGTGCACTTGGTTTCTATCAGGTGCTGAACGAACTCGGGATTCCAGTTCGTGTGAAGCACATCAACGACTACGACTGGAGAGCCAAGTCTCCTAAGCCGCGCTTAGCCATATTGCCCGATGTGTCGGCCCTTTCGCCGGAACAGGCCAGTGATATCGAAGCATTCGTACGAAACGGCAACTCTCTGTTCATCAGCGGATTCACGGGTTTCTTTGACCTGGGAGCGAGGTTCCTCCCGATGAAGAAGTTTCCCTTTGAGGACTTAATCGGAGCGGGCGTGAGGGATATGCGAATGGTGGAGGGGGATTGCCAGATTGAACTGCTGCAGCCGAGGCTCACGTTGCCGTCGCACTGGCATATCGTCGAGATCGACAATCGCTCCGCGGACGTAATCGGCAGGCAGGGAGAGTGGGTGACTGCGGTTCGAAAGAAGGTGGGTTCGGGAGAAGTGATATGGATACCCTCACCCATCGGCCGCGCGGCGTATACAGGTGATCGCCTACCGCTTGCTCAGTTGATGCAGACGGTCACCGCTTCATTCACTGGCCAACTGCCATTCA
>JBDKSR010000073.1:0-27233 GCA_039680545.1 Bryobacteraceae bacterium | reverse complement strand
ATGGTGGCCGGCCGGAACTCGTCGGGGATGGCGAGCGAGCTGGGTTCCATGAAAGTGACCGAGCAGATCGACGCCATGCGGGCGCTCGGCACGGACCCGATCCAGAAGCTTGTCACCCCGCGTTTGGTTGCCACTTGCACGGTGCTTCCCCTGCTAACGATCATTGCGGATTTCCTGGGGTTGTTTGGCGGCTACATCATCGCGTTCGCATTGCTCAATATGACTCCCGCGCAGTACTGGAACAGCGCCTGGCAAGCCATCGAGTATAACGACATGTTCCAGGGCCTGATCAAGCCATTTGCTTTCGCGTTCATCGTTTCACTCGTTGGATGTCATTTCGGAATGCAGACCACCGGCGGAACGCAAGGAGTGGGTCAGTCAACGACACGAGCCGTTGTGGTCGCATCGATCTGGATTTTCGTACTCGACTTTTTCATCACGCGATTCTTCGTCAATCTCTGATCAACCGATGGCGGAAAGCATCGCACAACCCGTTCTTCAGTTCGACCGCGTATCGGTAAGCTTCGATGACACCCCCGCGCTGGAGGATGTCTCCTTCGAGGTTTTCCCTGGCGACACGCGAGTTATTTTAGGCGCGGCCGGCAGCGGCAAAACGGTGTTGTTGAAGGCTGCGCTGGGGCTCGTGAAGCCGGATTCGGGCCGCGTGTTCGCATTCGGAGAAGAGGCGACCGGCCTTAAAGAATCGCAACTCGCCGATCTCCGAGCGCGCGTGGGAATGCTGTTTCAGGAAGGCGCGTTATTCGACTCCCTTACGATTGAGGAGAACGTGGCCTATCCGCTCCTGAATCAGCGCTCAGTGAAGTTCCCACAATCCGAGGTGCAGTCCCGCGTCGAAGAGACACTGCGATTCGTAGAGCTCGAGCATACTCTGGACAAGTTTCCCAGCGAACTTTCGGGCGGGATGCGGCGGCGTGTTGGAATCGCACGGGCAATCGTGACGGAACCGCCGCTTTTGCTATACGACTCGCCGACGGCGGGCCTCGATCCGATTACCGCATACACGATCATCGCCCTCATCATCAAGGAGCGCGATCTCAGGAACACCACCACGATGATCGTGACGCACCGGTATCAGGATGGCTCCTGGCTTGCCGATTTTCGTTACAATCCGAACAGTGGGCAGCTTGAGCCGGCTGTTCACAATGGTCAAGGCGCCCAGACGCGTACAACCTTCATGGTTCTCCGCAAGGGGCGGATGGTTTTCGAGGGGAGCCGGGATGAACTCGAGGCTTCTCAGGATTCGTATATAAGCAGTTTTGTCAGACAACAGTAAACGGGAACACGATGCCTTCGGCAAAGAAAGTGAAGTGGGCCCAACTGAGGGTCGGCATCATGGCGGTCGTCGCCATGTTTCTATTGGGCATGTTGGTCTTCCTACTCACGGGGACCAAGAAGCTCTTCTCAAACAAAGCGACGCTTTACACGTACTTGGACGATTCAGCAGCACTCGCTGTCGGAGCGCCGGTCCGCCTTAACGGCATTGTCATAGGCGACGTGATGCGGGTTGGTCTTTCCGGGTCGAAAGTGGCCAGGCGCTCGGTACGTATCGAGATGTCGGTGGATTCCGGCATGCTCAAGTCGATTCCCGTCGACTCGGAAGCAACCATCAGTGCCGAGAATGTCCTCGGCACCAAGTACATCAACATCAAGATGGGCCAAAGCGCAAATACGCTGAAGAGCGGAGGCGAGGTTCCAAGCAAGGACGTTAGCGAGTTCGACGAGGTCGTGCAGTCCGGCTACGACGTGATGGTCGCGGCGCGCACTCTGTTGAAGCGCATCGACGGCTTGGTGAGCGATCTTGAAAAGGGGCGCGGCACGATCGGTAAGCTCCTGGTCGACGAGGAATTCTACAACCGGCTGACCGGTACGGTGACCGAGACGGAGAAGGTGGCTGCGGCTATCAGCAGCGGCCAAGGCACGGTAGGACGCTTGCTTTACGACGAAAGCCTTTACAACGACGTGCGCAGTTCGATACACAGGCTCGACACGATCCTGACGAGCGTCCAGGAGGGACAGGGGACCGCCGGGAAGCTCATTAAAGATCCGGCTCTGTACGATGACGCCCGGAAGACGATGGCGGAACTCCGCCGTTTGACCGAGGACCTGAATGCCGGCAAAGGCACGGCGGGCAAGCTGCTCAAAGACGAGCAGCTTCACAAGCAGATCCAGAGCACGATTGCGAAGCTTGAGAACACCCTCGACAAGATCAACGCGGGCGAAGGAACGATTGGGCAGTTGATGGTGAATCCGGCCCTGTATGAGTCCTTGAACGGGGTCAGCAACGAGATGCAGGGCTTGTTAAAGGACTTCCGCGCGAATCCGAAGAAATTCCTGCGAATTAAGTTGGCACTGTTTTGAAATCTGAGAAGCTGCTTGTCGTCAACGCCGATGACTTCGGCTTCACTACCGACGTCAACCGCGGCATAGTCGAAGCACATCGAAACGGCGTAGTGACGGCAACCACATTGATGGCTGCCGGCGCGGCTTTCGACGATGCGGTTCGTCTGGCGAACGAGAACCCCACGCTCGATATCGGGTGTCATCTCGTCCTCGTGGGAAGCCGATCGGCGCTCCATCCGGAGAAGAATCTTCCGCCCGACATTCCGGCCCTTATTCGGACAATCGCTTTGCGCCGGATGCAGATTTTCGACGAGTTAGCGGCTCAGGTGAAGAAGATCCTCGCCGCCGGTATTCGGCCGACGCACCTTGACACGCACAAGCACACGCACCTGCTGCCGGAAGTGGCATGGGCTGTCGGGCGGGTTTCGCGAACATTCGGAATTTCATGGGTTCGAGGACCGCTGCGGGCGCCACTATTCGCCACGATTACGCGGTTGATTTTCAGGTATCATGGCTGCCGCTCGACCGGCCGGTTCGCCGGGTTCCGGATGACCGGGCGTTTCGGTACCGAGGAACTCGTTAAGTTTCTGAAGGAATTGCCCGGCGGAACGACCGAATTCATGTGTCACCCGGGCTTCTGCGAGGATGAATTGCTCCGAGCCCCGACTCGCCTCAAACAGAGTCGTGCCCGTGAACTCGAGGCTCTGACGGCTCCTGCAACGCGGCGGGCGATTGAGCAGGCTGGTATCCGGCTGGCTGCCTATCGCGACCTCTGATCGCCGTAACCCATTGAATCGACAAAAAAAGAGCCACCGGCAAGATGAATTGCCTGTGGCTCCCTAGTTTGCACTTGAAGGAGAGATTGTTCAGTTCACGACGACGATGAGGTTCGTGCCGCCCAGGCGGATCTCGCGGAGGCGATACTTGCCGTCCTGGCTGTCAAAGCGTACGAGAGACGTACTGAACTTCACGTCCGCCTTCTGCACACGCGCCTCACTTTCCACGGTCACGCCCCCACGGCGGAATATGACCTTGGAATCCGTCACGTCGACCTTGTAGTCGCCCGCCTTCAGTTCTTTCCCGCCGAGCGTTGTCGGCTGCCAGAGACTGACCTTGTAGGTTTCCGCATATGCGAGGGAAAGGGCGACAACCAAAAAGAGGAGCACAATTCGTTTCGTCATGTTCGATGGTTCCTTTGGATGGCCTTAATAATGCCAATCAAAGAATAGCACCACCGAAAGGTGCTGTAAAAGCGTAAATGTACGCCAAAACGGGATTTAACTCCGTGGCGCGCTTTGGCGTGCTTTGGCGTCCCGCAGGTGAGAACCTCCTATCGGACGTGTTCCTGACGGGGCTGGTTTCGCGGAATTGAACGCCGGCGGCGCTGGTTTGTGGCGATACACCGCCGGCGGGAATTCATTAGATGAACTTATACAGGCCGGGCGCTGGCAGGGGTGGGACTTCCATCTTCAGGTCGTAACCGAACTCTTTCGGCTGCAGATCCTGTTTCGAGTTCATGATCATGTCCCACGTGATCTTTTGTCCTGAATAGGCTGATTCGCGAGCCATGATGCAGGTCAGCGTGCTTTCCGCCACTGTCATGCCGTCGTTGATGTACGGTCCCGTGCCGAGAATCGACTTAACCAGTGCGATGTGCTCCTGCACGTAAGCGTTCCCGATTTCCCCCGGGATCCGCTGCCCCATGTCCTTGCAGTTCGTCTTTCCCTTCGTGCCGACAATCAATTCTCCAATGACCGTGGCACTGCCAGCCGGATACTGTCGGCAATGGCTGCACAGGTGCACCCCGTTGGCATAGACAAAGTCCGAACTGAAGTGGTCGTAGATGTGACCGTACATCTCCATGCGCGGTCGCCACGCCACCCCGCCCGAGGCGACCACTTCGACCGGGTGAGTTCCCATGAACCAATTGCAGACGTCGATGTTGTGCAGATGCTGCTCAACCACATGGTCACCACAGATCCACAGGTACGGATACCAGCTCCGATGCTGGTACGTCATGTCCCCCCATTTTGGATTGCGAGGCTTCTGCACCACCAAGCTCGGAGCCGCACCGACCCAGTTCGCATAGCAGGCGGCGATATCGCCGATGGCTCCGTCACGCACCTTCTGCAATGTCTGCAGGTAAGTTGGGTCGTTGCGCCGCTGCGCGCCACTCACCACGGTAAGCTTCAGTTCCTGCGCTTTCCGGGTGGCAGCCATAATGCGACGTACCCCGGTGGGGTCGGTTCCAAAAGGTTTTTCCGCAAAGATGTGCTTTCGTGCCGCCACCGCCGCTTCGAAGTGCATCGGACGGTATCCAGGAGGCGCCGCGAGAATGACAACGTCTATATCGGAAGCCAGCACCTTCTTGTAGGCGTCGAAACCGATGAAGTGATGCTCCGGATCGACTTTCACCTTCTCAGCCACCGGATACGTCTTGTTTTCCCGCAGGTCCCTGAGGGATCTTTCGAGCTGGTCCTCAAAGAGATCGCCCATGGCCACGAGTTCCACGTTTTCGTTGCCGAACAGGTGCTGCTGCGCCGCCTGTGTGCCGCGGCGGCCACAGCCAATGAGCCCGACCCTGAGCCGCTCATCACCAGCGCCACGGACCAATTCGGGCTTGATGATCGTGAACGCTGTCCCGGCACCCGCCGAAGCGACAGCGGACCCTTTCAGAAACAACCTTCTGGATACACTTTGATTGCTCTGCATCAGACTGACTCCTGTGTAGAAAGTATTTCGCGACAGTAGCGGAGGCTCGCTTCAGAATCATGCCGTTCGCGATCGGCAGACCGTTCCGCAACATCACCGGTTGCGGCAATTGGAACCCCTTGCTCGGCAACTTGCAGATACTGCATGAATTCCGCGGCCGGTAACGCCGGGAAAGCGTTCCAGAACCCGGGCAGGCGGAAATCGAGTGTGCGCGGCTCAATCACAATTGTCTCGAGCTGCAGCGGGCATTCGGGCTTCAATTCCCGCAACCGGCGCAGAAACGCTTCCAGCCCGATGTTTCCTTCGCCGCCTCGCACCCAGGCGATGGCGGCACCCGCTTCCGTGCACCAGATGCGAGCGTCCCGAACGTGCGTGGTCACGATATACGGGGCGAGCAGTTCCAACGCGGCCATGGGCAAATCGAACGTGAGCGGCAAATTGCCACTATCGAGACACACACCGACAAAGTCTGTGCCCGCTGCTTCTACCAGCGATCGTAGTTCACATGCCCGCAAGTCGCCCGCGTGGTTCTCGATAGCGATCCGGATGCCCTCCCTCAGGGCCACGTCTCGAACACCGCGCAGCACCCGCACAGTGTTCTCGATATGAACCTCCATCGGCACGTCGCCTCGGCGGTCGAAGCGATTACCCAACACGGCGCGCACGATCGGCGACCCTATCACCTTCGCCGCCCGGATCATCCGGATCAGCTGTTCCTCAGCACTGCCCTGCCTGGCATCGAACAGCTTCGAGGTCGGACAGATCGACAACATTCCGATCTCGATCCCTATGCCGAGCCGCGTGGCCTCAGCACGGACCGCCCGCAGGTGTGATTCATCAAGTGGCCCGAGAAATCGTGGCTCAGAAAAATGCACCACTTGTACGTCCTGTGACGCGCAGTAGCGCAAGTATTCGAACGCACTCCAGCTCTGGGACCGCAAGCTGAATAGATCGATACCAAACCGGATCATTGTCAGGCCATCTCCGTCGGGGTAATCTCGCGCCAGGCATGTTCCGCAGCCGATCGCTCGACAGCATCCAGCACGACCTGGGTATGCAGCGCATCAGTGAAATCCGGGTGGGCCGTCTCGCCGCGAGCAGCCGCAGTCAGAAAATCGGACAATGCCGCAATGAACGTGTGTTCGTATCCGATCACGTGTCCCGGCTTCCAGAAGTGCCCTGCATAAGGATGTTCGTAGCCGGTCACGAGCAGGTGGCGGGGGCCTCGCACTTCGCTCGCATCATTGGTATCGAGAAAATCGAGGTGGTTGAGGTTCTCGAGATCGAACCTGAGCATTCCACGCTCACCATGGATCTCGAATGCGTTACGATTGCGGCAGCCGGTGGCGTAACGTGAAGCCTCGAAGGTTCCGACACTCCCGTTGGCAAAACGTGCAAGGAACAGAGCGGTGTCGTCCACGTCGCGATCACCCGAGTAGGTATGAAGCAACGCGGAGACGGCATTGATAGGTCCGTTGATCCACATCGCGAGATCCACCAGGTGTGACCCCAGGTCGCCCAGCACGCCGTTACCCGCCTGTGCCTTCTGGGTCTTCCAGTTGCCGACACGGGAGCGATCCGGTCCCCACTCCTGCAAATATGTGGCGCGGTATTGGTAGATTTTTCCGAGCCGGCCCTCCGCAATCAGTCTCTGCGCGAAAGCCACTGCCGGGACGCGGCGGTAGTTGAACCAGACCATGTTGGGGACGCCGGCAACCGCGTCCCGCATTCGAACTGCCTCGGCGAGCGATATGGCGAGCGGTTTCTCGCATAGCACCATCTTCCCCGCCGCTGCGGCCGCGATCGCCACGGGAGCGTGGAGTACATTGGGCGTCGCCACATCTACGAGGTCTATATCCGGACGAGCTGCGACTGTCTCCCAGTCGGTAGCGGTCTCTTCCCATCCCCACGTGGCGGCAGTCTGCGCGAGTGTTTCACGATTACGCCCACAGATCACGCGGCAATCGATTTCGTAAGGAAGATCGAAGAAATGCGGCGCCTGCCGGTATGCATTGGAGTGCACCCGCCCCATGAAACCGTGGCCGATCAGGGCGACCCGAAGCCTCGGCTTGGCCATTGCGTTATTCCTTTCGTCATGCGCGGCCGCTCGAACCGAACAATTGAATTCGCGCCCGCACAAACTCCACCAATTGTGCAGAAACAGGCTTCATAAACAGGTCGACAGGCACAAATTGCCCGTTCAACCGCTCCAGTTCGGTCTTTGTTGCCTCCAGAAAGAGATTCTGGTACTCGGTGGCAACGTTGATCTTGGTGACGCCCAACTCAATCGAACGGCGCAATGCGTCGGCCGGCGTACACGACCCGCCATGCAAGACGAGCGGGACGTCGACGACGCGTGCGATTTTCTCCAAACGGTCAAAATCCAGTACCGGCGTCTTCTTGTACATCCCGTGCGCGGTACCGATGGCGACTGCCAGCGCGTCGACACCGGTGTCGCGAACGAAGCCGGCCGCCTCGCCCGGATCGGTCAGTCCAGCTTCGATTTGATCGCTCGTAGCAGCAGGGACATGCCCCAATTCTGCTTCCACCGCAACATCAAGCGAGTGCGCGATTTCCACTACTTTTCGTACGGTCGCAACGTTATCAGCGAGGGGCAACGTTGAGGCGTCGATCATGACGGATGAGAACCCCGCCCGCAGCGTTTGCATCACTTGGGCGATGGTCGCGCCGTGATCCAGATGCAGTGCTACCGGCACCGAGGCCCGGTCAGCCATAGCTCGGATGAGGGGAGCCAGGCGAGTCGCATCCCCCTGGTCCACAAGGCGCTTGAAGATCTGTATGATCACGGGCGAGCGCTCTCGTTCGGCGGCCTCGAAAACAGCGCACACTGTCTCGTAGTTCCCTACATTGATGGCCGGCACCGCGTAGTGCTGTTCGCGTGCCGCCGTCAGCATCGGCTTCAGAGATACCAGGGGCATGGATCCAATGTTCTCCTTAGAGAGTCTCAGCCAGGATCTCTATCACGTCGCGGACTTCGATCCCGTCCGGCTTCGCCGCGGCCAGCGTCCGCTTTGTTACGGGGCAGGTCGTGGCCAGCACGCAGGCGCCCGTATGTTTCGCCTCGTCGACCAAGCGTGCGGCCAGCATCAGGCCAAGTTCCGGATGGAGCGTGCTGAAAACGCCGGCAGACTCACCGCAGGAATGGGCCTTATCACGAGTCCAGGACATTTCACGCACCTCCACTCCCTGAATGGACTGCAGAATGCCACGGATCGGATCATAAATGCCGTTGTAGCGTCCGAGAAAGTCACTGTCGTGCGGCGTGATGGCGGCCGGATAAGCTTTCGATGGCTTGAGGCGGCCTTCTTTGATCAGGCGGGCAGCATACTCAGTGGCGTGCAGAATCTCAATTCCGTCGAGCAACCCGGAGTAATCCTTCAGGAAGGCATCGTAGGAAGCGGGACAAGTGGTTACCAGCACGGTGCAGCCGGTTTTCCGAATGCTCTCCGCTAATTTCTCCGCGATTTGTCGCGCGGCATCGGCGTAGCCAAGAACGGTCAGTGGCTTCCCGGTTGAAGTCTCTTCCGGCAGGAGTTTGAAATCCACCCCGGCACGCTGCAACACCGCGATGAAAGCGTTGGCGATTTCCGGTTGATGGTAAGCCGTGTCACAGCCCACGTAATAGACAACGCTCGCATCCTTCTTGGGCGGTCGAGGACAAGTGACACGGGCAAAGCGGTCCCCGGCCGGCAGGCCAAATGGGTTTCCGGTCTTCTCAATGTTGCCGCGGATTTGACGCGCGGCTGCCGGCTCCAGGCCTTTCTCGACGATGTCACGCCGCGCCGCGAGCACTGCCGACGGCATATCGTAGCCGCCCACACACCACGCGTGGCACATGCCACAGAGGCAGCAGCGGTACATACTCTCCACAAGATCGGCGTTCCAGCCGGTGTACTGCTGAAGAATCCTTGAAAGGATAAGTCCCTTGCCACGGGGCGTGTCGGATTCGTTTCCAGTGGTTACGCCGAGCGTGCACACGTGCCGGCACATGAAACAGAAACGGCAGGCGTCGATAGTTCCAGCTTGTGACTCAGTGAACATGAGATTATCCAGATCGTTAACGGTCTTCAAAACCCATCTTTCCGGGGTTCATGATGTTGTTCGGGTCGAGGGCGTTCTTGATCTTTTCCATGACGGTGAAGGCCGGACCGTGGAGTTCCGGCATCAACCGGCCCAGCTTCAGGCCGATTCCATGGTGCTCGTTGAGCACTCCCCCTTCCTTCATCGCTGCACGCAGGCACATGTCCCAGATGCGGTTGTACAGCACCACCGCCTCGTGCGGATCAGAGGGCGCCTGCTCAATGATGAAACGGGCATAGAGCATGCAGCCCCATTCGTACCAGTGCGAGAAGTGGCCTATGTAGCGGGCTTCGGGGAAATGTTCCTCCACCACTCGCTTCATCGCCCAATAGACGTTCTTGATATTGGAAAAGGTCGCGACGGTGTCGAGCGTGCCGAACGCTTGGGGCAAACGGAACATGTGGTTGGGGAAGAAGAAGTCATAGCGATGATTCCACCAGCTCTCCCCGGGTTCGCGGCCCAAATCTTCGTGGGGTTGGGCGCGGCAGATGGCCAGCGCCTTCTCCATTTCCAGGTTCACGATGTCCTTGTCGCCATCGAAACCGAAGACCAGGTACGATCCGTCCTTCTGAATACCTAGAACACGCTGGATCAACCTCCGCGTCTCTGCCTGGTCATAAAGGCGCATCACTGACGGGCGCAACCTGCGCGTCATAATCTGACGGCCGGCCTCCATACCGGCGTGCAGGTCAGGGAACAGAAATGCGTGGAAACGCCTCTCTTCCGGCAAGGGATGGATCTTCAGCTTCGCACGAGTGACAACGCCAAGTGTTCCTTCCGACCCGAGAAATAGTTGGTTCAGATCGGGTCCCGAGGCGTGGCGAGGCACGGGAAGCGTGTCGATGATAGTGCCGTCCGGCAGCACCACCTGCATCGACATGACCATGTCCTCGATCTTTCCGTACTTGGTGGACAGAACCCCGGTTCCTCGATGCGCGATGAATCCGCCAAGCGTGGCGCATCCAATCGAGGCCGGCTCATGCATCGTTGAAAAACCCTCCTTTTCGAGCGCCCATTGGAGGTGCTGCATGATGATGCCGGTCTCCGCGGTGACGGTGAGGGCAGTGCGGTCGATCTCGAGAATGCGGTTGAGCTTCTTCGTGTCCAGGATGATCCCGCCGTGGATCGGCAGGGCTCCGCCCTGAGATCCCGATCCACCGCCCCAGACGGTCAGCGGCAGTTTGTAGTGGTTGGCGATCTTACAAAGGCGCGAGACCTGTTCGGTGGTAGAGGGATGGACGATGAAGTCAGCCGTAGGGCTGTCACACCCACGATCGGCCCATAGTTCCGAAACCCAATAGTAATCACACGAATAGGCGATCCGGTCGGCTTCGCGGGTTGAAACGTTGTCCACTCCGACCACATCGGCCAACTCGCTGAAAACCATCTCTCTCATGTAACTTCCAGCACGTAGAGGCATCTTCATCCTTTGTCTCGATCCAAAATCCGGCTCACCTCGGTGTAGGTGGCGGCCAAACCGTCATGGATGCGGCAATACAGGGGAAACAAGCTCGCATATAACTCGGCGGTACGCGGGTCGGGTTGCAGAATGTCGCGAACGCGCGTACAACGGCGGACGGCGTCGGAGGCCGAAGCAAACATGCCCACACCCACACCCGCCAGCAACGCCGCGCCAAATGACGCATCGCAGCCCGCCGTGCGCACAATCGGCCGCGCAAACACATCAGCAGCAATCTGGCTCCATAACGTGCTTCGGGCGCCCCCACCGATTAGACGGATTTCGTCTACTGGAAGGCCGATTTCGCACACCGTGCGGAAGCAGTCGCGCAGCGAATAAATAACGCCTTCCAGCAGTGCGCGCAGGAAATGCGCCTTAGTGTGCCGCATGCTCGCGCCGACGAAACTCCCGCGCAAATTGGCGTCCCAATACGGAGCCCGTTCGCCTAACAGGTAGGGGTGAAAGAAAAGCCCTTCCGCACCCGCCGGCACTGCAGCCGCCATCTCGTGCATGAGAGCGTAGACGCTGCGCTGTTGCTGCTGCGCCCGCGCCACTTCCTCCCCGCAGAACAGATCACGGAACCAGCGCTCGGCGGAAGCTGCCGTGTTGGTGGCGACCACGGTGTACCACAGTCCCGGGATCACGTGCGAATACGTAAGTGTGCGCGGATGCGGGTGCGGTTCGTCCGTCATTACATTCACGTTGCCCGCGGTGGCAAGCTTGAGGATCATCTGACCCGGTCTAATGGCGCCGGCCGCGTAGTCTTCTACTGCGGAGTCGGGGCAGCCTGCGATTACTGGAGTACCCGCCCGCAGGCCGGTCGCCGCAGCGGCAGCGTCCGTAACCGCGCCCACAACAGTCGTGGGATCGACCAGGGGCGGCAGGCAGGAGGTCTGCAAACCCACCTGCCTGGACAATTCTTCCGACCAGGTGCGCTGGTGCACGTCATAGAAGAGACTGCCCTGCGCCTCGATGTGATCTGTCTCCCAGGTTCCCGTGAGAAACCAGCGAACGTAGTCCTTCGTGAACAGAACGTGCCTGGTGCGATCGAGCACGTCCGGTTCGTGCTTCCGCACCCATAGAAACTGCGGCAGCGTCCAGGTGGGAGAAGGCTTCTGGTACGTCGTATGGAAGATTTGTTCGCCCAGTTCGCGTTCCAGGCTCGCGGCCTCGGCAACGCTGCGCTGGTCGGTCCACATGATAACCGGCCGCAACGGGTTGAAGTTGGCGTCGGCAAGCACAGCATTGTGCGTGGACCCATCGACAGCCAGTGCCACAATGTCGGTCGGCCGGACCCGTCCCCGGGCGAACATTGCCTTCAACAGATCGCAACCCACCCGGCACCATTCCGGCGCGTGCTGCTCCGTCCATCCAGGGTGGGGACGAAGAGTTTCGTATTCGCCAAAGGCCTCGTCGACAATACGGCCATCGCGATCGATCGCGGTGATCTTGCAGCCGCTGGTGCCGACATCAATGCCGAGGAGCAGGTCCATGAGCCGATTCCCTTTATCAGGACTGCATTACCCAGCGGTGCGCTGGCTCAAGCCTCTGCAGGAATCGCCGGTTGACGCCGGCCATCACCCACAGGTAGTACATGGAGTAACCAGGCGCACTGACCACGGGATGGTAGCCCTGCGGAATCAGGACCGTGTCATTCTCGGTCACGGTGATGGTTTCGTCGACCGAACGATCGTCGGTGTAAATCTTCTGGATGCCAAAGCCCCCAAGAGGATTGAAACGGAAGAAATAAATCTCTTCCATGTCGACTTCGTCCGGGAGCGCATCCACGTCGTGCCGGTGTGGCGGAAAACTCGACCAGTTGCCTGGAGGGACGATTGCCTCTCCGATGAACAGATACTGTGCCGGGACGCGATCGTCCACCATCATGAAGGCGCGCCGTTGCCAGTTATCTTTGCCAATCGAGACTTCTTTCACATCTTCGGGCCGGATCAATCGTGGCTCGCCGGCGCGATCTGAGGGCGCTGTACAGACTGCTACCTCCAGATCACTACCCGCCTTGACGGTATAGCCAGTTCGGGCCGGCAGATAAACCGTCGCGGGTTTTCCGGAAAAGACGTCCGCACGCCCGCCAACCGAATCGAACGAGAATCCATCGCCTTGAACGGACCCCGCTCCGCTCAGGAACACGAGCGCGTTCTCCTGATCACTAGAGGCTATGTGGTATTCCCCTCCAGCCTGCAACCGAAGTATGCCGAAACCAATTTGTTTCAGCCCGGCATCACCGGGTCTGACAATGTGGCTCCATCCAGAAGCCGGTGTCCACGCGTGTTTGTATGTCATTTGATCGTTCTCTTCGTCAATTCTGGCGTCCATCCACGTCTACGGTCGGAAGTTGGAGCCAACGCGCCAAGGCGCGGAGCTCCGCGCGGATGTCGGCATGAATCATCGCAAAGTGATGCTCCACACCTTCCCTCATGATGAGGTCCAGCAACTGCCGCACCGGCATATCAAACCGTACCGCGAGGGTATTGCCGCACAGGATCTTTCCAGTTTTGACCGCCTCTCCGCCGGCGAAGAACAGTCGTAGCCCGTTCGGCCCCACTCCCAGACGGGTCATCGTGACCGGACCCTCATCGCGAAGCTGGAACTCTCCTGCTACGCCTTTCTTCCCACCGCCGCCGACGGTCGGGTGCTTACAGATTTTGACTACCGCGTCGCTCGCCGCCAAGCTGACCGGCGCCGCTCCGCAATGCCAGCCGAGCCCGGTATTCGCAGCCTCGTCAATCGCTACAAAATCAGCGAACATCGGGGTAACGCCACTCAGATGGTGCTCAATGAGCATGGATACTGCACCGTACACATCGCCTTCGCAACTGGCGAATATCCCTTCCTGATTCAGGCGCCCGATGGCAGAGCAGGCGGCGATTCCGTACGCGTCCGCAAACTCCGGCCAGCATTTGACTGCCAGTGCTCCCAGCCTGTACCGCTCAACAACTGTCCGGAAGCCGACATAGAGTGCGGCAGCCTTATCGAGCTCAACGTCATCGACCTCGATCGACGTCGCTCCTGCTCGAATCGCTTCAATTTCACGCTGGCGGGCACTAGGATCGGCCCCGTTTGCCGCGTCGTAGATCTCCGTCAGGGTGACGTGATGGATCTCAACACCGAGCTTCTGTCGCAGTTCGAACTCATCGCAGGACGACGAGAAGAAACCGGGGACACGGTAGCCCACCAAACCCAGCCGGACCTGTTGCAGACTGCGAATACAGTTCACAACCCGGAAAATGCGTTCCAACTCCGGTCCTGCCTCCTCCGGAATTCGGAAGATGTAGTCGTACGTCCGGCCCAGGCGCATGAGAGCGTGGGCATTCATACTGATGCCGCAAAGGGAGTTCAAACGGAGCTTACCGCCTCCGAATGATGGCTCCGGGACTCCCCACAAGACCAGCGGGATCGGTAACCGCTGGGCCATCAGAGGCAACAATGACCCCAGCGCAAACGTGCCGTACTGGATCAGCGCGAGGTCTACACCTTCTCTCCGGAAACGCTCGGCCAGCTCTTGGCCGTCCTCCTCCGTGACTGTCAATCCGGGGCCATGCACCAGTTCGACTCCCATCGCAGACAGGCACTGAATCGACCGTTGACGGATCTGCTCGGCGTATTCGCCATCGAAGTTCAACCGGGCGAGACAGGCATATCCGACACGCAGTTTCTTCATTTTGAATTCCTCTTCGAATCCAGGAATCTCAGGACTTCGGAGCGCCGGGGGATGCCGGTGCGCCCTCCTAAACATGTACACTTCAGGGCAGCAGCGGCACTGGCGAACTCGATGGATCGCTCCACATCCCAGCCCTCCAGCAGGCCGACGCAGAAGGCTCCGTGAAAGACATCGCCGGCGCCGGTCGTATCCACCGCGTCGACCGTGAACGCCGGACGCCGCAGCACCTGCCCGGAAGTGAGACACACCACACCGCGCGAGCCCATGGTTACCATCGCGATGCCCGGACCGCGCGCAGCGATCGCCTGTATTGCAGCTTCGGGATCATCCCGCCCGATCATGTCGCGGGCGAATCCCTCAGAGGCGATCACCACGTGGCTGAGGTCGATTAACTGGAGCATGTGCTCGCGGTAAGTGCCCGCATCGAGCGAGACGATACCGCCTGATGCCCGTACCCGGTCGGTCACGACCATGGCCGCCGATGGGAAGTGCCCATCCAGATGGAGAACCTTTGCACCTCGCAGCAAGCGATCCGGCTCGGCAGCCGGAGACAGGTCGACAGTCGTGCCGGGATACCACGCGATACTGCGCTGGCCGGTGGGCTGGTCGACCCAGCAGAAACCCGCGGGTGAAACAGCCCCGGGCTGAACCTCGCAGGCCGCGGTGTCAACGCCTTCGTGTTCGAATTCTTCGAGGATCAAATGCCCGCGTGCGTCATCGCCCACAACCGAGGCGAACCCGGTGCGGGCACCGAGCCGCGCTGACGCGACCGCAGCAGTCGCCGCAGGACCTCCGCCCTGCTCCAGATACCCTGCCATTCGCACTTTGTCATCAAGTGGAATTCGGGGCACAACGCCTAGGTAATCCCAGGAACAAAACCCCAGCATCACGACGTCGAGGTGTTCGTTCATCGATCTTCCCGGAAGGTGCGGCTCAGTCGTTGCCATTGGAGGCCTGTTTCGTGGACGCCGCAATAGCCGAATCGCCGTTTGCTGAGCCCGCCGGACTATCTTCACCCGCAACAATGACTTCAATGCCGGCATCACGCATACGCCGCAATAAATCTTCCGGTACCTGGTCATCGGTAACGATGCGGGTTATCTCATTGGCGCGGAGACTAGTCATCATGGCCAGGCGAGTGAATTTCGAGCTATCGACAAGCAGCACCACCTCGCGTGACCTCGCCGCGACTCCTCGCAGCACTTCCACGAGGACCGGCGAGTCAGTCGTGGCGCCGTGCGTCAGGCTGAATCCGGCACACGAGACGTACGCCGCGTCGAAATTCATCTCCTCGAGCACGCGCATGGTGATTGGCCCACCGTAAGTATTGAGGTTCTGATGCAACTCTCCGCCGGTCGAGATGGTACGGATCTGCGGGCAGGCCTCAAACAGCAACGGTACCCCGGGTGACGTTGTCACGAGCGTGAGTTTGGACAGCTCCCGCTGAGCCAACTGGCGAGCAAAAAAATACGTAGTAGAGGAGGCATCGATGAAGATGCCGCTTTCTTCACGGACGGCTTTGGCCGCTTCCTGTGCGATTCGCTCCTTTGCAGGAGTGTTGGCGCTCAGGCGGTCCGGGAACCGCCAGGAGGCCGGGCTGGACTTCCGCAGGGTGACTCCCCCGTGTACACGCTGGATAAGACTGTCGTCGGCTAGTTTGCGAAGATCACGATAGAGTGTGATTGCGGAAATACCCAATTCTTCGCGTAACTCGTCGATAGTACAAGTCTTGCGGCTTCTGACCAAGTCGAGAATGCGGCGGTGTCTCTGGTGTTGCAGCATCGCTTTAGGTGATTAGGATCAGAAGTGTCATCGCAACGTCTACTGTCTCACATTCCACTTCCAATAATCTGACTTTTATCATATATTTTCGAATAAATCAACTCTGTGATGATATTTTCTGAATTTTTATGATCTTGTTTTGATCGCATCTATTGAGTTTATAGGAGAAAACGCTCTTAACTTGGTGCAGAACAGCCATCTCTGCTGATGTGCTGCAACTCAAAAGGAAAGCTCAGTTGAGAATTATCCTTCCGTTCCGCCGGAAGTTACTGATCTAGTTGCGGTTAGCGTTTGTGCTTAATCAAGCTGACCGGCGGGCAACCGGCGTTGTGGTGCTTCTGTTACAGCAGGCTCTTGGGTTTACGGACGTGCAGGCGGACCCGATTGCGTCGGTGTTTACCGCCGATCGCATCAAAGCCCGAGGCACTGCGTAGGCTGTGACCGAGCCCAACCTGGGCGTCAGCATTCATCAAACTGAGGAAAAGGGATTATTCCCTGGATCGGCCCGGCTGCACGTACCTTCTGCTTGCCTGGTGACCTGTGTAGACGTCGATGACGCGTTCGATGGCACGCCGGCAGACGGCGCAGAACCCTACCGAATTGCGTGAGAACATCGTGCAGTCCACCTGCGGGCGGTAGTAGCCCGTGACCTCGTAATTTGCGCCTTCGAACGTGCCCACACTACGGGCATAGCGTTCCGACCTTAGGAGCTTGGTGAGCGCATCGCGTTCCTTACGAAACAGCGCCTCCATTTCCTGCTCGGGACGCTTCTCCGCGCGGATCGCCTGTCGTTTCTCCTGTATATCCTTTTGCATCGCTTCAAAGCGCGCCTTGGACCACGGGGTAGGCAGCGGTGCCCCGGGAGTCAGCAGGTCGTGCCATTTGGATGCCTTGGGGTCCGCCGTGACATTAGGCTCCCAGGGTTCGGGGCGGGCGGATGTTTTCTCATAGGCTACGTCGGAGGTGTAATATTCATCGGCAAGACCGGCAAGATGATGGCCGAATTCGTGCACGAAGATATATGGCGTGAAGGCGTTATCTGCGGCTGTGGTGGCGTAAAGGTTGTGAATACCACCCCCTCCGTACTTGCGGTCGTTCACGACGATGCCCATGAACTCGTAAGGAGCGGCCGACGCAATTTCACGTAATCGCTTGTTGTCGAACACCAGGACGTATCGTTCCGAGTCAAACGCGTCATAGGACGCGCCGATCGGCGACTCGACCCGGATTCCCTCGGATGGACGCGACACCCCACTCTTGGCGGCTGGCGTATCGATCGCCCAGACGTTGAAATCAGCCCGCCGTTCCTTGAACGGCGACTGAGCGAACAACAAACTCGCGATGTGCCGGGCATCGCTGTGCCATTTGCTCATTTCGGCCGCAGTGTACCCGTCGCCTAAGAGCAGCACGTCGACCTTGTTCGCGGGCTCTCCGTTTTTGATCACAGCCCAGACGCGTGCCTTCGCGGACAAGCCGGCACTCTCCTTGATGACGCCGCCTGGATTGATGGGAATCGACCACTTTTCGACCCACTCATTGCGCGGTCCGCGCTTCTTAACCACCACGCGAACGGCGCCAGAGGGACGCGGAAAACGAAGCGACTCGTGGAAGGTTTGGCGTTTCGTTTTCGCTTCGGGCGTGGTCTCCCACTCCCCGTAAATGCTCGCGAAACCAAGGGAGTAAAGGAGCCGATCTGTCGCAGCATCCCGTACTTCAAAGAGGTACTTGCCGAGTCCGGTCTTGTCGATGGCGCAGTCCGGACGGCCGGGCCATTGCCCTTCGAGCACAAGGCTTTCGAGCGCAAAGCTCTCCTCGTTCGCGTTACCCGTATGGAAGTAATCCAGGCGCAGTGTCCGCGGGCTGCCGAGCGCGGACATCGCCCAGCAGGTCGCTATAATAAGGGGCGTCAAGAGTCTGTTTACGACCATTCTTCACAGTTGGCCATAGATGGCTCCTTCATGCAAGAGGAGTGTAACGGCTGGACCGGAGATGTGCCGTGGAAACGGGGGGCTCTGGAATCCCGGCCGATTTTGTGCTTTGATAGGTTGAACATGGGATGCACAAGGCTCCCATTCTGACAAAAAACATAGATGATTCCACGCAGACCGTTTGTTCCGCGCCGCCCGAGAATCAGAGAAAACGTTAACGAGGCGATTCGCGCCCGCGAGGTCCGTGCTGTTTTTCCCGACGGTTCGGTTGAGGTTATGCCGACTCCACAGGCACTGCGACGTGCCCAGGAACTCGGGCTTGACCTGATTGTGGTGGCGCCGACCGCCATTCCACCCGTCGCCAAGGCCATGGATTATGGCCAGTGGCAATACGAGCAGAAGAAGAAGCAGCAGGAAGCAAAGAAGAAGCAGCATGTCATCCAGGTGAAAGAGGTCAAGTTCCGGCCCAACACCGATGATCATGATTACGACTTCAAGAAGAACCATGCGATCCGCTTCCTGAAGGAAGGGAACCGCGTAAAGGCCGTCGTCCAGTTCCGTGGCCGTGAGATCGCGCACGTGGATCTCGGCAGGAATCTGCTGATGCGGTTTACGAAGGACTTGGCCGAGTGGGGTTCGGTGGAAGGCCAGCCCCGGCTTGAGGGACGGTTTGCCCACGTAATCATCAGCCCGGTGAAGGCATCGGCGAAGAAGGATCAGAAGCCCGGTGCTGCCGAGCCTCCGGCAGGGGCGCCGCCCGCCAAACCGCCAGTCACCCAGTAAGCGCGGAGCTCAATAGAAGAGGTACTTGCGCCACTGATCGTCCGCTTTGCCCATCATGCGCATGAGGTGTCGGCTTGTGTGCAGGCTGAACGGCCGTGGTGTGCGGCTGAGTTTCATTCCTGCCTCTTCCGGCGTCCGGCTTCCCTTCTTGTTGTTGCAACGATGGCAACAAGCTACGAGGTTTTCCCAGGCCGACTCACCTGCACGCGAGCGCGGGATGACGTGGTCGAGTGTCAACTCCGATGATGGAAGCACGCGCTGGCAGTACTGGCACGTGTAACGGTCCCGCATCAGGATGTTCTTCCGGGAGAGGGCGCGGCTTTGGTGCGGGATGCGGCGATATTCGAGCAGCCGAATCACTGACGGCAGGCGGAACGAGTCGAACGCTGATCGCAGATTCCCGTGCGAGAGTTCCTCCGCTGTCGCTGCACCCTTCAAAATCAGTACAATCGCCCGCCGCGCCGCACAGACGTTGACCGGCTCATAGCTTGCGTTAAGCACGAGCACGGGCCTGTGCAGACGGCTCCCGTTGAACGTCATTCCCTCTCCTTTGGGAGACTGCTCTTCCGAATCGACGTATTCGCGGACGGCGCCGATGAGCGCCTGTCCGTCCGAGCCAGCGCCAGAAGAGCGACATAGCGCGCCCCAGCCAGTTTGGCGGCAGCAGCGCACGCGGCGGCCGTGGCTCCGGTGGTCATCACATCGTCGATGAGCAACACCCTCTTGCCTTCGAGTGGCCGGCCGCGCTTCGGCTCGAAGGCTCCGGCAACATTCACGCGCCGTTTCGCATTCGATAAGCCCGCCTGCGACTCTGTCGATCGCTTCCGTCGCACGGCGCAAACAACGGGCACCCCTAACCGCCGGCCGATCTCCCGCGCCAGCAGCTCGGACTGGTTAAATCCTCTTCGCCAGCGCCGTAACCAATGGAGCGGCATGGGCACTACCGCGTCGAACCTCTCATCGCGAGGCAGTGCCGCGGCAAGATGCTTGCCAAGCGGTTTTGCAAGCGAGTAAACACCGTTGTACTTGAAGAGATGGATCAATTCCCGAAGGGCGCCCTCGTATCCCCCGTAGCTATAGGCCGCATCGAAGCCCCGCAACCCGTTCCGGCAAAGTGCGCACAATCCGTTTTCATCGAGCGGAGACGCGTTAAGAAACGGTGTCCGGCAACTCGCGCAGAAGTAGTCCGCGGAAAGGGGCTCAGGCAGGTTTAGACAGCGGGAACAAACCGGAACACGTGAGATTTCCTGTAGGGGTTCGCCACAGAGACGGCACTCATCGGGGAATAGAAGAGAGAAGACAGCAGAAGGCAGTCTGAGAACGTAGCCCGGCAGGCTGTCGGGCAGGTAGTGCACTCGCCAGCAACTCGAGAAGACCCACCTCCAACCTAAGCTTTAGTTTACACCAGTCGTGAACCTGCCTGTGGCATCAGACGGATCGAAGCGGAGCCCGGCCAAACCCTCTGATATGATCTTCGCTATGGTTTCCAGAGGACCTCTCGGCCGTAGGGAGTTTCTGGCGACGACCGCCGCAACGATCGCCGGGATCAGGGCAGAAGCGGCTACAAGGCCGCCCAACGTTGTGATGATCTATTGCGACGATCTCGGCTACGGCGACATCGGTTGCTATGGATCCGGAATCCGGACACCGAATGTGGATCGCATGGCGAGCGAGGGCATCCGCTTCACCCATTTCTATTCCGGCAATCCGGTTTGTTCCCCGTCCCGCGCCGCGCTTATGACGGGCCGGTATCCGGTGAGCGCCGGCGTCCCCCGCGTGCTGTTTCCGCGCGATACCGCCGGTCTGCCGGAGTCAGAAACGACGATGGCGCAAGTTCTGAAGGCACGAAATTACCGGACGATGTGTGTCGGCAAGTGGCACCTGGGGCATCTGCCCGCCTACCTGCCAACCAGCCGCGGATTCGACAGCTATTTCGGCATCCCTTACAGCAACGACATGACGCCGCGGGTCCTGCTCCGTAACACGGAGGCCATTGAGGAGCCAGCAATACTCGAGACGCTGACGCCGCGCTACACGGACGAAGCGGTCCGCTTCATCGAGCGCTCCCAGAACTCGCCGTTCTTCCTGTATTTCGCGCACACCTATCCGCACATCCCACTGGCGGCATCAAGCCGTGTCCGTGGAAAATCGCCCCTCGGACTGTACGGAGACGTCATCGAAGAGATCGACTGGAGCGTCGGTGAAGTGCTCGCAGCGCTGAAGAAACACAAGCTGGACGACAACACACTGGTCATGTTTTCCTCCGACAATGGGCCGTGGTATCAGGGGAGTTCTGGCAGACTGCGCGGCCGCAAAGGCATGACCTGGGAGGGAGGGCAACGCGTGCCGTTCGTGGCGCGGTTCCCTGGGCGTATTCCGGCCCGGCGCGAGTGTTCCGGTGTGGCATCGGTGATGGACATCCTGCCGACCGTGGCCGGGCTCTGCGGCGCGGCACTCCCCCGGAAACCCCTGCACGGAATCAACATCTGGCCCCTGATTTCCGGGCGCAAGCCGGAGGTCGAGCGCGAGGTCCTGCTCATGTTCGACAACATCAATTTGCAGTGCGCGCGTTTTGGACCCTGGAAGTTGCACGTCGCCCGCCACAATTCGGCGGCATACAGCCCGGCACCCGAGGGCGGCCGGGTCAACATTCGGCTCTTGCCGCCGGAGTTGTACAACGTCGTGCTCGATCCGGACGAATCGTACGATGTCGCGGCGGAAAATCCAAAGATCGTGACGGAAATTCAGTCAAGAATCGAACGCCTGATGCCGGAATTTCCGGAGAACGTGCGAGGGGCATGGGAGCGTGAGGGGCAGCGTCCCGGTACTCCCATTCCAGCCGGAGCGTATCCGCGTCTTCCCAGGCACCAGTAACCCGGCCGATGCAGTAGACTAAAGCCTTATGCGTGTCCTAAGGTTGGCGGCTCTCTTTATTGCGATGGCGGTGGTCCTCTCCGCTGCTGAGCCTGATTTCGTTTCCCTGTTCGACGGCAAGACATTGAACGGCTGGACGCTCGTCGGCGGACACGGCCCAGGCTACGTGGTTGTGGACGGGATTTTGACCTGCCCGGCCGATGGCGGCGGCAATCTGTTCACGGAAAAGGAGTACTCGAATTTCGTTCTCCGTTTTGAGTTCCGCATGGAGCCGGGTGGGAACAACGGTTTGGGAATCCGAGCGCCGCTCAAAGGCGACGCTGCCTATGCGGGGATGGAAATCCAGATTATCGATGAGGGACATGAGCGCTACAAGGGCTGGTTGAAGCCCACTCAGCACCACGGGTCTATCTACGACGTGATCCCCGCCCGTTCTGGCTATCTCCGGCCCGCGGGTGAGTGGAACGAAGAAGAGGTCATCGCGGATGGCCGTCACATCCGCGTTACGTTGAACGGCGTGATCATCACGGACGCCGACCTGGACATCGTGAAGGAACCCGAGGTTCTGAAGCGGCATCCCGGTCTGGCACGCACGACAGGTCACATCGGATTTCTGGGTCACGGTACGAAGGTCGAATTTCGAAACATCAGGATCAAGGATACAAACCGGTGACAAGAAGGACCGCCGGACAAAATGCCGCCGAGCATCTGTCTGGTAAGATTGAAGGAAGCCCTTATCTCATATGGAGTCTTCTATAAGCCGAGAAATTGTGTGTGCGCATAGTCCGGATTCGGACGATGCGTTTATGTTCTATGCGATTGCAACGGGAAAGATCCGCTCCCGAATCGCGAATTTCCGTCACGTTCTCGAAGACATTGAGAGCCTGAACCGGAAGGCCGCTGACGGCTGTTACGAACTTACTGCGATTTCCTACCACGCGTATCCATATATCGCGGACAAGTACGTACTCATGACGAGTGGATCGAGCGTGGGCGACGGCTATGGTCCGTTGGTGGTCTCCGCTCACACCATGGCCCCCGACGAACTGAAAGGCAAGCGCATCGCCGTGCCCGGTCTCAAAACAAGCGCCTACCTGGCGATGAGACTCTTCGAGCCGGATTTCGAGGCTGTCGTCACTCCGTTTGATTCCATCCTCGACGCAGTGAGCGATCATGCTGTGGATGCGGGGCTTGTGATCCACGAGGGACAGCTGACATTCTCAACCAGCGGCATGCACGGCGTGATCGACCTCGGCGTGTGGTGGAAGGAGAAGACAGGTCTCCCGCTTCCACTCGGCGCCAACGCTTTACTTCGCTCGCTCGACCGCGAAGTGCAGAGCGAATGTAGCCGCATGATGCGCGAGAGCATTCAGTACGCGTTCGATCACCACGATGAGGCGCTCGAATACGCACTGCAGTTCGCCCGTGACATGGACCTGCGACTTGCCGAAAAGTTTGTCGGCATGTACGTAAACCACTACACGGTCGACTGCGGCACGCTCATTCCCCAAGCGGCTCAGAAGTTCCTCGATATGGGCTTCGAGGCGGGTATTCTTCCGCGGCGAATCGAACTGGAATTCGTGCGCTGATCCGCAGAATCCGCCGGCAGCTTGTTGCAGCGCCCCAGACACCCCAGATACCTTGGGAGTATGGTGCGATCGCATGTGCTGTTCGCTGTTCTCATCTCGTTGCTGATCCCGTGTCTCTGCGCACAAGATCCGGCGAGCCCGGATGTGAAGGAGCGCCGAAAAGCTGCGCGCGCGCTGGCGAGTCAGGGAACGCAGGGACTTCCCTGGCTGGAGAGGCTGCTCTCGGACCCCGACCTCGATGTGCGCATTGAGGCGGTCAAGTCGATTGTCGAGATCAACACGGAAAAAAGCCTCAACCCTCTGCTTCAAGCAACACGAGATTCGGATCCTGAGGTCCAGATCCGCGCCACAGACGGCCTTGTGAACTTCTATCTCCCCGGTTATGTGCAGAGCGGTCTCGGGGCGACTCTCCGCCGGACCGGCAGGCAACTCAAAGGTAGATTCACCGATACGAACGATCAAGTAATCGACCCCTTTCTGAAACCGCGCCCCGAGATCGTGGCCGCTCTCGGCAAGTTGGCTCGCGGCGGAGCCAGCATGGAATCGCGCGCCAATGCGGCGCGAGCGATCGGTGTGCTGCGCGGGAAGGATGCAACACCCGACCTGATCGAGGCGATCAAGTCCACCAAGGATAGCCAGGTCATCTACGAAGGCTTGATTGCGTTCCAGAAAATCCGCGATCGCAGCGTCGCCCCGCAATTGACGTTTTTGCTCCGGGATCTGGACGAGCGGGTTCAGGTGGCGGCAGTTGAGACGCAGGGTCTGCTTTACAACAAGGACGCACTCCCAAGATTGAGGGAAGTATTGAGCCGCACGGACCGTAAGGAGGTTCGTCGCGCGGCGTTGCGATCGATCGCCATGTTGCCCGACCCGGCCAATCGCCCGCTCTTGTTGCGCTACCTGGAAGATAAGGACGACGACCTGAGAGAAGCCTCGCTCGAAGGGCTCGGCCGTATTGCCGATCCCCAGGATCTTCCGGCAGTCGAGAAACGGTGGGCTGACGAGACGAAAAACTCCCCGCGAATCTCGGCTGCATTTGCCCTTGTGATGCTTGGGAAGACGGAAGTCTCCGAGTTGAGCCCGATGCGCTATCTCGTGGACACGCTCAATTCCAGCGCACGCGCCGGAGAAGCAAGAGCGCTGCTGGTTGAGACTGCGCGAAAGCCCGAAGTCCGGCCGGTGCTCAGAGAATGCACGGTCCGGGGGACGGATGACGAGAAAATCTACCTGGCTCAGGTGCTCGCGGCGAGCGGCGACAGCGAGGACGTGTCCACGCTCGAACGCCTGTCACGAGACCCGGAGGTCAAGGTAGCCCAAGAGGGATTGCGGGCGCTTCGTACTCTGAAGGCCCGCGTACATTAGAAAAAGCCAGCTTTTACTTCGACTTGCGCTGCTTCTGCTGACCAACGCGGACTTTGAAGTGCAATTGCTTGGCTTCCTGATACGCCTTGTGGTCGTGGCGTGCGACAACGTCCTTCAAATAAGCGTCGACGTCTGCGTCCTTAGGCAGGACAGCCATCAACGTGAAGGCTTCCTTGCATTCCGGGCAGTAAGGCCGGAACCGCTTCACATTCGGGATTCCCATAACTATATCATGCTATCACAGTGACTTAGCGGAACACCACTAAGTCATCAATAGCCACGTCGCTGCCCTTGCTGCCGGCGTAAGGTTCGCCGAGAACGACCACCTTGATCGTGTGCTTTCCAGCCCTCAAGCCGAATGCGTGCCAGACCGACTCGCCTCCCTTTGATCGCTCCTCATCGGAAAACACGTCCACCGTCTTGTCGAGCTTTCCATCCAGATAGACGCTGGCATTGCCGCCATTCGGCAAGTACGGGCCAACCACGATGACACCGGTTCCCTCGAATTGGACGGTCGCTTCGGCGCCTTTTTCAGAACTCGTCTACGTCACGGCTGGCGCTTTGGCCTGCCAGTCCCCCTTCCATTGCCAGCGCGGATCCGAGGCTGAAATGCGCTCGACAGGGCTGCCGTAATCGTCCCAAACAGCCAACTTCGCCGCCACCGGCCGCTGCGTCTTCACGAGCAGAGTGCTTCCATCGAGCTTGCCTCCGGTCTTCTCGACGAGCGCGATGGCACGCTTCTCTGTGCTCGCCACAATCGTATGAAAGGTGAAGTCTGTGTAACGAAACTTCTGGTCCGCGATGGCCGGAATCCCACCCCTCCACACATCCGGGATGCGTTTAAATCCGAGTGCCACGCCGAGGATGCCTGCCGCGCTCGACGGGTTGCAGTCGGAATCCTGCCCGGCGCGGGTCGAGATTTCGATTGTCTTGCCGAAATCCCCGCCTCCGAACAACAGTCCCAGTGCGATGTAAGCTCCGTTCAGCTTGGCGTCGATGTTGTATGCACGGAGCGCGCCGGAGGGGCAAGGTTCGCGCCGGTCCCACTTCTCTTCAAGGAGCCGCCACACCTTTTTCCAGTCGTTCGGATACTGCTTGTGCCAGGCGAGCACATCAGCGATAAGCAGGCCGTACGGACTCTTCGCCGGGATGGTCGCCAGGCCGGCCTCAACGATCCGGCGCGGATCATTCTCGAAGAACGCCGCGGCATACATGCCGGAGACGAACATACCGCCGTAGATGCCGTCACCGTAATTCATGACCTTGCCGGCGCGCTCGGCGATCCGGTTGCACGATTGCGGCAGGCCAGGGGCCATCAAGCCAATGAAGTCTGCCTCGATTTGGAAATCGATGTCGTTGGCGTGAACGTTGTACTTCGGGGTGCCCGAAAGCTCCGCGGGAACACCGCGTTTTAACGCCCGGCGCGCGGCCAGATTGGCGTGCCAGAGCCCGTACTTCGCTTCGCGGAACATCGCACCGAAGTCTGCTGTGGTGGCGTCGAGGCCCTTGTCATCGAGGACCTTGGCGAAGGTCATATCGACGTACAGGTCGTCCTGGTTGATCGAGTTATTGACGCGATCGGGCGTCCACTTTGGGAGCGCGCCTTCGAAAATCGCAGCATTCGACCGGAACTCAGTCGGCGCGCCGAAGCTAACGCCGATCATCTGCCCGGCCCAGCCGCCCTCAATCTTGTCGCGTAGATCCTCCAGAGAGATCTTTCGGAATCCCGCGTCTATTTGAGCGGCAAACGCACTGAATTGAAAGAGAGTGACAAAAATGGCAGTCGCAAAGAAGCGCATGCCAGAATTTTACTACGCGAGCAGGTTCCGCAAGGCCGGATCGAGATCCGGAAAACGAAAGACAAAGCCGTCATCGAGCGCGGCCTTCGGCATCACCCGCTGGCCTTCAAGCACAATGCTCGACATTTCGCCCAACAAAGCCCTTACCGCGAAGGCCGGAACCGGGAAAAGGAAAGGCACGCGTCTGACGATGGCGATCGTCTTCTGAAACTCGGTGTTGGTGACGGGATTCGGCGACGTGGCGTTCACGGCGCCACGCAATTCCGCACTCCCGATGCAGTGCAAAATCAGGTGAACGAGATCTTCCGCATGAATCCAAGACATCCACTGCTTGCCGGAACCCAGCCGGCCCGGTGCAAACCAACGCAGTTGAGGAAGCATACGCGGCAGCGCACCGCCCTCGCCGCCTAAGACCACACCGGTCCGCAGCCGCACCACGCGGATACCAAGCGCTTCCGCGCTCATTGCGCGTTCCTCCCATGCCACGCATACGTCAGACAGAAAGCCTTGTCCCGGCGCTGATGCTTCGGACAGGATTTCGTCCCCGCGCGATCCGTAATACCCCACGGCCGAGGCACATATGAGCACTTGGGGGCGGTGAGAGAGTCGCGAGAGGGCCGAGACGAGCCGCTCCGTACCTTCCGCACGGCTCTGCGAAATGCGCTGCTTGGCTGATGCCGTCCAAATCTGGGATATCGGCTCTCCGGCGAGGTGAATCACCGCATCGGCGGACGATAGCGCCTCCAGCGGGGGTTCACTCTGTACCGTATCCCAAATTGAGTATGGAATCCCCGGCTCCTGCCC
>JBDKSR010000072.1:0-13919 GCA_039680545.1 Bryobacteraceae bacterium | reverse complement strand
GGACAGCCGAGCTTTCAAGCAACACGTTTCAACTGCTCTCCGAAGCCGGCCTCACGCTGCTGGAAGCCGCCCCGGTTCTCATCGACGCCCGGTTTCGGGCCGCGCAGCTTAAGAAAATCAGCAATCCCGACGTGCGGGAATACTTTGAATCCCGCTACAACCGGGCCAGCGAAGGCTTGCAAGCGGTCACGCGCGATGCGCTCCTAAACAAGATCACCCCGCTGACCTCAGACCCGCATTTCCGCCACCTCTTCGGGCAAGCCTCCACGTTTTCCGTCCCGGAGGCGCTTGACCGGGGTTGCTGGATTTTGCTGGATTCCAACAAGGGCCGTCTGGGCGAGCATTCGGCCACGGTGGTCAGCCTGTTTGTTTCCAAGCTCAAGAATTCCATCTTTGCGCGTAAAAACCGCAAGCCTTATACCATCAACCTCGACGAACTGCAGACACTTGCCGGGCTCGAAGAAACCATCAAGATTCTCTTGTCGGAAGCCCGCAAGTTCGCAGTTTCAGTCTGTACGGCTAACCAGTTTCTTGAGCAACACTCGCCCCAAATGCGCGCCGCGCTGCTGTCGATCGGCACTCATGTCATCTTCCAAGTTTCGCCAAGCGACGCCGAGAAATTCGCAAGTGCGTTCGGTGGGGGCCGGTCACTAACTGAACTCCTAAAGAACCTGCCACCCAGGCAATTCGTGATCAAAAGCGGCCATTTCCCCGTGATCCGCGGGCAAGCATCAGACCTGCAAAAACCCCGTGCCGATTACTCCGATCTTCTGCTGCGCAGCCGAGCGCGCTTTGCCCGCAAGCGCGCTGACGTGGAGCGGGAGATTCGCGCCAGAAGATCGCTGCTCTCGCCCAAATCTCAGGAGACGCTCCATGACTGGGAATAACAAAAAGACGGTGGTGTTGCAGGAGCGCGACCGCAGGCTTCTGGAAGCACTCGGCGACCAGATGGACGTAGTGGACCGCGAGCAGACCAAAGTCGTTACCGGAATTCGCTCCACTTCCCGGATGAACGAGCGGCTCTTGAAGCTCACGCGCGCAGGATTTCTTAAGCGGGTTTTTATTGGCGGCAACCAGGCAGTATATGCCCTGGCCCATCGTAAGAACCGCTCATCAAACCAACCTGCAACCGGCGAACCGTTGCTGCTCTTCTGCCGCCACCAACTGGAAATCAACGCGGTCTATCTCGCCCTGACTTACCGGCCCCTGCCGGAGAGTGTGCGGTACCTGCGCTTCCGGCGCTTCCGCGAAATCCTCGCGCCATCAGTGCCGTTGATTCCCGATGCGTATTTTGAACTGGAATTCCGCGGCGCGGTCCGCCCGATGTTTTTGGAGGTGGATCTGGGCACGGAAAGCCTGCCGGTGTGGCAACGCAAAACCCGCGAGTATCTACAACTGGCGTTGTCGGGCGAATTTCCGAAACTCTTCTCGCAAACACGCTTCGGGGTGCTGGTCGTGACGACCACCCCGCGCCGCCTGGAGCATCTGCGCGCGGAGATCGCCCGGGCAACCCAGAAGATTTTCTATCTGACGACCCCCGAAGCCATTCACGCAGAGGGCCTATGGGCGGCCGTCTGGTGGCGGCCTTCGGGCGATCAGCCGCAAAAACTCATTTGAAAACCTATGCGCTATTGCAACCAATGTCACCGCATCACGGCAGGCGAGCCGCTCTTCTGCAACTTCTGCGGCGCAAGTTACGACGTGAAACTCTGCCCGTCGCGCCACATCAACCCGCGTTCCGCTGAAGTCTGCGCCACGTGCGGCTCGCGCGACCTGTCCACGCCCGCGCCGCCGCTGCCGGTCTGGGCCAGGGCGGCGCTGTGGCTGCTGACGTATGTGCCGGGCGTCGTGCTGCTCCTGCTCTCGCTGTTTCTGCTTACGCAGGCGATACAAGAATTCCTGCATGATGCCAGGCTCCAAGGACAAGTCATGATTTTGATTCTCATGCTTGGCATCTTCTGGTACATCTATATCCAGATTCCGGCGTTCATCCGCAGTCTCTTCAAAACCATCTGGGGCAAAGCCAAACCCAAAAAGGAGCGCCCACATTGACACTGGCCGGAAATAGCGCGCCTCGGATGCTATGCCAGTGCTGGACTTATACGCCGCATCCTAGGGCAGCCCCTGGGGCAGACTGCCTCGGGTGCTGCCCGCAGGGCTGCCTGTACCGCTGCCCGCGCCTTTTCGGGGGTGAGTGATGCCGATCAGCCCGTTAGGTCCTCCGCTCACGCTTCCCCAGGTGGCAAGACTCCTCGGCCTCTCGCCTTGGACCGTAAGGCAAAAGCTCGTCCCCATGGGCTTGCCGCACTTCCGGTCCGGGGCCAGCGGCAAGTTGGTCTTCTATCAAAACCAGATTGTCGCTTGGGTGGAAAGACAACAAGAGAGGAGGAAACATAAGCTGCCGTGAGCCTCTACAAGCGGGGCCGCAAGTGGTGGACGAACTTCTACGTTGACGGCGTGCGCCACGAGGAATCGACGGGCACCGGCAATGAGCGGCAGGCTCAGATTATCGAGCGCAAGCTCATCGCCGAAGCCAACGCGCGCCGCTTCGACATTCTCGAAGCCGATCCCACCGCCAATTTCGCCGAAGTCTCTGCCAAGTTCTTGGCCAGCGGGGCCGCCCGGCCCCACCACGCGTATCACCTCAAGTTCCTGCTGCCGTTCTTCGGTGAGACGGTCGCCTACAGGATCACTAAGTCCCAGGCCGCCGAATTCCGCAAGGCGCGCCATCAGGGCAACCCAAAGATCAAGGACGCGAGCATCAACCGGGACCTTTCGGTGTTGCGCCGCATCCTGGATTGGGCGCAAGACGAACGGCTCATCCCGGCCAACCCCATCGCGCGGATCAAGCTGGAGCGCGAACGCCGCACCCGCAGGCAAGTACTCTCGCTTGATGAGGAGGAAAAACTCCTGGCCACGGCCGCGCCGCACCTGCGCGAGATGGCCGTTGCCGCGCTCGACACGGGGATGCGCCGGGGCGAGATCACCGGGCAACTCTGGGAGGACGTTGACCTCCACCGCAGGCTGCTTTACGTGACCCGTTCGAAAACCCCGGAAGGGGAGGCTCGCGAGATTCCGCTGACGGCTCGACTCTTTGAGCTTCTGGCCGGAAAATCGCCGCGGGACAACGTGGTCTTTGCCTATGAGGAAGCGCCTGTGAGGATCATCAAACGCTCTTGGAAGTCGGCCCTCAGGCGCGCGGGCCTGCGGCATATTCGCTTCCACGACCTACGGCACAGCTTCAATACCCGCCTGATGGAGGCCGGAGTCATGCAGGAGGTTCGCATGGCGCTCATGGGCCATTCATCCGGCAACAAAGTGCATTCCACCTACACCCACGTGGAATTGCCGGTCAAGCGCGAAGCCATCGCTCGACTTGAGGAGTGGGTGGTAAGCCAAAGAAAACTCATAGGAGGAAACTATGCCCCTACCCAAAAGTGAACCCGCCGGCAAGCCCGGCAAAGCGCCTGCGGGAAAACCGGAACGCAAGCCCTGGAAGAAGAAGACCCCGGTGGAGATCGTCTTGGACCAGGAAGAGAAACTGAAACACGAAATCGCCGAGATCGAAGTGAACCTGAAAGCCAAGCGCGACCAACTCTCAAAGTTCGAGCAGGCCCGCAAGATCTTCGAGGCAACCTAAAAACGCCCCAGCACGCAAACCCTATGCCGCTTCTCACCGATCAACTCCGTGACGAATTACCACCGATCTTCGCCCAGGAAGCCGACGATGACCCTATCGTCTACGCGCGCTTTTTCCTGCCTGACTCCGCCTGGGAGTTCTACGCTACCGAAGGGGAGCCGGAAGGCACGGACTTCCGCCTCGCAGGCTACGTCACCGGAGAGGTCCAGGCGTGGCGACAGGTTCTGGCGTCCGAACTTGAGGCCATGCGCGGGCCGGAAGGCGGAGCCGTCGAGCGCGATCCTGCCTTTCAGTTAGGACGGTTTACTGACGTGGTGCCCGCACCCGAGCTGTAGACCGCACAATCCTTTAGACCCGAGGACCGAATCCTTGGGTCTTTTTTATGAGGCAGGCTTACACCCTCCTGCTTGAATAGTTGTAGGGGGAGAGAAGTCTTCCTAATTTCGATTTGAGAGGGGAACTAACTTATGAAGCGTGTTTCAGTCGTGATCGCCGGGACCGGCCAGATCCGGGACCTGGAGATTCAGCCCGGCACTTCAGCCGGTGACATTCTCACCCAACTCAGCCTGCGGGATTATCAGCTCAGCCGCGGACCGAACGAGCCGTTTCTCGCAAACGCCGATTCAGTCTACGACAAGGTCAACGATGGCCAAAAGCTCTATGCGAGCACGAAGGCGGAGGTTGGTCTATGAAAGTCAGGGTTTTGGGTTCCCGCCCGGCTCCGGCCCACCTGCGCGAGTTTACCTTACGGACGGTCCCGCAGAGGCGTCCGTGCGAGCGGGTGCAGCGCCGCCAGATTCCCTACTGGCAGGAATCCGGCTGGACTTGGACGGGCAAAGGCTACAGCGGGCGCTATCAGACTCCGCGCGGATCTTTTCCCGGCTTCGTCGAAGAACGCCTCGGCCGCCTCGAGTTTTATATCCACGAGCCGCCCCAGGCGCTGAAATCAGATTCCCACTGGGTCTGCTTCCAAGAGCGCGACAAGGGCTGGTATCGGGTCCACATGGGCAAGCGACCCGCTGATGTAAGCACGGGGATTATGACCCTGGAACGCTTGGTTTCGCAGGCGCTCAGGCGCGGATAGGGCGGAGGTGGGTGCATATGCAACAACCGGGAAAGAACAGTCAGCCGGTTCCTCACCTGGAAAGCAAGCGCGAAAGCCTGACTGCCCGCAGAGAGGAGTTGATTGCCGATTTCTCTTCCCTGGTGCGGTCAGGATCGCTTGCAGAATCCGCCCACGCCTTCCGGGAAATTCAGCTTGTGGGTGACTTCCTGGAAAGCCTCCAAAGAATCGCCAGTGAAACCGTGCCGCGGGTGCCTGCCGGAATCAACCGCTACGCCGTCAGTTCGCTTTTCCTCCACGAGTGCTTCCATGCCCTCACCGCCGATTCCCGTGAGCAGTTGTTCTTCGTCACGGGTTCGATTGTCACAGGCGTTAATGTGCTCAACCAAAGAATCGAATTTGAGCACCAGAAGCGCAGCATCCTGGGCGTCACGGGCGACGAGGTGGCTACCCACCGGGCGCTCATCAAGCTCGAACAGTTCGGGCACAGGCTGCTCGGTCATTTCCACAGCCACCCCGGATCGGGCGCGGAGGCGACCCTGCCTTCCGGCACGGATGAGAATTTCCAGGCCCGCCTGGAACGGGCCGGGCACGTGGCCGTGGCCGCGATCTTTTCGCGGGACGGGTACGTGCGCTTCTTTCGCATCGATAAAAACCTCCAGGTAGATGTCTACGGGGCAGGAGTGGTGAGGCATGATTCCTCCGTCGTTCAGCTCACGAACCTCGATAAGGCTTAGAGGCAAGGCGGTCCCCGGTGCCCTTGAACGGCACCGGGGCATCTCCGGCTACGACCAAAAGCGCATGTCTCAGGCCACCGTCACCCTCATCGGCGCCGGGGGCTTGGGCGGCGGGATCGGCCTCACTCTCGTGCGCAAGGGCGTGGGGTGCTTGAAAATCTTCGATCCGGACACCGTGGAGGCAAGCAACCTTAACCGCCAGCGCTTTTTCCGCCGCGATTTGGGCAGCTACAAGGCCGTCGCGCTTGCCCGCAATCTCAAACCCGAGTGCACCCATTCCACCGCGCTTATCGGCGTGCCGCTGGAATTTGTGGAGGCGACCGAGCGGGGGAGGGACCTTTCCTGCGACGTGGCGGTCTGCGGGGTTGATAACAACCCGGCGCGGATCTCGGCGGGCCACTATTTCCGCATGCTTCGCACACCCGTGGTGTTTGTGGCGGTCAGCGCCCAGGCCGACCACGGGTATGTGTTCGTTCAGGAGGCGACTGGACCTTGCATCGGCTGCCTCTTCCCGGATGCCGTCAACGACGACCGTTTCCCTTGCCCCGGCACCCCGGCCATGGCCGACACCCTGCAGGTCGTAAGCGCCCTCGCCGCGTATGCGGTCGATACCTGCGTCATGCGCCGCAAGCGCGCCTGGAACTACCGGCGCGTCTGGCTTTCCGATGGCGCGTTCGATTCCTCCCAACGCATTCCCGCCCGTTCGGGCTGTCCGTTCTGCCAGAGCCGATAATCGGCAATGGCTCGGCTTTGCCAAAAATTGGGCACCGGTATAAAATTAAGCCAGTTATCGCCTTTTCCAGCCCGTTTCTGCCAATCGAACACCCGGATTGCTTGTGTGCCCTGGTCCGTGGATTATAGGCGCGGAATGAGGTCGCATCACACCCAAAATGTACCGGCTATGATTTGACGGTATATTCTTGATACTTCAGACCTTCAGCCGTGGTGTGTCTAACACAACCGCTTCCAAAAATGTTAAATTGACCATTCAATGAGCTCAAAAACCGTAGTCCCTTCCTCGAAACCTTCGGAGGGTGACGGAGCCGCCGTAGTTCCTGCGAAAGCCCCCCAATTTGGTCCCAACAATCCTCATCCGCTCTCAGCACTGAAAACGGAACTTGTCTGGGAAGGTAAATACGACGAGTGGGGCAATCGCCGCGAGGTGGATTTCGCGGGGGCCTCGATGCCGCTACAGAGAATCGAGACGATAGACGAACCGCGCAGCCGTGCTCAAGCGCAGGGCGATCTTTTCGATGTTCAGAAGGCACACCTCGACGACTTCCGTAATATGCTCATCTGGGGTGATAACAAACTAGTCGCCGCCAGCCTGTTGAAAGATTTCAAAGGCAAGATCGACCTGATTTATATCGACCCTCCGTTTGATGTCGGTGCCGACTTCACGATGGACGTTCCCATCGGCGATGGTAAAGAAACCACCGATAAAGACCAGTCTACGCTCGAAATGGTCGCCTACCGTGATATGTGGGGCAGAGGCACGGATAGTTACCTGCACATGCTTTCCGAGCGGCTTACACTCATGCGGGAACTTCTCTCGAATACGGGTAGTATCTATATACACGTTGGGCCAAACGTTAGTCATTACGTGAGATCTGTCGCAGACGAGATTTTTGGGCCATCGCACTTTATCAATGAAATCGTTTGGCGACGCGCTTTCGGACACAGCGACTCAACTCGCTACGGGATCATCCATGATGCGTTGTTGTTTTATAGCAAGGGCGACCAAAGGACCTGGAACGTTATTCTTCAACCGCCTGATAAGGAATACGTCGAGACGTTTTTTGATCAGTATGATGAGGGGCGCGGCGAAAAATATCAAAGGCTAAGCCTGTCTGCTGGCGGTCTGTCGGGAGGTGGGTACGATTACGAATACAAAGGAGTTCGAACGCTTTGGCGTTGCCCGATTGAGACCCTCAGGAAATATGATGCAGAGGGACGCTTGCACTGGCCAAAGAAAAAAGGCGGGGTTCCAAGGTTAAAACGCTACGAGAGCGAGTATGAAGGAGTCCCTCTTCAAGACATTTGGACCGATATCAGCAAGATTCATAACCAATCCTCTGAGCTCGCCGGGTACGCGACTCAAAAACCAGAAGCCCTTCTTGAACGTGTAATAAAGGTATCGTCCAATGAGGGCGACCTCGTGGCCGACTTCTTCTGCGGAAGCGGCACTACAGGTACCGTAGCGGAGAGGTTGGGGCGGCGGTGGATTATGGCCGACCTCGGACGGTTTGCTATACATACTAGCCGCAAGCGGCTCATCGAATTGCAGCGCACGATGCACGACGCCGGAACTCAGTATCGTGCGTTCGATGTTTATAATCTCGGACGCTACGAGCGACAGTGGTGGCAAAAGGAACGCCTGAAAGGCGCGGACGAGGGTCATCGGCAGGTCGTCTTGGAGTTTTACAAAGCTGAAATCCTCACTAAAGCCCCCTCTCCATTGCTCCATGGACGCAAAGGAACAGCGCTCTGTCATGTTGATGGTATTGATGGAGTCTTCACGCGAGAGGAAGTCAAGGCGGTCGCACGAGCTGCCAAGGCAGCCGGGGCAAAGGAGCTGGTATGCCTCGCATGGGAATTCGAGATGGATCTCCGCCTTACCTGCAGTTCGCTGGAGCATGAGCTCGACATAAAGATCAAGCTCGTGCAGATCCCACGGGAGATCATGGAGAAAAACCGCAAGGAACCCCCACCTTTCTTGGAAGTGGCGACACTCAAGGCCGAGGCGGTCGTTAAGACCGTTGACGGCAAGCGAGTAGTGGACATTAAACTCGTGAACTTCATTCCCTCTTTAGCAGAAGTTCCGACGAATGAATTGCAGGCGCTACAGGAACGCGCTGTTAAGAGCGGGTTCGACTTCATTGACTTTTGGGCGGTGGATTTTGACTTCAAGAACGGCGGACCGTTCAACCACCACTGGCAGGATTACCGCACACGTAAGGACCGCTCCCTTAAGACAGTGTCCGATCAGAACTTTGTTTACCCCCAAAAAGGGCACTATACAGCCTGTGTTAAGGTCGTGGATATTTTTGGCTGCGACACGTCCGCCACAGTGGAGGTGAACTATGACTGACGCAGTTATCAACCCAAGCGCATTGGAGCCACTGTTCGGACCGGCGGATATTCCGAGCCATTACCGCATCCGGGGTAAAACACCGGGTGCTCCAGCGGAAGTCGTCAAGGGCAGGCGTCCCAGCCCGGTTGCAATCGCTCAAAATCTCCGCCGGGAGGTATCCGAGTGGCGCGACGCGCAATACGGCGGCGCTTCCGATACAACGCGGGCGCTGCTGAATCACTGGTTCGGTCGTGACCATCAGATTACAGATCCCAACGGGCAGTTGTTCCCGTTCAGTTATTACTTTTGCCAGCGAGAATCCATCGAGACATTGATTTACCTATACGAGGTGCGCGGCATCCGCACCCTATCGGCTTTGACCGCCAATTTCGGCGGTCCAAATAGTGAACTGGCCGCGCTTGGCGTGAGTCCAGATGATGACCTCTGGGCCAAGTACGCCTTTAAAGTGGCTACTGGTGCTGGCAAGACGAAGATTATGAGTTTGGCCATCGTCTGGAGCTATTTCCATGCACTACGGGAAACAGACTCGCCCATGGCCAAACATTTTTTGATTGTCGCACCCGGCATAACGGTTTTTGAGCGACTGCGCTCGGATTTTGAAAACGGCAGGATTTTCGATACCGATCCGCTGATCCCGGTGGAGTGGCGTGGCGACTGGAACATGTCAGTCGTGCTGCAGGATGAGGCAAGTGGTGCTTCGACGGGTGGAACGATTTACCTCACCAACATCCACCGACTGTACGACACTTCCAAACGGAAGGCGGGAGATCCTGATACGTACGACTGGATGGGGCCGAAGGTCTCGAAGGCAAAGGCCCTCGACACGGCGCAAGCTTTGCGGGACCGAATCACCTCTCACCGGCGCATCATGGTTCTAAACGACGAGGCACATCACGTCTGGGACCCGGATTCGGCTTGGAACGAGGCCTTAGCCTTCCTTCAGGAAACAACCCGCAAGCGCGGCGGCGGCGTCGTGGCGCAGCTTGATTTTTCGGCAACGCCGAAGGATAACAAGGGCAACGTCTTTCAGCACGTCGTTTGCGATACCCCACTGGGCGAGGCCGTCGATGCCGGTATCGTAAAAACACCGATCATCGGGCACGGCGACCAGTTGGTAGAGCGCGCTCACGAGGATGCGGGCTATAAGTATGAAAACCACCTCAGCCTCGCCTATAAGCGCTGGCTTGCCTCCAAAGAGGAGTGGGAGAAAAGCGGCAAGAAAGCCTTGATGTTCGTCATGACGGAAAACACCGAGGCCGCCGACCAGATCGCCAAGAGGTTGAATACTGATCCGATCTACGGCGATCTGAACGGTAAGACCATCAATCTTCACACCAATCTCAAAGGCAGTCTGAAGAAGCGCGGCAAAGGCGCCAGCGTCTATTACGAGTTTGTGGAAAGCGAAAAGGAGATCAGCGACGACGATCTGAAGGCTTTGCGCCAGTTGTCGCGCGAACTGGATGACAGCACCAGTCCCTATCGCTGCATCGTCTCAGTGTTGATGCTACGCGAGGGTTGGGATGTCCGCAACGTCACGACGATTGTTCCGCTGCGGCCTTTGAGCGCTGCCTCGAAGATTCTGCCGGAGCAAACGCTTGGCCGTGGTTTACGCCGCATGACGCCCCCAGGCCAGGCAGCGGAGCTTGTGACCGTTGTGGAGCACAAGGCATTTCTTGACCTTTATCGCGAAGAGTTGAGCCAAGAAGGCCTGTTTATCGACGTGGTTGATGTAGAGAATGTGCCCCGGACCACCGTGACGATTTATCCGGATGCCGAAAACAAGGACCTAAAGGCGTTGGACATTTTGATTCCGCGCCTTTCGCAAGGCTACCGGATTGTTCCGCAATTGGAGAAGCTGACCTTTGAGGAGATCCGGGACGCTTTTAGAAAGAGCCTCAAATCGCTCCCGCTCGGCGAGCCTCAGGAGAAGGAGATCAAGTACGAGGGGCGGCACCTGATCACCGATGAGATTGTCGAGCAGATGCGCATCAAGTTGCCGCTACTCGCCGACGGTATGGGGGCAATCTCCTTCTACCGCGAAGAATTGGAGCGTGCGACTGCGCTCAAGGGCACTCACGCAACGCTTGCCCCATTGATCAAACAATTTTTGGAGGAAGTGCTCTTTGTTGAGAAGGTGACACTTTATGACCCTCGCCTCATCGCCCGATTGGGTGACCAAGACATTCGGGAGCATATTCGTGCAATCTTCATTCCGCTGATTCGTCAAAGAACCACTTTTGCCCAGGTGCGCCTGCCCGAAGAGGCCCCGCAGTCTGTGACCGCCTGGAAGCCGTTCCAGGTCACGCATTCCGAGCGGCACCCCACGGAGAGGGCGAAGCAGACACCCTTCAATCTCGTTCCCTGCAACCGCGAACTAGAAGTAGCCATGGCGCACTTTCTGGATCGGGCACCTGATGTTGCGGCCTTTGCCAAGAATGACGGGCCGCAGGCCTTGCGAATCGACTATTTGACCCTCGACGGTCGCCGGGCGATTTACACGCCGGACTTTTTGGTGCGCAAGACGGATGGCGACCACTTGCTTGTCGAAACCAAAGGCCGAGCTGACCGGGACGTGCCAGGGCGAGCACGTGCCGCAGTCGAGTGGTGCAAGGCAGCGTCCACTAAGAAATCCGCTTGGGAGTACGTCTACGTACCCCAAGCAGTATTTGAGCGGATTACCGGTAATGCCGCAGCCGACCTCGCTCGCGCATGCGCGCCCTCTCTTGCCGATCTGCAGCGTGAAAGCGAGTCCCCGCAGTTGATGTTGCAGTTTGACGTTAAAGACACCGATCGAATTGCGACCCAGGTCAAGGACTTTATCTCCGCCGACGATTTGGCCAAACTTCCCGCGCGCTGCCAGAAGGCCATTGAACACGCCATCGCCTTATTCCTATTCCACGAGAAGAAGGAGAGCGTAACCTTCGGCCCTGTCTTCCAGCCCCTGCTTGGCCCCATTGACCAGGGGGCAGAATCCATTCTTCTACAGCGCCTTTCGCCGGAAGTGCCAGCCGTCGAGGTGGAGCAAAGGGACTTTTTCGAGCCGGATATGAGCGCGGTACGCAAGCGCAGCGCCGATTTTTATCGAGAACGCATCCGCACGCTCAAGCGGTTGCTGGTTTTCCGAAGCCCATTGATGCCGATTGGCTCGCTCATTTTCTGTCTTGAGTATGCACATACCCCAACAGATGGTTTGGCCGGCATTCTGGCTTCCATCCGTAAACGCTTTTCCGACCTCACAAAAACTGACCTACAGAAACAGCTTCAGGTACTCTACGAATTTCGTAACACCTACATCGCTCACCAAGACACTGAGCTGACTGATGCGGAGCAAACGAGAGCAGCTCTCAAGGCTTGGATCGAGACTCTTCAAGCACTGTACGCGATGACCTAGACTAGGTACACGCGCATGAGGCTCGGAGGCTTTTGGAAGCTCTTTAGCCGTATTCTTTGAAATGACCGAGTCGCTACTAAGTAAGAAGGTTCTATACGAATTCGAAGACCTCTTCGCTAGCTGGACTTTGCGCGAGATCTCCGCGGAGTTTGATGCTGTAGACATTCCCCGGCACACTACATTTGTTCCACGCGTGAGCGGCCAACGTCGCAGCCTAGTGCAGCAGTATTACCATTCGCTGGATTTGGCTAGCCCGAAAGACATCGCAAAGCTACAGGGCCTGTTTCAAAATGTACTGTCGCGCCTCGAGCAGCTCGAAACTGGTGACTATGACGACGACGTGAAGGCGCAGGCCGCCCGAAACTTCTCCAATCTCACTCAGTGGTTGCGTAAGGATGGGTTTGAATATCGAGACGGCGCGCTGATTTCCACCCGGCGCAAGCTGCCTGTCTTGCCGCATATCAAGGGTATTGCTATCGCAATGGACAGCGCATATCTGCAGCAGCAGATTCGGCGTATGGAGGAGGCAGTCGAAAACGATCCGTGGTTAGCCATCGGGACGGCGAAGGAATTTGTCGAGACTATCTGCAAAACAATCTTGTCCGCAAGGGGAGTTCCGATCAATGAGAAATGGGATCTGATGGAACTGTCTAAGCAAGTTCGGAAGGAAGTGAAACTTCTCCCGGATGATATTCCTGATGCGGCAAAGGCCTCAGATACTGTCAAACGACTTCTGAGTAACCTGGCTACTATCGTCCAGGGCCTTGGTGAGCTCCGGAATCCATACGGGACCGGACACGGCCGCGATGCGGGATCAAAAGGCTTGCGTCCACGGCATGCCCGTTTGGCGGTTGGTGCAGCCGCCACATTGGCGACATTCCTTTTCGAAACTCATAATGAGCGGCAATAGTGAGCTTAGGGGATTCCCTCTGGGAGAGACATCGGCCTTTTTGAAGGACTAAGCATGGCTGTAGTCGATTTTGTAGCTGTTCAGAGCACCAGGGTTCAACCTGGCTCCACTCGTTTCCACGCGGTGCCCGTAAGCCTTTGAAACGCAAGTAGTTGGGAATAGGGGACTTCTCCGGCGGCTTCAGAACTGCCTTGGGCGCAGGGGGTCGGGCGTTCAAATCGCCCCGCCCCGACCATTCCTATTAGTTCCGATACCCACCGGAGTCGAACTCAACGCCTGCGCGAGTGAGAGCACTCCACGCTTGATCTCGCGGGCATCGAATGCGGCGAACCCGAGCAGAGGTCCGCGCAAATCCCGGCGATTCAAGGAGAATCCGAGAAACGGGTCGACTTTGGATCTTTTTCCGGGGCTAAAAAAGGCAGTACGCTGAGTTCATGGGGCTCTGTTGGGAGTTCAGTCAATTCTACGAGGAGACATGAGGATGCTACAACGAATGGATTACATCAAGGCCGCGCCGGGAGTCTATGACGCGTTGCTGGGGCTGCACAAGTACCTGGGACACACGGGGATCGACGAACGCCTGCTTAACCTGTTGTACCTGCGAGTGTCGCAGGTGAATGGCTGCGCGTTCTGCGTCGATATGCACTGGAAGGACCTTCGCAGCCAAGGCGAGGATGAGCAGCGGCTCTACATGTTAAACGCATGGCGTGAGTGGACCGGTCATTCTGAGCGTGAACGCGCCGCGCTGGCATGGGCCGAAGCCGTGACCAGACTCGAACATGGGGAGGTGCCGGACGATGTCTACCGGCAGGCGCGCGAGCAGTTTTCCGAAGCCGAACTGGCAAACCTGACACTGGCTGTCGCGGCCATCAACTCATGGAACCGGCTGAATATCGCCTTCCGTAAGGAAGCCGGGAAATACCAGCCGCCCAAGGCGGCCGCTCGAGGTTAAGGTCCTAACACCGGGACCGTCCTTGGGGCGGTCCCGTCAGAAGAATCCGAATCCCCACAGAAACTTGAACCATGGGAACTGAAAGACTGTCGAGACATCTTCGTTCAGGATTGTCTCAGCGCAACGCTGCTG
>JBDKSR010000071.1:0-11356 GCA_039680545.1 Bryobacteraceae bacterium | reverse complement strand
TCAAGAAGACCGTATTGCCCAAAATGGTATGAGCATCCTGCTGTCTGCGTTGACCCAAGCGGATTGCGACCAGAGCCGAGGCGCCAACTCCCACCATGGCCCCTAGTGCGGCGGCCAAGTTCATCATAGGGAAGGTCAGGGCCAGCCCGGAGATTGCCATGGGCCCAACACCCTGGCCGATAAAAACCCGATCAATGATGTTGTAGAGAGATGTTACCGATGTAGCAACGATAGCGGGAAATGAATACCGGACGAGCAACTTGCCGATACTGCCTTTGTCCAGCGAGCCGGATACATCCTCATCCACCGCCGGAGCGCACTCATTCATGCGCATGGTTTGGCGTCCTGCCCCCTGAGTTGAAACATTGTCTCCCTGGAAAGCGGTCTGTCGAATACCACGGGTTCAGATCATCGCGGACCGGCGCCGCGTCTGGAAACACTCTTCATTTTGAACTCGCACAGAGCGCCTAATCGTCATGATCGCATTCGGAAACACGTGGAAACCGGCAATGGAAGGACCGGGCCGGCCGATCTCTTTTCGTTACTATTGCCAGCATAGCATTCGCCGGACGGACGGGACCGCCCGGGCGCTCAACTGTCAAGGACAGTCCGCAAACCGATATACGCAAGGCAGGATAAAAACGCTCGGTGGTGATTCTCTGCATCTCGGGCCGATCGCTCAAGTAGTACACTTAGTCTGTATTTTGCAGTGCCCAAGACATGACATTTTTGAGAATGTTTGTCGTCGTGCTTTGCGCGGCTGAGGCGCTTTCGGCTCAGTCAGTACCGATTCAGATACAAGAAATCGAGCGCGCGCGACAGTTGCTTAACTCAACCCGTTGGGTCGACAAAGCCTGGGGAGTGTACTCTGCCGCGAGGCTACACCAAGTTGATCTCCAGCAGGAGTTGATCCAGCAGTTCCAATCCGCTGCCGTGTTGCGAGACTCTCCTGTCTACACGGACGAGCACGCTTATTTGTATGCGTTGTTCGATGCGGCGATCCAGGGAGACATCACGGTTCCCACCACGTTGCTCGAACCGTTCGCGGAGCACTGGACCGTCCCCGTCGTGATTTTGGCTGCCAGGGACAAGGGCTCCGAAGATCTGCTTCTGGCACTCCGCGGCAAGAAGTCAGGGGATGACGCCGTATGGTTGGCCGCCAACAACCTTCTGTTCGAGAGAAAGTCGCAACGATGGTACGAAGCGATACTCAGTGAGATTACGATCACACATCAATTTACGGTGACAGATCCAGGGAGAGGCCCGGGCTTCGGTGGCGGCTCCATGGGCGGTATGGGGGTTGATGGTGTTGCCGCGATGCCGAGGGATTTCCCACCAATCGCGTTTTACATTCTTCAGAATTCTGCAGCCAGGGGGAGGGTGTTTCTGGCTCAAGGTCCCGAAAATATTTACTACGAGCGGACAGTCGTACCAACCAACAAGCAAGTTGGTTTCGGGAAGTCCTATGTAATTCTCGACCGCATGGAGATCCGAATCGGCTACTTAGCCAGCCTTGGATTCAAACCCGTCAAAGATACCGTCCGGCTATTCCGCAGCGAGAGTTACATCAATTACACAACGAATGACGAGTTCGAGTGTGAAGTCAACCGGCGCTTGGCGACGCAAGAATATGAAATACGGACGTTGATCCAGGCTATTGGGAAGAGCGGCCTGCGCGCTCCGAATGTACCTCTGCGGATTGCGCCAGAAGTAATCGATAAGAGAAAGAAAGCCACGTCCCCGCTACCGTCCTTTGTAACAAGAGGAATCGTTCTACAGTAAGTCCTAGCTTGGACATCAGATGGTCAAGAGATCGTGAGAAGCCGGTCCCCTAAAGCCACTGTCACATCGTTCTTCGTTTGCCGGTAGACTCGCTGTCATGTGGATGAATCGACGCGGCGTTGTGCTATGTCCGCCAAACATTACGCCACGGTGCTCATCGGCCGCGAATCGCGTTGGGGACGCAGTCACATCCCGTAGTCCCAACAAGGCCTCTCACCTGACGCTGCTCGTGTTCACTATCAGTCGGCAAATTGATATTCGATGTTTACGATTCGACCGCGCCAGTAAGGCTTGCCGCCCTCGGGCAGCAGCCAGGCGACTTCGCCGTGGAGGGGCACCAGCATGCCGCCGCGCTCTTCGTAGCCCCAAAAACGGCCAAACCATGGAGTGGGCACAACCTGTTTGCCCACCATGCGGCCTCGCGCATCAGCCTGAACGCTCTCGATCAGATCCTGGCCGTTGAAGCGGAAGAGCAGTTCGACCGAAACGTTGGCATCTGTCAGCGCCGCACGCGCCGAATGTGCATCTACGGCCGTCCAGCGAATACCCTGCCCCGGAAGCAGCACTGTCGGATACCATGCTGATTCGCCCAGGAATCACATCAGTTCGCCTTCCGCAATATCCCCCGTGCCCCGCACCCCGACAAGGGGGATGAGGCCAAACAACGCTGCACGCAGGATGCCTTCTCCTGCTACATAGGCATCATGTACGCGAACAGGCAGGCCGGGGGCCATCCGCATTCGAGCGTCCCAGTCGAAGCCCGGCGGCTGGGTTGTCACCTGTTCATCGGAGGAAAAAGGTTTCCACTGAGCAGCGGTTTGGCCCACGTTGAACTCGCCTTCGTGGTACACGCGCACCCCCGTGACCACTGGCGCGCCGTTCACCAGCACTTTTCGGAGATACCGTTGCACAGGCGCGGGGAGGTTTCCAAATTCGCGAAAATCGACGGTTCGGGACCCGGATGTCACACCGGCAGGAGAGAGGCGCGCACGCAGCGTCCGCGTGCCATGCGCCCAACGGAACGAACCGCAGGTGACTAGCGACACCACACCGGCGCCCAACAGCAAGGCGATGATGATCGCGATCGTCCACATTCTCATCCACTCCCGTGAAGCGCAGTCTGTCCCACATCCAGTCAGGTGGTGGGGTATCTCGCCGCCGCCCGCATGAAACGATACGAGAGGACGGTCCCGCTCGAACTCACTTCATTTCTGTGGACGCCTGTCGATCACCTCGCAATGCGCCGCACGCTCATCAAACCTTGACAGGACCGCGCGAGCCGCGGATGGAACGTGGCTCAAAGAGTAATCCTCGCCCATGAAAGCGCATACGTTATCGAGATCATCGAACCACATCATGGTAGTGAATTCGACCTCGTCGCCCACATCACGCCGCATAAGGTCGATATGGCGGAAACCCGGAATCTGCCGGGCTTCGATGCCAGGGATCACCTCGCCACGCACGACCGATTCATAAGCCCCGGCATTCTGTTTTGTCGCCCAACCGCGCCAGATACGGCAGATCATATCTTCCTCACTAACTATTACCTTATTCAGAAAGCAATTCTGTCAGAATACCAGCTTGGCACTGCTGTCCTGCGTGGATGGCAGTTTGGCAAACACAGTGGCCTACAGACAGATCGCTCCTCGTTGCTCAGCTTGAGTATTGCCCGCGCGCATCACTTACCCATCGAATAACCGTCAGTGACGGCAGAGCCGGGAACGCGCTCAACAATGGTCGCAGCGCCCACCGGGGTGAGCGCGCATGTTAGGAGAATTGCGGCAAGAACCAGGGATTGAGACCTGGGTCTGGTAATGTTAGCTCACTCGAAGAGATTCACCAACCAGGCGCAAGCGTGCCTCTGCACAGGGACACGGACACCTGACAGCATGCCGGTCATCGGCTTCTGTATTTCCGCTCTCTACCGCCGTGGCATACTCGCCGCTGTTCAGCCTCTCTGGGAGCAAAGGGAACTGGGAGACAACTAAACAACCTATCCGCGGGGCAGATGTCTTCACCCCGCGGATGGAAACTGAGCTGTCTGTGACCCCGGTTCGTCTCGCAGTTGCACTAAGTAGGGACCTGCTATGGACGCTGCGACCGGTACCCGAGGATGTTCGGATCCTACGGTTGTGGGGCCGGCTCTGTCCTGGTCTGTTCGCGATCGCGTTCTGTAGTTCGCTCTGCCGTTCCCTGTGATTTCAAGTCGTCTTTCGTCTGGACCTCTGCCCGCTTCGTCTCTTGCTTTACTTCCTCCTTGGGCATGTCGCGTTTCAGTGTCTGAATCGCTTTGCCTAGGGAGCTTCCGGCCATCATCTCCTGTTTGAGGCTATCGAAAGGTATCCCCAAATTGTTTGACACGTGTACCGCCGAGACAAACTGGCCAAGGTTCTTGAACCCCGAAGCGGCGTCGGTGACGTTGGTGCCCTCCGGCAATAGGGCCTGAAGCCGGGGACCTAATTGCGGGCTCTTTTCAAGAGCCTGAGCAGCAGCCGTGCTACGGCTGGCCTGCGAACTGTGCTGTGTCGATTGAGACTTGCTCGAAGCAGACTCCTGAGCCGATCCCGTTGCGGACCGTGTTGCCTGTCCGGGAGGTGTCCCACTGGTCCTGCCTACTCCGTGCCCTCGCTGGGCAGCCGCTGGAATCGTGGTAAACCACAGACAAGCCCCCAGCATCACTAGCGATTTTGCCAAGGTTTTCATAAAATTTTCCTCCTTTTACAATCGACGGGTCTTGATCAATGACCCAATATCCAAACCGAATCCGACCGAAAAAGTATCGAGAGCGTATGTGCGGCTACGAGAGTAAATGGCAGTGAAAGTGACGTTCTGTGTGAGCCGCGCCGTTAGCCACGCTGAGAAACCGTTGTCCCTGGTGAGGGACGATTCTCCTGTACTGACTGCGGAAGTCTCGAACACGCGCCTCTTGTTGAGCCCTGGAGCAGCCGCAGCTCCGCCCTGCCCGTTGGAGGCGCCTGCCCCCTGGCCCGCTTGTCCGTGCACCACCTTGCTGTAGACCTTCTGCTCGCCTGTGGGCTGGATAGTGTATGCTGAGGCTCCCACGGATATTGGCCCGCCGAGCCGGACCAGGCCACCGCCCTCCGCATGAACGTTGACCCCAAGGGCGGAGAAGGGACGAATCCAAAAGGGAGAATCGGTGATGGCATTTGCCACTCCCACGCTCACGAATGGTGTCACTCGACCTATGTCTTTGGCGATACCGTGGGTCCAGTCGAACGTCACCCTACCCGTACTGAAGCCTTTGGATTTGTCCCCAGTGGGAGCGGTGACCGACGCAACCGACCAGTAACGAAGCAGCGAAGTGTCGGCGGCCAAATTCAGATTCAGGTAAGCGTTTCCGATCCCACTGCTGGACTGGGACGTGGTTTCGTCCAAAGTCACGGATGATCGAACAAGGTAGAACGGCACCCCAGCGGACAACTCAATGTGTTCATTGAATCTATAGCCCAGCGTGCCGTCAAATTTATGTACCTGGCCGTAGTCGGTGAAACTGGCCGCGTACCTGGCAGAAACCGTGGCGGCACCCTCCTGGCCGAGCAGAGTGGCCGGTACGCATAGAGAGAAGAGCAAGAAGCCTGTCGGCACTCGAACGCACATAGACGTTTGGGGAGAAGCACGGTAAATGCCAATTCCTCATGACATCGCAAGCCGAATGTAAATCTTTGTATTTGTGAAGATTACGGGCAGGCCAGGATTCGGCTCTCATCTCTACCCATCGGCCGGTCCTCGCAGTCGTGTCGATTCTACACGTTCGCCGGGTAATCCCTGCATGAACGCAGGAACCGGTCGGACGGAGGTATTCATCCTTCTTGGTAAAGACTATGGGACTAACATGGAACGGCCCGGGCAGCGAACCGCCCGGGCCGTGGGGTCTACATCAATAGCAGTCGCCGGCTCAGAAGCTGAGGCGGAGCGACAACTGGGTGGTACGAGGGCTGTAAGCCGATCCCATGATCAGGCCGAAGAAGCCGGAATCGAGGTCGGTGTCAGGATTTGCGCGGCCGGCGCGGTTGAATGCGTTGAGGAAGTCGGTGCGGAACTCCAGGTCTCGCCCCTCACCGAATCCGAAACGCTTGAATACGCCGAAGTCCTCGCTGACGCGCACGGGGCCGCGAACGTTACCCAGGTACCTGGGCGCCGTACCGAGCCGGAGGGGAACGCCGCCGTCTGTCGTAGGGGGCGAAGCGAACGCCTCGGGGTTCAGGTATTGTGTACCGTTCTTGAAGTCCACGCCGCCTTTGTCGGCAATCGGCTTCACGCCTGGGACAATGTCTCCGCGGATCACGCTGTTGAAGAGTGAGGCACTGGTGTCGATTTCCGTGGAGATGGACAACGGATCACCCGAGTTGTAGCCTTGTATCCCGGTCACTGTCCAGCCGCCCAGGACAACGTTCGTCCATCCGCCATGGCTCAAGAACCTCTTGCCCTTGCCGAACGGAAGCTCATAGACCCAGGTGAGCCGCAACCCATGTGTTTGGTCGAAGCTGGCTACGGAGCGGTCCAGCCGCCGGTTGTAAACGTCTTGCGTGGACGTCGCGTCAATTGCGCTGTCGGAGTCGGTCATGACCTTCGAATACGTGTAGCTCACCAGGTAGCTGATTCCGCGGTTCAGGCGTTTCCGCAGCACAGCCTGGAAGGCGTGGTAGCTGGAATTGCCCCAATTGGGGTATAGATCGTAAGCTCCGCTGTACTGGGGCAGCGGCCGCAAGGCCTGCGCCACTGAACCCTCGAATCCCGCATAGGGGAGCGGGATCTCAGGATGATCCGCCACATCATCCAGCAGCGTGTCTCCGAGCGACAGATACTTCACAGGAAGTTGCTGAATGTTGCTATACCCCTGGGCCATCAGCCGCGTTCCCTTGTTGCCGACATAGGTTGTTTCGAGAACGGAGTCGGCCGGCAACAGCCACTGTATGCCGAACGTCCAATTCTGGACGTAGGGCTGGTGGCTGGAATCGGCGCGGATGAGCCCGATGTCGGAGCCATTCTGTTGCGACGGATCAGTGTTGGGCAGTGTGCCGGAGTAGGCCGGATACCCGTTGTCCCAATAGAACCTTGGTTCGCGCGTACCGACGGCGCCATAGTTATTGCTCCCGTTGTATCCGGTGATGCTCGCCATACCCCAGCCGTTCCTGATGGGAGCGGCGAAGTTGACGCCATAACCGCCGCGGAGCACTGCTTTGGAGTGCAAGTGGTACGCAAAACCCACGCGAGGTCCGAGCTGCCGATAGTAGCTGTCCTGGAACGAGGACCTACCCAATTCGTCGATGAACACCAACGCACCAGGGTAGTTTGCAGCGTCCGGGTTCGGAGTGGTGAGGCTGAGGCCCGACATACGGTCGCCAACCTCTCTCAAGGCACCCACAATGTCCCAGCGCAAGCCGAGGTTCAGCGTCAGCTTCGAACTGGCACGCCAGTCGTCGGAAACGTAGAAGGCAGGGTTCATCACCCGCGATTCAGGTTTCACGGCCAGGATATTCAGCGTGGCATTCCGCACGGCGCCAAGCATAAAACTGGCGAAGGAGAATCCCGTGGCGCTGGTGTTGTTGGGTTCGGCTGTCTGGTAACTGGAGAAAGTGTACGAACCCGAGGTGTTCCCGGATGGATCCTCATTGTAGAAGTAACGGCGGACCTCAGCGCCGAACTTAATCGTGTGCCGCCCGCGGATCATCGTGAAGTCGTCCTGGAAGATCCAGCTTCCGTTGGGTTCCTTGCCCGCGCCGGAGCGGCCCAGACGCACGAGACTGCTGCCGAGGGTGGCGCTCGGAGCGTTCCAACTGATCTGGGGGAACGTAGTCTGGGCCACGCCGTTCAGGCCGATCTTGCTCGGCCAGTCCTGGTCTCGCGAATACGAGTTATTGGCGTTCACCAACCGGTTGTACCCGAAACCGAAGTGGTTCAGTGCGGTAGGAGTGATCACCCAATCTTCAGAAGCACGCACGAACCAACCTTGCACATTCTGAACGTTGAAGGGTCCTGAGGCGCTGCCAGGAACCGGCGCATAGCCGTTGCTGGCGCCATTGTACCGGGTGCGGTCATTCGTGTTAACGAATACGCTCATGCGGTGTGCATTGCTGAACACCTGGTCCAGTTTCCCGCCATAGGTATTCAGCGAAAAGACCGGAGAGTTCGGCGTACCCGGAATGTTACGCAGGAAACTGTCCACCTGCGGCGATGGAATGGGCGCCTGCTTGAGAATCGCAGCCGACACCTTGCTGAACCGGCTCTGGGGGATAACGTTGCCCGGGAACGTCTCGCGAATCCACTTCCCATTCACTTGACTCGTGCTGGCGGGATCATAGATTGCCCCGAAGACCACCGCCCTACCCAGCGGGTCAGTGCCAACCTGGGTGCCGGACTTGGCATTGCCAGTAAAGCTCGGATTGAGCAGTCTTGAGAAATCACCTGTTCGGAAGTCATTAACCGGAACCGTGCGCGGCGAGGCCAGTGTGTAGTTCCGTCGCCGGTCTCCTTCATATGAGAAGAAGAAGAACGTCCGGTTGCGGCCGTCATGCACTTTCGGAAGCATCACAGGCCCACCGATCGTTCCGCCGAAACTGTTCTGCCGGAACGGCGTCTTCGCGCTGCCCTGCGCGTTGTTCATAAATCCGGCAGCGTTCAACTTGTCGTTCATCAGGTACTCGTACGCCGTGCCGTGTAGTTTGTTTGTGCCTGAGCGAATGTTGAAGTTTGCTACCGCCGTCTGTCCGCCGCCGTATTGGGCGCTCATGTTGCCCGTCTCCAGCCGCGATTCGCTGATTGAATCAGCCGATGGCGAAAACTCCGCGGTGCTGCCGGCCAGGTCCGCACGGCCGACCGAGATGCCTTCTATCAGCACTTCGTGCGCCGACATCTGCCCGCCGTTGATCGTCCCCTGATAGCTGTCCCCACTCGTGCCGGGCAGACTCCGGAAGATGAAACTCTGGATCTGCCGTTGCCCATCATCCACAAAAATTGGCCACGTGTGGAATTCCTCGGGACTCACGCCTCGCCCGATCGTGGAGGAAGCGGTTTCCAACAGGGTGTTTTCGGAACTGACGGTGATGGACTCCGTCGCATTGCCGACTTCCAGTTTGAAGTCTGCATTCACAACCCCGGATACGTTCACTAACACCGGGCTGATGGTAGCAGACTTGAAACCCGGCGCAGTTACCGTGATGCGATATTCGCCCGCCGGGATATGCACGAACCGATACACTCCTGCGTCCGTGGTGGTCGCCGTGTATTCGACGTTCGTGCTGGGGTTCAAAAGCTTGACGTTAGCCATCGGGATCGTAGCACCCGTCGGGTCCGCTACAACCCCAGTGACGTCACTCTGACCTTGGCTCCACAGTGCTGCACAGAGGAGCAACAGAAGGCCAGTGACACATGAAATTTCCTTCATGACCTTCTAAGACCTCCTGGCACCAGGAAGTATGCCATGAAGCGAAGCTAAAAACAACACAAATGCAACAATTCGAAAGAAAAATTTCACGGAATGCATCAGGAAGTGGCATGTGCCTGGGCTTGGCGGTACGCTAGCTCCGCATTATCCTTGTAGATCCCCTTCAAAAGCTTATCCGGCAGCCCGAAGCCATACAGTGGCCAGTGGTAGTCGAAGTTGAAGTTCTCGTCCTGATCATAGAAATGCTCGTCTTCCGACTCAAGGATCCGAAAAGTAGCGGAAAACATCGGCTGGCTGTACCCCATATCTGTCCCGTAAAGGACACGGTCGGGATAGTGAGAGAGAAACTTGTTCATCGCCCGGGGTATGGGAGCGGTCTCGGCGAAACGGGCGGAGATGTCGGCGAAAAGATTCGGATTGTGGTCGAAAATCTGTCCGAGTCGTGCCAGGTCGTACTCAAGGTTGGCTAGGTGACAGGCAATAAAGGTGGTCCGGGGGTGCCGCTGTGCGACGGCGTCAAGGCTGCGGATGAGTCCATCATGTCCCAAAATGCCAGGCTGTTTGTCATCGATCCGCCAGGTGAATGCGTTCATGAGTCCATCGTTGGTACCGTCCATCGGCTGGTAGGACCATATGGGATCAGAAACGTGGATGTTCACGGGGAGACCCAACTCGCCGCAACGGCGCCAGAGCGGGTCAAGCCTCGGGTCATCGGCATGAGGGCCTGCCGTGGCAGGTGCTGCCTCTCCGCGGCGGACGAACCGGCCGAAGCCCCATCCCTTGTCGCTCACCTCACCAACTCCAACCGCTCCGAGTTTCCGGCAGCTTTCCAGCGACTCAATGGCCTGTGGGCCGAAGCCCGGCTGATCACACCCGGTGAAATTCAGGTTGCACCACAAGTCGAAACGCCGGTCATAGGGCGTATAAAGCGCACGCTGCGCGGCAAATCGCTCCGGGTTCGAACTGAGAAACACCACAGTTCTGTCAACACCGGCCTGGTCCATCAACTGAATCCAGTCTTTCACCTGCTCTGCGGAGGCAGGACGCGGACCATGGCTGTGGGCGTCGAGAATCGGGAACTTCGCCCGTTGGATCCCGGTCTCCGGAACCTTGTAGATGGAACGAGGCCGGTAGTCCTTGAGGAGGAGTTTCTCCGGCGACGCTGATGTCCCTTCGGCGGAGGACTGATCGGGTAGTCTCGTTTGTGCTGCCAGCGTAAGAGGCGCTCCTGCGCCGAGGCACAGCCAATGTCTGCGATTCACTATGGTTTCTCCTTTGCTCGAAGCTACTTTACTTGTCTTTGCCCGCCGGAACTGGCGGCGGGTACGGGGCCATGCCAGACGCTGCCACCGAAAGTGGTGATGTATACCTTCAGCCGGCTGGTAGGATCAGGAATCACCCGATGACCCCACTTGAAGTCGTAGCCGGGAATGCGAGACCAGGTGCCACCGCCGTCAAGCGAGCGCCAGGCTGTGGATTCGAAGCCGCAAGCATAGGCCAGGCCATCCACGCGCGGATCAAGCGTAACATCGTAAATGTGCTGGTCCGAAGTCAGCGTGTGACGCCAGGATTTTCCGCCGTCGTCTGAAACGTAGATCCCGCCGGAGCCCTGGGCGCTCTCACCCTTTCGGCACCAGGCAGACAAGTAGAGCCGGCCTGGACGGCGGGCATCGGCCGTTATGCCGTTCGGCCCATTCACTCCGGCAGGCAGTTGGACCGGCTTCCACGTCTCGGCCCCATCCGCCGAGAAGTACACCGCGCCATCACCGCTATTGCCGATGCTGCCATCTTCGCTCGCTCTGGCGAGCACGACGTAGAGCCCATCCCGGCCGTCCTGCTCCAGGCGCCAAGCGAAGGGGTTTGCCTGCTGTATCCCGTTGTTCTTCAGGGTCCAGTTGGCTCCGCCGTCGGTGGATTTGTACACGCCTCTGCCGAAAGCGGCCACGTAAAGCACTCGTGCATCTACCGGAGATTTTGGGTCAAGCACAATGTGCGTCGCCGCAGTCTCCGGCATGCCCTGACTGGATGCCTTCCAGGTGCGCCCGCCATCCGCACTTTGGATCACCCCTCCGCGGTAGCGGTCGGGCGTACGCCGTCGCCACATCTTCGGGCGAGGCAAGTCGTGAGTGCCGCTGGCAACTCCCCAGACTCGCCCTCGTACCTTCGGGT
>JBDKSR010000070.1:0-9948 GCA_039680545.1 Bryobacteraceae bacterium | reverse complement strand
ATGGCGGGTTTGTTGGTCAGGAGAAGCTTGCCGCCACTCTCAGCGAGTATGTGCAGGGCAGGACGGCCGGCAACCGCCTCGATACGGGGCAGGGCTGTCCGGGCGGCGACGAGATAGTAACGTTTGGCGCTTTTCCAGCGATCGACAAAACCCCTGTCGTCGATGAAAACGTTGGGCGCGCCAGGCGCATACGACCCGTATTCGAGATTCGTCACCCGGCCATTCAGAAGCAGGCCGTTTCGATCCGCGTAGAAGAAGACCGAAGAGAAAGCGTAGTACTGATCGTCAACGACCAGAGTACCGCGGGGCGCCTTCCGCAGCGCCTCGGCCAAAGGTCTTGAGGAAAGATAGGGGTCGAAAACGACCATCGCGAGCCGGGCGGCGTGCGTGAACAAGACCATCATGAGAGCCAGGGAAAGGAAAGCCCGCTTACCCTCCCATCGCCAGGCGCAGAAAGCGCCGATGAGGAACGCCAGGCCGGCCATTGCGAGCGGGAGTTTCAAGTAGGCAAAGGAACGGATGGTCAAGTCGCCCATGTGCCCCAGCGAGAGGGTGTAGACGGCGTAGACGTCACTGCTGGGTGCGAGAGCCGCCGAGATGTCACCGCTCACTGGAATGTTCCGGACAGCGTATAGCAATGCCACGATGACTAACGTTGCGGCAGCCGATATCACAGCGGTGACCCGGCAGCCGATTCTGATCCACGCTCCTCCGGCTGCCATGGCCGATCCCAGCAGCAGGGCGAAGGCGGGATACGCCGGCATCGAGTAATATTCCTGGGTCGTTGAGAAGGCAAAGAACGCCAGGACGAATCCGATCCAGCACAAGGCAAGAAACCGTGTGCGGCCGACGCGGTCAATTGGCTTGTAGCTCAGTTTCAACGTTGCCGGGAGATACATGCTCCACGGGAACAGCCATACCAGGTGAAGCAGCCAGAACAGATGCCGTGGGACGGTATTGTAGTCCCGCGGGTAGCGCATATTAAGGAAGCGGAATACGTGCTCGTTCAGGAAATAGAGCCAGAAGAAGCCTCGCCACGTGCCAGGGCCACTGTGCATCGTGAGGTCGAAATACGGAGGATTCCGCAGTATCGCGAGGATGTGCCAGGGGGCGGCGATCAACGCAACGACAGCCAGCCCGGAGAAAGGCCGCAAACGCTTCCATGTACGTAAGGAGAACAGTTGACGCGTCAGCAGAAGGTAGACGCAGCCTGCCCCAACGGGAAAGACGACAGCGATCAAGCCCTTAAGCATGATCCCGGCGCCGATACTCGCTGCCAGGAGAAACGCCCATAGCCGGGGCCTTCTCTCCTCCTCATCAAGGACGCGCAGAAGGCTCCACATGGACGTACATACGGCCAGTGTCACAAGGGAGTCGGCGATCAGTACGCGCGTGAAGAGGAACAATCCCACGCAGGTCGAGAGCACCAGGCCGGAGTACAGCCCGCCCGCCGCGCCAAACGCCCAACGGCCGAAGCGGTATGTCACCCAGCAGAGCAGCACGATACCCAGCGCTATCGGCAACCGTGCAGCCCAATCGTGCACGCCAAAGAACAGGTACGACGTGGCGATCATCCAGTATTTAAGCGGTGGTTTCTCCAGGTAGACGACGCCATCGAGTCTTGCCGTGACCCAGTCGCCCGACTCCAGCATGTTGCGCGCAATCTGCGCCTGAACGGCGTCAACATCGTCCATCAGTGAAGGGGGGCTGATGATGCACCCAAGGAATATGACTGCGGCAACCGCGAGAACAATCGCATCGCCGGTGGTGAATCCGGTGCGGTCAGATCGCGACAAACTGGCTGACGGTGTCAAATCGGAATCCTTCTTCTCGTAGTTCGGGGAGCAGGCGCCGGACGGCTTCAATCGTGTTCCTAATATCCGGGTTTGGGTGAATGCCACGGCCATCGTGCAGGCAGATGATCGCCCCGTTCGAAACACGCCGTCGCACGATGTCGGCGACGCGCTCTGCGGGGTGCTTCCAATCCTGCCCGATTACCGTCCACATCACGCCGCGAAGCCCCAGTTCGGCAAGCACGCTCTCCGTTCCGAACCAATAGGCGCCGTGCGGCGGGCGGAAAACCTTGGGACGCACTCCGGTCACTTCTGCGATTGAATCCTGCGCACGTCGAAGTTGGTCGCGTTGGAACGCCTTCGAATGGGGGATGAGGACCCTATGCGAATCGGTATGATTACCGATCTCGTGACCGGCCAAAGCAACGGCGCACGCGATTTCCGGGTGGCTTCGAACGTTCATCCCGCACTGAAAAAACGTTGCTTTTGCCCCATACTTCGCCAATAGTTCCAATAGCTGCGGTGTCGATTCACTCGGGCCGTCGTCGAAAGTGAGCGCGATGGCGCGTTGATCCCGTGGACCGTGCCAAAGCCATCTTCCGAATGGGGCGAACATTAGACTCCATTCTAACAACCGGTCTCATCGGGACATATTTTGCCCAGTGTTTTATTGAATTGGCTCGAAACGGCCGTCAGCGCGCAAGTAGTAACGTCGGTTGCGCCATAAAATCGTGTTCCCGAAGAAACCGCCGATCCAAACGATGAAGCTCAGGACATCCTGAACAGGCGCCATCCACCACATTCGTCTGGCGCAGGGGTCGTGGAGAACGAGGGAGTCCGTTGCCCACACTGTTGCGGCCCGGAACACTGCCGTGATCGCGAGCAACGGCCACCAGTTAGGCATCAGAGCGAAGGCGATCACTGCCAGCGGCAGGGGATTCGTAAAGATCTGCCCAACGTATCCCTTCGGTCGCGAGCGACGCGTACTTCGGGCCCATCGAAGCCGGTGACGCCAGTTTTCCGCGAATTTGGACGCGCCGATGTGGTGTTCGATCACGTAAGAGGAGAGCAGCACCGTGAAGCCGGCCTCAGCGGCACGGCTGCCCATCACGAAGTCTTCGGCGAGGTAATCTTTCAGTTCGTCCCAGCCGCCTATCCTGGCGATTACCTCGCGGCGGGCCGAAATGGTCGGGCCCAGAGCAAACTTCATGCCCTCCAGCATCCGGGCTACGAGGACGCCGCCCAGAAACTCGGTATTCATACCGGCAGCTTCCAGCTTCGACCAGAACGTCCCGCCCGCCACGGCGAGGTACGGGCAGGTTGTGAGTCCCACGGCCGGATCGTCGAACTCTGCGGCAATTGAGCGCAGCATCCGGGGTGTGACCCGGATATCGCTGTCGCTCATCACAATCAGGCCGTGCCGGGCGGCCTCCCACATCTTCGACAGGCTCCAGACCTTGGCGCTCGGGTAGGGCGGTTCGCCCGTGACGATCAGGCGCGCCGGAATCTGAGGAAACTGACTGCGCAGTCTTTCAACGACGCGAACCGCGGGGTCGTCAGGCTCGCGGACGGCGAAGAGGATCTCGAAATTCGGGTAATCCTGCAAAAAGAAACTGCGAAGGTTGTCTTCGAGGCCAAGGTCGGCGCCCGAAAGCGGTTTCAGCACGCTGATAGGAGGAGTGTTCCCCGACGGACCGGGCCGCGCGGCAAGATACTTGAGCGCGGCGACCACGGCAAACACGCAATAGACGAGCGAACCCGCCAGCAGGAGCGAGACGATCGAAGCGAGGATCATCGGTTACTCGTACCGAAGTGCCTCGACGGGCGTGATCTGCGTGGCGTTCCGAGAGGGATAGAGCGTTGCAAGGTAGCTGATCACTATCGCCACAGCGGCGATCCAAATTCCGTCGATCCAGCGGGGATCGAACGGCACGTAACTGAGCGCGTATACCTCTTCGTCGAGCCGGATCCAGTGGAACCGGTCGGCCAGGAAACTGATGGTGTAACCTGCGGCGAGACCGATGATCGTCCCCACCGTGCCAATCAACAGACCTTGATAGACGAAGATACGGCGAATCTGTTCGCGCCGGGCGCCCATCGAGGCGAGAATGGCGACGTCCCTGTACTTCTCCATCACCATCATTACCAATGCGATCAGGATGTTGAGTGCCGCCACCAGCACGATCAGGCCGATGGTTACGATCGTGACCGCTTTCTCCATTTTCAAGGCGTTGAAGATCTGCCGGTTCTGCTCCATCCAACTCGTTGCAGCGAGCTTCGATCCGGAAGCTTGCTCGGCGGATCGTGCCACCTCCGATGCGAGGTTTACATCATCGAGCTTCAATTCGACGGCGTTCACGACGTCCTGCAGCGCGAAGACTTGCTGAGCCGTTTTCAGAGATGTGAACGCCCAGCCATAGTCGATTTCGAAAAAGCCGGTCTCAAAAATGCCGACCACACGAAACCGGAAATAGCTCGGCTTCAAGCCGAAGGGCGTCAGTTCCCCTTGCGGGCTGATCACGGTGGCCACACTATTCAGAGGCAGGCCTGTCCGTTCGGCAAGTTTCGAGCCGAGGATGATGCCGGGCAAACCCGACTGATCCTCAAGCGCCTCCAAGCGGCCCTGCTTGAGGTTACGGAGCAGGCCGGCTGTCTCGGAACCCGAGCCCGGCAGAATGCCTTTCAGGACCGCTCCTTCCGACTGGAGCGGACTCGACACAAACACCTGCCCGTACAACGTCGGCGAGGCCGAGACAACGTGCGGAAGCCCGCGTAGTTTCTTTGCCAGCGCGGGGTAGTCGCCGATCCCCTCGCCCGGTTGCTTCTCCAGAACCGTGACATGGGCCGTCGCTCCCAGCAGGCTGCGCTGGAGCGTGGTACGGAACCCGTTGTTGATGGCGAGGGCAATCACGAGCGCCATAACGCCCGCCGCCACGCCGATCACCGAGATCACCGTAACGATCGAGATGACAACTTGCTTACGCTTGGCCCGGAGGTACCGGCTGGCGATGAAGTACTCGAATTGTCCCCGTCGTCTCTCAGCGGCCATCTAAATCGCCTAAGCGTTCGGCCAATCCAATTGGACCTTCCGGCCGAAGGAGCGGAAACAGAATCACGTCACGGATCGAGCGGGAGTTTGTCAGAAGCATCACTATCCGGTCGATTCCGAGGCCTTCGCCTCCCGTGGGGGGCATGCCATAGCAAAGCGCCCGGACGAAGTCCTCGTCCATCTGATGCGCTTCCTCGTCGCCACTTTCCCGCATCTTTAGCTGCATGTCAAAACGCCGGCGTTGCTCCAGCGGATCGTTCAACTCAGTGTACGCGTTCCCCAACTCCATTCCAGCGGCGTAGATTTCGAATCGCTCGACCATGTTGGGATCGTCCGGCTTGTTCTTCGAAAGCGGCGAGACCTCGACCGGGTAGTCGTAGATGATCGTGGGTTGAATCAGATTTGGCTCAACTACGCGCTCGAAGATTTCGACCAACGCCTCTCCCGGAGAATGCTTGGTCGAGTTCTTCAGAAGCCACTCCCCGTCGAGCAGGTTTTCCATGGCCGGACGGCCTTCGCCCTGCCAGTATTCCAGGATGGCTTCCCGTAAAGTGAGCTTCCGGAGATGCGAAAAATCGAGCTTGGTCCCTTGGAATTCGATTTCGGCCGAACCAGTAGCATCGATGGCAACCTGCCTCAGCAATTCCTCGGAAAAGTCCATTAAGCCGCGGTAATCGGTGTAGGCCTGATAGAACTCGAGCATCGTGAATTCGGGATTGTGATGAGTCGAAACCCCCTCATTGCGGAAGCTCCGGTTGATTTCGTAAACGCGCTCCAGGCCGCCCACCACCAACCGCTTCAGGTACAGCTCGGGAGCGATGCGGAGGTACAAATCCATGTCGAGCGTGTTGTGGTGCGTGATGAAAGGCCGCGCGGCGGCGCCTCCGTAAAGGGGCTGCATCATCGGTGTCTCGACCTCGATGAAGCCGCGCTGTTCAAGCTGCCGCCGAAGCGATGCGATGATCCGGCTGCGGGCGACGAAGACCTTGCGCACTTCCGGATTTGCGATCAAGTCGAGGTATCGCTGCCGGTAGCGGACTTCGACGTCCTCCAACCCGTGCCATTTCTCGGGCATCGACAGCAGCGTTTTCGCCAGTTGTATGACGCGTTCGGCGTGTACCGAGAGTTCACCCGTCTTGGTGCGGAACAGGTAGCCCTCAACTCCGATGATGTCGCCGATATCCAGCTTTTGATAGAGCGCGAAGTCGTTCTCCGGGACGGAGTCTTTGCGCACGTAGATCTGGAGCCGCTCGCCGTTCTGAATGAGATGCGCAAATCCAGCCTTTCCCATCCGGCGCACAGTCTGCAAACGTCCGCAGATGCGTACGCTCACCTTGCCGGCAAGTTCTTCGGCGGTCTTCGAACCGTAGGTGGCAAGTATCTCGGGAATCGTGTTTGAGTAGTCGAAACGGCTGCCATAGGGGCGGAAACCAAGCGCTTCGATCTCGTGAATACATTGGAGGCGCTGCTCAAGCAGCTCCTGTTCGAGTGACAATGAGTTCTCCTTAGCGGGAAACACCTATTATAATTGAGCGTTGAAATCGATCTCCATTGTCATTCCAGCCTATAACGAGGAACGCCGTCTCCCCGCGACGCTCGACAAGGTGCTTGCCTACCTGGATGCGAGGGATTATCCCTCGAGCGAAGTGATCGTCGTCGATGATGGATCGAGCGACGGCACCGCGCAGGTGATCGGCCGTTACCAATCGGCCGACCCGCGTGTGCGGCTGGTGAGCAACCCCGGCAACCGTGGCAAAGGCTATAGCGTGCGGCACGGCATGCTGGAAGCGAAGGGGGAATGGCGGCTCTTCAGCGACGCCGACCTCTCGGCTCCGATCGAGGAACTCGACAAACTGCTTACGGCGGCGAAGGAGCAGGGTGCGGCGGTGGTGATCGGCTCGCGGGCCCTTGATCGTTCGCTTATTAACGTTCATCAATCGTTTTTCCGCGAAGTGGCCGGGCGCATTTTCAACCTGTCGATGCGCTTACTCACGGGATTGCCTTTCCAAGATACGCAGTGCGGCTTCAAGCTGTTTGAAGGTCGCGCCGCACACGAGATTTTCCGGCGTCAACGGATCGACCGGTTCGGCTTCGACGCCGAAGCTCTATTCATTGCCCGGATTCTGGGTTTTCGCATAGTCGAATTTCCAGTGCGGTGGAGCCACACCGAAGGAACCAAGGTGAGGATGTTCGCCGACAGTCTGGATATGTTCCTCGACCTTATGCGTGTGCGCTGGAATCACATACGCGGGCTATACCGGTAGCGGACCGCTCCCTACTTTGTAATAATCACTTCCCGCAACTTGTCACGCGCGAGGAAGAACTTGACCGAACGGTACCGGCCGAACAGCTTCTCGATGGCGCGGTTGTTGAAATGCAGGGCTATTTGTCTCTGGCCGCGCGGGGTCACGAGCAGCGTTTTGGGATCGGCGATGCGATACGTGTATGTCGATGCGGTGGCGGCCTTCTCATCGGCATGGAAGAACGCGAGCAGGCAGGATCCGGGCTTGAGGACTTGATAGAGACGGTCCACCGTCGCCTCTAGGAGCGGCGGTGCGAGAAACTCGAGAGTGTTCCAGAGCAACGCCCCATCGAAGAACTCGTTTTCGAAGTTCAGGTTCTCGTCGAGAAACTGCCTGATTTTCTCGGGATTCGATTGGAGTCCATACGGATCGTCACCGGAGCTCTCAAAAGTCACATCGAGCGTGCGCAAAACATCCAGCGAATACAGCCGGTGTCCCAAACCGGTAACGAAGCTGACGTTCTCCTGCACGGCTCCGGAGAAATCAAGAATCCAGAGATTCTCGCAGCCCTGGATCTGGCTGGAAAACTGCTCGAAGCCATGGCTGTGACGGGAATATGCGGGAAGAGCTTCCACACCTGCCGGTCCCCTGGCCGTTGATGGCGGACCTTCACCCGGCTTGGCGGCCGGCGAGGACGGGAATTCGCCCCCGCCGAGCAGCAATCTCTTGAGACGTTCCTTGAACAATAGGGTGATTTCCCCCCCGCTACACTCGCTACTTAGCGGCTGCCGGGCCGCCAGGGAGCGCCTGTTGTTGCGGCGCAGTTCCCGCGGCGGGTTGCTGAGATCGTGGTGCGGCAGCCGGCTTGCTGACCTCGGGCCTCGATATGTCTATGCTGCCTTTGAAGTAAGCGCCGTCCTCAATCACAATCCGGGCTGTCCGGATGTCGCCGACCAGTTTGGCATCCTTGCGGATGTCAACCTTGTCCGTGGCTTCGATGTTGCCGTGTAGTGTGCCGTTCACGACGATTTCGCGCGCTTTGACGTTGGCCTGGATCTTGCCATGGGGGCCGATCGTCAGTTTCTGCTCCTGAAGTTCGACTGTCCCTTCGATTTCGCCGTCGACGTACAAGTCTTCCCGGCTATAGACCTGGCCCTTCAAAACAACTGATTTTCCAATCAGAGCGGAACCTCTTGGGCCTTCCGCTTCGACGCTCCTCGCGGGAATGGTGGACATAGGGATGCCTTCTCTAGCCAGTTGTGCGGATGTGGGGGGAGTGGCCGAACTCGGCGGATAGCTCTCGTCTCTTCGCTTGTTCCACATGGGTCCTCTCCTACGACCGGTTACGCGCGGCCGTCGTCAATCATGAAACATGGCTTGACTGAAGTCCTATACTATAAAGCCGGAATCGAAAAGGCAAACCACCGCCATTACGGAGGACACAATTGTGAAACTGACTAGGCGGAGTTGGGCTGAACCCTTCAAAATCAAGGTGGTTGAGCCGGTCCGGCTGACGACGCGCGAGCAGCGTGAACGCGCCATCACGGAAGCGGGCTACAACACCTTCCTGCTGCGATCCGAAGACGTTTACATCGATCTCCTCACCGACTCCGGTACGTCGGCGATGAGTGACTGGCAATGGGCCGGGATGATGCTCGGGGATGAAGCGTACGCCGGTAGCCGGAACTTCTATCACCTCGAGGAGATGGTTCAGAAGTATTACGGCTACAAGTACTTAGTGCCGACTCACCAGGGGCGTGGCGCCGAGCACATTATGTCCAGGGTGCTCATCAAGCCTGGAGACGTGGTCCCGGGCAATATGTATTTCACCACGACCCGCCTCCATCAGGAACTGGCGGGTGGACGCTTCGTGGACGTGATCATCCCCGAGGCGCACGAGCCCGCGAATGAACACCCATTTAAGGGCGATATTGACCTCGACAAGCTTGAATCCGTGATCAAGGAGTACGGTCCCGAACATATCCCTTACGTGAGTGTGGCCGCGACGGTGAATATGGCCGGCGGGCAACCCATCTCGCTCGGGAACCTTCGCGCCGTGCGCAAACTGACGGCCCAATATGGGGTTCGGGTCATCCTGGACGCGACACGGGTAGCGGAAAACGCCTACTTCGTCGAGAAACGGGAACCGGGTGAACAAGGCCGCTCCATCGCATCGATCGTGAAGGAGATCTGTTCACTGACCGACGGATGCACGATGAGCGCGAAAAAAGACGCCCTCGTCAACATCGGCGGATTCCTTGCGTTGAATGATCGGGAGGTTTTCGAGGAGGCCCGCAATCTCGTTGTCGTGTACGAGGGCCTGCATACATACGGCGGGATGGCCGGACGTGACATGGAGGCGGTTGCCCGAGGCATCGAAGAGTCCCTGCACGACGACCACATCCGTGCCCGTGTGGGGCAAGTTCTGTACCTCGGCGACAAGTTGCGGGAGTGGAAGATCCCGATCGTCCTTCCGGTGGGCGGCCATGGGGTGTTTGTAGACGCCCGCAGCTTCCTCCCTCACATCCCGCAAGAGCAGTACCCCGCGCAGGCCCTGGCCGCGGCCATCTATCTCGATTCCGGCGTCCGTACCATGGAGCGGGGCATTGTCTCGTCAGGGCGCGACAAGGAGACGGGGGAAGAGATCAAGCCCAAGCTCGAACTCGTGCGCGTCACCATCCCCAGACGCGTCTATACACAGGCGCACATGGACGTGGTGGCTGAATCGATCCTCAGCGTGTTCGAAGAGAGGGAAACGATTCGCGGGTTGCGGATGGTATACGAACCGCGCTATTTGCGGTTCTTCCAGGCCCGTTTCGAGCCGTTGTAGCCCGTGTTTCCAAAGAAACAACGCGCTAGAATC
>JBDKSR010000069.1:0-2673 GCA_039680545.1 Bryobacteraceae bacterium | reverse complement strand
TGTAGGAGCAAACTGCCCTTGGGTAGATGCGTGATGGCTGTCTTGTATGTAGCCGGAAAAAACTGATAATCGGGGCACTTTGCTATTTCCAAAGGACTCGTCCGGCCGTAGACGTTAGTGCTACAGTTCCCAAGCACCCGATCGTGGACCCCACTTCTAAACTGCTCCGCCCCAAACAGGACGGTACCAAGGGAACGACCGCGCTCGGTTATCTCGAGAAGGCTCTGAGTCAAGCTACGCTTGGAATCGCCGCTCTTTGGGGCGTACTTGTTAAGTTCGTCAGCGAAGATAATCACATCGCCGAGCTCTGCCGGATCTACTTCGTCCTCATCTCCGAGCTTGATGCCGTACACGGTCTGTTGGTACTGGGGCGCACGGACACCGAACCACCGGATGTTTTCACTCCGGTGCGTCTCAGTGGACGCACGCAACAGCGTCAGGATGTCGCTCCAAGTGCCTTGAGAGACTTCTACTCGCTCCATGTCGCACCTCTGCGGCCATCATAGCAGGTTCTTTGCCGCCATCCGTAAAGGTGGCGTAAATTCCCTGAAGTGGTTTAGTCAAGAATCGCTGAAGCCCTTGCCGCCGGGCGGGCGGGGGAGGAACTCGCGCCGCCCGGCCGGTAGGGAGGGTAGTGAGCAAACGACACAACTTTTCACATCGGCGCGAAGACTTGTACAAAGTGCCCCTTTCCTATGGGCCGCGCCGGTTATACGTATCCCGTCATATGTTATGCGCATGCTCATAAAGATAAGCGCATGCTCATAACCGCCCGTGCGGCAGGCCAAGGCGAGGCCAGGCCAGGCGCTGTCGGCTCCGCCAGAGCCAGTCCGTGCTACGTTGCGCGATCCTCACGGTCTGCCACCAGTCGGTATACAGGCTCGCGCTTCGAGTGACTGTTCTCCCCTCTAAAGCGGGGAGCTTCTAGGGATTGAACCCAGGCTCGCCAGCCCGCGAGCCAACACATTACGTGCAGCATTCAGATCACGATCTAGCTTCAGGCCACAGTGAGGACAATCGTGCACGCGAACGGACAGGTCCTTGGGAACCACAGCGCCACAACCGGAGCATTCCTGGGTTGTGCCTCGGGGGTTGACGAGCAGACACACCCTACCAGCTTCTGCCGCTTTGTAGGAGGTGAACTGCACGAACCGATTCCAGGCCACGTCAGCGATGCCTCGGTTGATGACATGGTTCCCGTTGGACTGCATGTCCTGAATGTCCAGGTCCTCAAAGGCCAGGAGGCCATAGCGATTGACGAGCTTGCGCGATTCCTGATGCGCGAAGTTTGTGCGCCGGTTCGTAGAGCGCTGGTAGGCATGTTGCAAGGCGTGAATCGCCTTGTGCCGCTCGGGGCTGCCCTTGGTGAAGCGTTCCTTCTTGCGCTGTAGGCGCGCCACATCTTTAGCGTCCCGCTTCATCCAGCGCTGACGCGGGATCGTCTCGCCGTTCGACAGGACACCGAAGGTCGTCAGGCCCAAGTCCACGCCTGCCATCTCGTTCGACACTGGCAGCGGCTTGGGCTCCACGATACAGGAGAAGCAGGCATACCAGTTGCCCACCGCATCGCGGCGGATGGTGAGCGTCTTGGCTTGGCCCTCGATGGGCCGGTGCATCTTGATCTTCACCACGCCGATCTTGGACAGACGCAGATGGCCATCATCGAGAAAGCGCCAGTTACTTCGCTCTTGCGGATAGGTGAACGAGTCGTAACGGTCCTTGCCACGGAAACGAGGATAACCAGGATTCTGTCCTGCCTTGACGCGACGAAAGAACGCCTGAAAGGCCAGATCAAGGCGAGTAAGTGCTTCTTGCATAGCCTGGGCGTGGCCCTCTCGCAGCCACGGCTCATCGCGCTTCCACTGCGTCAGCAATCCGAAGGTATCATAGCGTGAGACAGATTCTTGCCGCTCCTGCCACGCATCGCGGCGCGTTTCCAGCCCCTTGTTATATGCCCAACGGCAACAATCGAGCTGCTTTTGGAGAGCAGTTCTCTGGGCTCTCGTTGGGAACAGACGGTACTTGAATGTCTTTCTCATGGCCTCATTATAAGACCACGCTATGCCAAATGCAAGTTACATAGCCGTTGGGGCGCGATCCATTTCCCAGTTGAAAGTAGAACCCCTCTCGCGCCGATTCTGTAGCCGGGGGCATTGTCAGGCCCTGGTAGTATCGTCTGCCACAAGGCGGTAGACAGGTTCCCGCTTCACATATCCAACGTCCGTCCGGCGCGGATGCCGCGCCCATTCCATTTTGCCGGCAGCCAGCAACTCGTGGATCGATACCCGCGCCTTGGACGTCGAACAGCGCCAGTGCCGCGCCCATTCCCTCGACGTCAGCCAGCCGTCCTCTGGCGTGGGTTCCGGCTGCGTGTCCTCCACCGAGGCCAGCAGCTCTTCCAGGGTCAGGCCCATCAGATCGTCGCTCAAAGCACCTCCTCGCGGCGTAGATCGACGCTCCGGACGAACGGATGAATCTCCCGCAGCACGCCGTCCACGATCTCAAGCACGACCAGGCCACAACTGATGAGATAGCCGCTTCGCGTGGCCTGCGTCGCGTACTCGGTCATCCCGCAATAGGCCGGCGTGACGATCACATCGGTGACCACCTCACGCACGCCGTGCACGCGTACCGTCTCACGGACGTACGTATGATAGTGGCTGCGAACGATCA
>JBDKSR010000068.1:0-6220 GCA_039680545.1 Bryobacteraceae bacterium | reverse complement strand
TGGCGTGGGTGCTTCTGGATTTCGATTCTGCCGGCCGTGCTGGTTGTCTTCATCCGGAAATCGCTTCACGAAAGCGATATGTGGGCTGAACGCCAGCGCCTGAAACACGCCGGGATGCTCTCAGCGGTTGAGATGAAGTACGAACGCCAGAACAAGCTCGTAGCCTTGGTGACCGGGCCCTACCGGAAGCATTTCATCCTTGCGCTTGTGCTGGCCACGCTGGATCTGACTGCATATTGGTTCACCTATTCCTGGTTGCCAGGCTATCTTCAGGCCGAGCGGAATCTGAGCCTCACCAAGTCGTCGCTCTGGATGTTGGTGACCCAGGCTGGCGGGGTTCTCGGCTACGTGAGTTTCGGGTTTGTCGCCGATTGGCTGGGACGCCGCCCTGCTTACAGCATCTACTCTGTTATCTGGGCTGCGGGCATGCTCATGATTACGATCTTTTGGAGCGCGGTCGAGGCCGTGCCCGCGATCATTCTGGGCTTCATGTTCCTGACCGGCCTGGGCACGGGGATGTTTGGCGGTTACGGCCCTCTGTTTGCCGAGTTGTTTCCGACGGGACTGCGCAATACCGCAATGGGATCGGCCTTCAACCTGGGGCGAGGTGTCCAGCTTCTAACGCCGGTGATTATCACTGTGGTCGCCACCCGTTACGGTCTTGCGGGCGGGCTCTCGCTCGCGGCGTTCTTCGCCCTGGCTTGCGGCGCTTGGATCTGGACCTTCCCGGAGACGAAGGGCAAGAAGCTTAGTGTCGCGGAAACGGCTGCTTCTCCCGGCGCGTAGCGTCGGGCGACGGAGTGGGGTCAATTACAACACGCTAGCCGTCGCCGGAAGGCAACGCTCACCGGTACTCGACGACAACCTCTTTGTTGATTTCCCTCAGAAACTTCGCCAGTTCGTCCACGAGACTTCTACGGATGGAAATATTCTTCGGGAGCAGTGGGTTTTGATAGGAAGGATTAACTGCTTGCCCCACCAGGAAGCGCGTGAAATCCGCGCGCAGCAACTCCGAAGCCAGAAGGATTGCCCCATTTCTGTCGCCGGGAAGCCGGAACGGATCTCCACCGCAGGCCTTCAGGTATTCCAGCGCTCCCGCCAGAGTGTAAATGCCCTCTGTGACGAGATCGATGCCACGGATGTCCGCGATTGGCGGTATATCCTTACGTTCTGTTGATGCGTCGGTCCGGATTGGTTCGCCGAGATAGTTGGCGACGATGGTTCCGGTGGTTCCTCCGCAGATCACCTTTGCGCCGTCAAAATCGAGGAGCTTGCGAGCGCACGCCTCATCGTCTGCCGGGTCGGTTGGAGGACCCGTAAAAACCATAAGTGAGTTTCGGTTGCGCAAATGAATGCCGATGAAGGTCGCGTCATCGCCCGCGCCATTCCCGTATAGCGAGCGCGTCTCACGCATCACATTGTGGACGATGCTGCGGGTCAGATTCGGAAGACGCACCAGCATCTTCTCGATGTAATGCCCCATGAACTCCCAATCTGCTTGCAGGTTGACCAGGAGACCGGGTCCGGCGTGAATCAGCCCGTCGGTCATCACACCTAGAAAATCGCCAGGAAGAAACGTGCCCTGCTGAAACTCAATTCGCTTCCCACGTTCATCCCTGACGTCGGTCTCAACCGCGGCGAGACGGCCCGACCGGAAGAAGAACGGACGCGGGTTGTCGTAATTGACGATGCTGAACGACCAGTCGCTATGGCGCACCTCCACGATCGTGAAGGTCGCGTAGGCTATCTTCCTGTCCGCGCTCACTGGAAGGGTACCTGCGATTGTCTCGATGATCTCGCCGAGAGGCCTGTCCATCTTCGACATCGCAAGGACGATCTCGGTGGTCAGCGTGGCCAGGATGTTCGCTTTTACTCCGCTACCCATCCCGTCGGCCAGGACGACGATCGATCTGTCCGCCAGCCGCACGGCTTTGAAGGCGTCGCCGCAGAGTTCCTCTCCCTTCTTGTTGAGAGTCTCCCCAGCAATGTCCAGAAACGTGTTCACCTAAGCGGTTCCTTTATCGACGATCTCGACCAGGCTGAGTAGGCTCGCTTTGGTCTCCCCAGTCGACTCGCCAAGCAAGCTGGCAATCTCCTGCGCGACCCGCATCTGCCTGTCCACTACCCGGTTCACTCTCTCGACCGTCTCGCGCCGCAGGCGCAGCAGTTCATTTCTTTGATTCCATTCGCGGGTAAGATCCACCATGATGCAGGCGGTGACTCCTTCGGCCGGTATCGGAAAGATCACCTGCCGGACGTAGAGGCCGCGACTCTTGTACTCCTTCTCGAAAGGGGATGGGCCGCCGCTGTCGGCTCCGGCTTTCTGGAACTCGGTGACGTCCCCCAGAATCTCTGCTGACGGCCGGCCCAGCACCTTATCCCGCTCGACCCCGAACATACGGCAGAACGCCGGGTTGACTACCCTCACGTTCATCGATTCATCGACGGCGATGAGGCCGTTTGGGTCGTACTCCCAAAGCAATTCCCAAAGGCTCTTCATGTCGTTCATGGAAGAAACCTCCCGCGGCCCTGCGGACGCGTGCTTCCATCCGCCCTGATAAGGCCGCCGAAACTGACGTCCTTTGTCAGAATCCGAGTTTCACGATGACATCCCGCACAACATCCGCGGATGCCTTGAACGCCGCCATCTCCTCTTTGCTGATCTGGAGAGGAAGGGGAGCGCCCACGCCGCTGCTTCCTACGAGCGATGGCACCGACAAACACACATTGCTGATGTCGTGGTAGTTCTGAAGCACCCTGCTGACGGCGAGCACGGCTTGTTCATCGCGCAAGATCGCCTCGAGGATTCGAGTCACCGCCAGGCCGATCGCCCAGTTTGTGGCTCCCTTGGCGGCGATGACTTGAGCTGCCGCGGCGCGCACACCTTTGAATATCGACTCACGGTCACTTTGGGTCAGCTTCGGGGCATCCGTCGATGAGAATTGATCGAGCGGGATGCCTGCAATTTGGGCCGTGGACCAGAGGGGTACTTCCGAGTCTCCATGTTCACCGATCACCTGAGCATGTACATTGGCGACGGCGACCCTGAGCCGTAATGCCAGCAGCGACCGGAAACGAGAGGTGTCGAGCACCGTTCCCGAACCGAAAACACGCGCCCCCGGCAACCCCGATAGTTTCCACGCGACGTAGGTGAGCACGTCGACCGGGTTGGAGACGATCAGGAATAGAGCGTCCGGCGCGATTTCGACCAGCTTCGGGACCAAGTCGGTCAACACAGCCGTATTCTCCCCGATCAGATCGAGACGGCTCTGCCCTGGCTTCTGTTTGGCGCCCGCCGTGATGACGATGACCGTCGAGTCACGCAGGTCCGCGAGGGATCCAGCCCAAACTTCAGCCGAAGGAACAAACACGGACCCATGAAGCAGGTCTTTCGCTTCCGCCTCCGCTTTGGAGGCGTTCACATCAGTCAACACAATTTCGTGAACGACGCCGCGCAACATCGCCGCATAGGCGATCGTCGATCCTACTGCGCCAGCGCCAACGATTCCCAATTGATTGCGAGCCGGTGGATTCCATTTCGATGGCATGGAGCGTGCCCCTCGTTTATGGCCCTACGATAACATGGCAAGCACACCCTCGGGTCCCGAATCGCAGGTTTGGCTGTCTATATGCCAGGATGTCAGGCACGGCTAAGCACGCCGTCAAAGGGATTTCTGTGGTCTATCCCGTTGCCTGCGCCAACGACGATTGAAGAGAGGCTTGCGGTCAGTCTCGCCAAGTCGCAGCCAAGCGTCAGGATGCGTTACCGGCTGGCTCGGCGTGTACCGTCACGTCCGCGCCAGGCAGTTCTGACTGGATTGCGTGTTCTACTTGCGCCGCAATGTCATGTGCGACATTGAGTGACACCTTGCCATCCATTGACACGTGGGCATCCACAAAGAGTGTCGGGCCGGAGTAGCGAAACCGGACGCTGTGGCAATCGATCACGCCGGGGACGGTTCCCGCCGCGGAAACAATGCATTTCTCGAGGTCGGAAGGAGCCGCATCCATCAGTGCTTCCACTGTTCGGCTCCCCAATCGAAGCGTTACCACTGCGGCGATCACGGCCACCGCCAGTGCTGCAATCGCGTCCGCATGCTCCAACCATGAGACTGCAGGCACCCAGTCTGCGATCTTGACACAGAGCAGTCCGATGATTACCACCGATGAACTCCAGATATCCGTCTGAAAATGGAGAGCGTCAGCTTCGAGCGCCTGGCTGTTGCTTTCCTTGGCTACGCGGAACAGGGCGCGTGAACGCGACCAGTCGATCGCAATCGACGTGAACATCACCACGAAGGACCAAACCGTGACTTCGATCTCGGCGTCACCCTTTAGCAGGCGGTTGACCGCGGCGTACACAATCCACGCGCACGTGGCCAGCAGCAACACCGTCTCAAAGAGCGCCGAGAGGTTCTCGATCTTGCCATGACCATAGCGGTGATTGTGATCCGCTGGACGGGAGGCCGTCCGCACAGCGAAACAAGTAGCCGCAGCAGCCACCAAATCCAGGCTCGAGTGAGCAGCCTCGGCAAGAATACCCAAACTGCCGGTGAGCAAGCCCACCAACATCTTGAAACCGGTCAGCGCAACGGCTGCGATCAGTGATGTCAAAGCGACGGTCTGTTTGCGCTCTTCTATGGTTCTGTGCATGATGACCCTGGCAACGGTGGCGAGGAATCCCTAGATTGACTTGTTAATCCGCGTAACTGGCGCGTGCGTCTGCGACCACAATCTCATTTTCTATCGTGCCCAACATATCTGCAATGTGTTCATTGCGGCTCGCCGTGAGCGTTTTCATCAATGCTTGCCGCGTGATACATCGCGACCACAACAAAATAGACGCACTGCTATAGTCGGGAACGGAGCCTATTCCGAATATGAAATCCGCCCCTCTGCTCAGCCGGCGGGAGTTACTCGCCGTCGGAGCCGCCGGCCCGCTCATCGCGGACGTGACCGGCGAAACACCCTTCGATCACTTCTTCCTGACGATCTTGCAAGGCTTTCTCGTCAACGCTGCACGCACATCCGATAGTTGGGCCGTCTGTGATTTCTCCGGCGGAACGAAGCTGCCCGGCGCGCTGGCCAATTCGGGCAAAACATACGATTCCGTGAGTCGCATGTTACCGGCGATAGCCGCTTGGATTGTGAGCGGCAGGGAACCGCAGCGCTTCAATGTGAACGGACGTAGTGTTGAGTTGATCGACGTGGTTGTCGCCGCGTTTCGCAACGGATTCGACCCCGGACACCCTGATTACTGGTACGCATTTCCTGACCGCCAGAATCAACGGCAGGTGGAGTCTTCCATCGTGGCATGGTCGCTGTGGCTGCTTGCGGATAAAGTATTGCCGAAACTCGACTCACGCGAGCGTAAGAACGTGCAGAATTGGTTGTCCGCATGTGGGCGGCAGCCGGTGCGGAACAATAACTGGGCCTGGTTCACAGCCGTCAACCATGCGGTCCGAATCGCGCTCTCGGAACGCTGGAAAGAGTTCGAAGGCGACACCGCTTTCATGGTCGACGACCTGAAGGCGTTGGATTCGATGGCGGCCCTCGGCGAGGACGGCTGGTATTCAGATTCGTTCAAAGAACCGGCGTACGACTATTACAACTTTTGGGTATTTGCGAGTCACTTCCTTTACTGGAACAAGATCCTCGGCGCGCGTTACCCGGAGTGGCGCGCGCGGTTCGAACGGCGGTTGCGTGCCTTTCTCTCGAAGACACCGTACTTCTTCGGTGCGAACGGCAGCCACGTGCTGTTCGGACGCTCGTTGATCTACCGCTGGGGCGAACTCACCCCCTTGCTCCTCGCATACGGGCAGGGACTATGGCCGCACTCGCCAGGACTCCTCCGTGGAATCGCGCGGCGCAATATCCAATATTTATGGGACTTGGGCGGCTATGACCATCGCCATGGCGCGCTGCGGGAACGGCTCACACCATCCGGTACGCGCGAAATTTGCGAGTCATACATCGACAATGGGCATCCTTACTGGGGCATGCAGGCGTTCGCGTTGTATCTGATTCCAGCCGGCGATCCCTTCTGGACCGCCTCCGAGGGGCCGCTTCCTGTGGAGAGAAAAAGTTTCGCCGTGCGTTTCGACGGGACGAAGATGCACTTGCGTGGTGACTCGAATACCGGCGAGGTGCGCTGGACGCTGGCTTTCGCCGGACACGGCGGGCCGACCTATCGCGATAAGTACTCGAAATTCTCCTACTC
>JBDKSR010000067.1:0-5710 GCA_039680545.1 Bryobacteraceae bacterium | reverse complement strand
CCGCCGCGCCCGGAGAGGCGGGCAGACCGACGGCAATCCGCTTCAGGTTCTTCTTGGAGGCGTTCTCAAGCAGCGGGTGCAGAAGCTGGTCGAGCTGCTGCGGATCGACCCGCATGATGGCCTCTTCCTTGCTGATGAGGCCTTCCCCGACCATCTCAACAGCGATGCGAACGGCCGCGGGGCCGGTACGCTTGCCGTTGCGGGTCTGGAGCATGAACAGCTTGCCTTCCTGGATCGTGAACTCGAAGTCCTGCACGTCACGATAGTGCTCTTCCAGGTTCGCCGTGATCTGCCGGAGTTGCTTGTACACCTCTGGCATCAGAGCTTCGAGCTCGATGATCGGCTTCGGCGTGCGGATTCCAGCCACGACGTCTTCGCCCTGCGCGTTCACGAGGAACTCACCATAGAAAACCCGCTCGCCCGTTGCCGGGTTGCGCGTGAATCCTACACCGGTGGCCGATGTATCACCGAGGTTGCCGAACACCATCGTCTGCACGTTGACGGCGGTGCCGAGATTGTCGGCGATCTTGTTCATCTTCCGGTAGTAAGACGCCCGGGGATTCCACCAGGAACGGAACACCGCATTACGCGCCATCTCGAGCTGCTTGAGGGCGTTCTGTGGGAACGCTTCGCCAGTCTTCTTCTGGACGAGCGCCTTGTACCCGGCGACAACCGCCTTCAGGTCTTCAGCAGTCAGATCGGTATCGAACTTCGCCTTTATCTTCTTCTTCTGCGCATCCAGGATGTGCTCGAAATCGTCCTTCGAGATCTCGAGAACGACGTTTCCGAACATCTGGATGAAGCGGCGGAAGCAGTCATACGCCCAGCGCGGATTACCGCTCTTCTTGGCGAGAGACTCCACCGTCTTGTCGTTCAGGCCCAGGTTGAGGATGGTGTCCATCATGCCGGGCATCGAGAACTTCGCGCCCGAACGCACGCTGAGAAGCAGCGGATTCTCGGCGTCGCCGAGCTTCTGCCCCATCTTCTCTTCGAGTTGGGCAAGCGCTTGCTTGACTTCCGTCTCGATTGCAGCCGGAACCTTCTTATCGTTGTTGAAGTAGATGTTGCAAACTTCAGTCGAAATTGTGAATCCCGGGGGAACCGGCACACCGGCCCGGCTCATTTCGGCGAGGCCCGCACCTTTCCCACCCAGGGTATCCTTCATTTCGCCGTTGCCATCGGCCGTGCCGCCACCGAAGGCATAAACGTATTTGGGCATAACAGTCAGTTCTCCTTATCGACCATCAGTTCGTTTCATTGCGTTACGATCTCGGAAAAGTCCGCGACCGCAGAAAATTCCGTCAACAGACTGCAAAGCAGCGTCAGCCTGTTCCGCCGGACGTTTTCATCCGGCGCATTCACCAAAACCTTGTCGAAAAACATATCGACCTGAGGGCGCAGAGAAGCAATCGCTTCCAGCTTCCCGCTGTACTCCATACCGGCTGAGCCGACCAGAACGCGGGTGTCTTCGAATGCCTTGTAAAGATCGGCTTCCGGTCCGGGCTCAAGCAGCGCCCGGTCCACTACTCCCTCCGCACTGAACTGCGCCTGGCGCAGGATATTGCGGATGCGCTTGAAACTTGCCGCGAGCGGCTCGAAATCCTTGGTGGGCCGCACCGCTTGAACCGCCGCGAGCCTGCTCTCGACGTCCACAAGATCATCGGAGCCGGCAGCGAGAACAGCGTTAACCTCGTCGTACTTGAAGCCACACACGTCCCGGAAGTAGTAGCGGATACGATCGAGCATGAACTCCCGCAACTGCGCATCGTCCCCAATAAGCCTCGAGAGGGGCAGAGTCAAACGGCCTTCCACGAGGATCTTGACTACGCCTTGCGCCGCGCGCCGAAGCGCGAACGGATCCTTGGAACCAGTCGGAATCAGGCCGATGCCGAAGCAACTCCGCAGTGTGTCGAGTTTGTCCGCGAGAGCGACCAGGCAACCCTCGGCTGTGGAGGGGATGGAATCCTCCATGCTGAGCGGCTTGTAGTGATCGTAGACCGCGCGCCAAACCGCCTCGGGCTCGCCTTGCGCCCGTGCATAAAGGCCGCCGACCACGCCCTGAAGTTCCGTGAACTCCTTGACCATCTCGGTCGTCAGATCGCACTTGGCAAGCAGAGCCGCCCGCTGCGCTTCCTCGGAGCCGCCGAGTTCACGCACCAGAGCCACCACGCGGTTCGTCTTTTCGAGATACGAACCGATCTGAGCCTGCCAGGTCACGTTCGCGAGGCTGGATACGCGATCGGCCAGCTTCTTTTGCTGGTCCACATCCCAGAAGAAACGTGCGTCGTTGAAGCGGGCGCGCAGCACACGCTCGTTGCCACGCCGGACGAGCCCATCGGCATCGTCCTTCGTGTTCATCACCGCGATGAACTGGGGCTTCAGCTTTCCGTCGGGCCCTGCCACCGAGAAATACCGCTGGTGATGCCGCATCACCGTGATCAGGACTTCTTCGGGAAGGGTCAGAAACTGCTCGTCAAAGCCGCCCAGGATCGGAGTCGGGTATTCGGTCAGGTAAACCAGGGTTTCGAACAGCTTCGCGTCGGGTTGTGCGTGAATATTGTGCGTCTGGTACAGCGCATCCATCTGCGACTGTATCTTGATCTGCCGCTCCCCGGCGGAGACCAGCACGCCGTTCTGGCGGAGCTGTTCGTAGTAATTCTCGATGTTGACCCGTATCTTTTTCTTGCCCAGCCGGCGATGTCCCGACGTCGTATTTCCGGACTTCACTCCGGCGAGTTCAAACGGGACAACTTTCTTCCCCAGCAGGGCGACGATCCAACGAATCGGGCGGATGAACCGTGGACCACCCTTGCCGGTCCAATACATCGTCTTGGGGAAGTAAATTTTCAGAATCAAGCCCGGCAGCGCTTCGGCGAGGATCTCAGCCGTCGGCCGCCCCTGGACTTTCTTCTGATAGGCGAGGTATTCGCCCTTGGCGTTCTGAACGGTCTTCAGCGCGGAGACTTCGACACCGAGCTTGCGCGCAAATCCAATGGCAGCGCCCTGTCCAGCGGCCTTCGGGGGACCTGTGACCAGTTCCACGCTGTCGGCCTGGCGTGCAGGCAGATTGTCGGCCCGGAGCACCAGCCGCCGCGGCGTCGCATCGGTCTTTGTCACATCGCCGGACAGCTTGTTGGCTGCGAGTACGTCCCGGAACAACTGCGCCAGGTTCTCCAGCGCGGGACAAATCATCCAATCCGGAATTTCTTCCGTGCCGATTTCGAGTAGGAATGGAAGCGTCTTCATGCCGCCGCCTCCACACTAGCCTGATCCATCCACAAGTTCGCTACACCGACCGCGAGTTTTCTGACCCGGGCGATCACGCCGACCCGCTCCGTTACGCTGATCGCACCGCGCGAGTCGAGGAGGTTGAACAGGTGCGAGCATTTCAGTACCTGGTCATAGGCGGGCAACACGGGGAAGCGCTTCTTGTCGGTGTAATCCGGGTAAGCGTCGAGAAGCCGCCGGCATTCTTTTTCGTGGAGTTCGAACAACTGCCACAGGGTCGGAACATCGGCCATCTCGAAGTTGTATACGGAGAACTGGACCTCGTCGGCCAATCTCACGTCGCCGTAGGACGCTTGCGGCGCCCATTCGATGTCGTACACGCTGTCCTTGCCCTGCAGGAAGGCCGTGAGCCGTTCGAGGCCGTAGGTCAGTTCCGCGGGCACCAGATCCAGGTCAACGCCGCCGCACTGCTGGAAATAAGTAAATTGCGTGATCTCCAGCCCGTCGAGCATAACCTGCCAGCCCACGCCCCAGGCTCCGAGCGTCGGCGACTCCCAGTTATCCTCTTCGAACTTGATGTCGTGCTTGGAGAGGTCGATGCCGATTGCTTCCAGACTGCTGAGGTACTGCTCCATGACATCGTCCGGCGAGGGCTTCAAGATGACTTGGAGCTGCGAATGTTTGTAGAGGCGGTTGGGGTTCTCGCCGTAGCGGCCGTCAGCCGGCCGCCGGCTCGGTTGCACGTATGCGACGCGATACGGCTTGGGACCGAGCACACGGAGGAACGTTTCCGGACACATTGTGCCGGCGCCGACTTCCAGGTCATACGGCTCCTGGATGACGCACCCTCGGCGTGCCCAGTAGTTTTTCAGCTTGAACAGGGTCTCTTGAAATGAATCCATCCCGGATCTTGTAACTACGCCGAACCCGCCACAGCGACCGGGGCGTGGCAGATCTATCGCTCAGTACCTTTCGCTCCAGGTGCGGCCGCCTGATGATGGGTCGGCTCCCCCCTTAAAATACGCCGGCGGCAGACGTAACATCCAGGTTACCATATTGGGAAATCAGACTTTGGATCGTCCTACAGAGTCTCAAGAAGGGGCGCCGTAATCAGGCGCCGTTCGACGTGCTCTTCGACGCGCCGGATGAGAAATCGGCGCAGATCAGCCGCTGTTTCCCTCGTCCAGACGCGCTCCGGCAACTGGCTGATCGGCATCGTTAGAATCTCGGAGGCAATTTCGAGGGACTCCCGGCCCACCCGCATTTCGGGAAGAAACCCGGAAAGCCGTACAGCCCAGAGCGTGAAGTAAAGGACTGCCTGCCACACGCCCTCTCCCTTTGCCGCACGCAAGTGGTCGAGCACCGCCAGCAGGAGGCGAAAGAACCGCTCGTTCTGCTCGGCCGGAGCGAGGAGATGCTCGGAAACTTCCGCCACATAGTCGAGGGAGACGCCTACGGCGTAATCTGCCTGCAAATCGAACAGCGACCGCACCAGATCACAGGAATCGAGCCCGACGAGTTCGCGGTTCTCCTTCTGGAAGTAGAACATCCTAACGTGAGAGAGCCGCTCGAGACCCGCGCCGAAAGGGTTCTTCGGCCGGCGGGCGCGCTTGGCGACGCCTCGAAGCTTCCCGAGGTCACGAGCCAGGAAACTGACAATTAAGTCAGCTTCACGAAACGGGTACGTTCGCAGGATCAGCGATTCGCTTTCGCGGGAAGGCATTCTAGCGCCTGACAATGTAGCACAACCGGCGGGGATTCTGAGCCGCGGGCCCTTGCTATACTCGTTTCTTGAAGTACTGCAATGCCTGAATATCCACTGCCTGATCATCCCGCCCCTGTATCTGAATTAGTTACAACCCTGAGTGACGGTACGAAGGTGAAGCGCCGTGTCCTGCGGCAACGCGCCTGCAACGAGAAAGACGGTAAGGGAAAGTTGTGCGCCGGCCACCTCAAGCGCTGGTACTTCTATGGTCCCGACATCGCGAAGGTGCTCGGAACGAACATAGAGCTTTACCGCTGCGAGTACTGCAAAACACTCTACCTTCCGAATCCCGAAGAAGAATCGCGCACCGGTTCGTTGCGCTGGTAACGCCGGCTTTCCGCATCAGAAAAAGAAAACCGCACCGGAAGTGTCTGGAGGGGTTGGAGGCCTCCTCTTCCGATGCGGTCCGCCCTTAGGGGCTCGGGATCCGGCGCCGGTGCACCTGGAAACTTGAACACCCGCTTAACCGTTCCATTCCTGGTGAGGCCCGCGTCCTAACCTTTTCCTACACCACGAATGCCAGATAGCGGCCGAAACTCAGATCCCTGGTGAGAACATATTATGGCCGAACTGCAATAAAAAGGACCCTCTGTTGCAACCTGCAAACACCGCGATGAGCGGGATAAATCCGAAACATCGTCTCCCGCGAGCACGTCGTTCGTCGACTCCACCCATCGCCCACGCTTACCTGTTGCAGCAGAGGGCAGGTTTTAAAGA
>JBDKSR010000066.1:0-4667 GCA_039680545.1 Bryobacteraceae bacterium | reverse complement strand
CCGAAGTCGAACCGCCAGAAGCCCTCATCCAGAGGCTTCGCAGCTTCGATTCGATTGTGTCGTGGTATGGAAGCGATCGCGCGGAATTTCGTACGGCGGTCGAACGGCTCAACCTTCCATTTCAGTTTTTCAGGGCGTTGCCTGATGAGCAGGCGGGCACCCACGCTGCGGAGTTCTTCCTCGATCAGGTGCGTGGGCTCTCGACTTGCCGCGTGGAGCCGGTTCCGCGAATTGAGTGTTCGCGGAGGGACGAAGGCTTTGCCGTCATACATCCCTTCTCAGGCAGTCCTAAGAAGAACTGGCCGCTTGAACGCTACAACGAGCTTGCTGCACTTCTTTCGCAACGGCTGACTGTTCGCTGGTGCGCGGGGCCGGAGGAAACGCTCGACGGCGCCATGCGGTTTGATGATCTTTACGAACTGGCCCGCTGGTTTGCGCACGCGACGGTCTACATTGGCAATGATTCGGGGCCCACGCACCTAGCGGCGGCAGTAGGCACGCCTGTGGTCGCGTTGTTCGGGCCGACTTCGCCGGAACTTTGGGCACCACGCGGACCGAGCGTGCAGGTGGTAGCGGTTCCGGGATGCGGTCCGATGGAGGCGATCCCCGTGGATCGTGTTGCGGATGCTGTCAACCGCGTTCTCAGCGCGCGAAGCCGACGGCGTTGAGAATGATGCTGAGGCTTCGGTGGTCTCCTGCCGGACTGAAGGTTTTGTCCACCGTGATGGTGACCGTGGGGCTTTCCGAGGTGATGCGCAGCGGTTCCGACGACACCGTATAACTTCCCGGCGAAGAGAATGTGCGGTCAATGGCGAGGGTTCCATCCACTGCAATTGTGATGCGGCGTGCCGGCGAATTGTCGGGGATATACAGAGTGACGTGGAGCGGAAGTGGGGTGGCCGGCGCATGCAAGAGTAAGACGGCTCGCCCGCTCATCCAGCGCCATGTGCCAGCTTCGAGTTCGTAGATGCCGCTGACAATCTGCTGAGCGGCCTCCGGCGCGTTCATCGGAAGGTCGGCCAGAACGGGTTTCCGCGCGGCGACGACCTGTGCGTGGAGGCGGTCGATGGGTCCGGTGGTCACGTCGAAGGGTCGCAGGCCGATGGAGGCGGTCGAATAGCCCGAACGCGCCCCGAGTCCAAGCAGGCGCAAGGGGATGAAGCTTTCGATTGGCCGTTCCGCCAGAGGGACAAGAACGCCGCCGCCCGTTGTGAACGGGATCGGGAAAGCCAATTCGCTCGATACAACGATGTCGTCAGGCGAGACGGCCTGACTACGAAGCAGGGGCAAGCCGCCATCGGCCTCGAAGTAGTAGCGCAGTCCCCACTCTCCGTTGATCCAGACACGGCGAGTTTCCGACTCATTACGGAAATCGCGCGCGAAGTTTCGGTAACCGTCCCAATGCTGGTAATTCACGATGCTCAGCGAGAGTCCGAGGACGAGTTGCAGAACAAAGGCAGCCGCCAGCAAACGAGGCCTGTCAGACAAGGCTCGCGACATCAGCAGGGCCACAGGGGCAGCCATCGGCAACAGGTAACGTGCCGATCCCGCAAAGAACAGGACCAGAGCGCCGGTGAAGAACAGCAGAATCCACGCTGCGAGGAAGCGCCCTTCGATATCGGGGTCGCGCAAGCGTCCGATGCACCAGCCAAGCAGCAGAACCCCGGTTCCGAATGATGCCCAGAAGAGCGGGTTCGGATCGACGAACACGCCACCAGCAGCAGCCACGATGGCGGCAAGCCAAGCGAGACGGCCCGCGCGACGGCAGGCGACGAGCACGAGAATCGGGAAGACGATCCAAGCGGAGTGCGTTGTGAGCGCGGCAGCGCTCCTCAGTTTCGGTAGGAGAGCCTGCAGACCGTAGGTCTGAAAGTATCCGCCGAGCACAGCCATGGGCATCTCACCCGTCGAGGCACGCTCCCAAATCTGCCAAGCAGCGAGCACGGCAGGAACAGTGAGAATCGCGCCCCACGCCGGACGCCAGTCGCGGCGATTCCACCATAGGTAAAGGGCCAGAATCGGAACGATCAGCGCAGATTGGTACGCGGAGAGTGCGGCCGCCGCCATCGCCACGACCGAAGTCACGAGCCAGCGTCCTGAGCGGCGATCCACCGCAAGTATGAAGCACGCGATTGACGCCATCCACAGCGCGAGGAACGGAAGGTCCGATTCAAACGAGTTACCGTTGACGACAAAGGCAGGTGTAGCAAGGAACAAGAGCGTTGCCAGAAGCGGACGCGGCGAAAAGCGCCGCGCGAGCGACCACATGGCAAGTGCCGCCACGATTGAGAACAATATGTAGACCGCGTGGAACGGGACTTCGTGGATATCACCGAACAACGCCAGCAGCCCCGCCAGAAACCATGCATTGAACGGCGGGTGCGGATGGCCACGCATGTCCACGATCTCGCCGAGAAACGCATAGCGAGCGTGATTCGGATGCAGCGGGTCGATTTGCGCGTGTTGCGCACCCGCGAGGTAATACACGTCATCGCCCTGGATGGCCTGATTCAGAAATGGGAGGCGGATCAGCAGCGCCACCGCGAGAACGAGCAGCAGTGAACGGGCTGTAGCAGAACCACCGGGCACGACGATTTAGACCTCGGGTTTCCAGCGGAGCACGGGTTTACGCGCGGCGCCGACCTCATCGACACGAGCAGTACGCGTGTTGTGCGGCGCCTTCAGGACAAGGTCAGGATCACGGTCGACTTCGCCAGCAATCGCAGTCAGAGCCTCCACAAAGAGGTCCAGCTCTCGCTTACTCTCGGTTTCGGTCGGCTCGATCATCATCGCGCCATGCACGATCAGCGGAAAACTCACCGTATAGGGGTGGAAGCCGTAATCGATGAGACGCTTGGCGATGTCCATCGTCTTCACGCCGTGCTGCGCCTGCCGGGCATCGCTGAACACGCATTCATGCATGCTCGGCTCGGTATTGGGCAGTTCGAAGTAGGGTTCAAGCAACTTGCGAAGGTAATTGGCGTTAAGAACGGCATCCATCGTGGCGCGGCGAAGGCCTTCGCCTCCGTGCGCAATAATGTACGCGAGCGCCCGGACGATTACGCCGAAATTACCGTAAAATGCCTTCACGCGACCGATGGAGTTCGGACGATCGTAATTGAATCGCCACTTGTCCCCGGCGCGCGTGAGCCGCGGTACGGGAAGGAACGGTTCGAGATGGCTTCTCACAGCCACGGGGCCGCTACCCGGACCGCCGCCACCGTGCGGCGTCGAGAACGTCTTATGCAAGTTCAGGTGCATGACGTCGACGCCGAAGTCGCCCGGGCGCGCGATTCCGACAAGCGCGTTCATGTTTGCGCCGTCCATATAAAGCTGAGCGCCCTTCGCGTGCAGAATAGCGGCTATCCGGACGATCTGTTCCTCGAACACACCCAACGTGTTCGGGTTCGTAATCATCAGCGCGGCGACACTTTCATCGACGACATTGGCAAGCGCGTCGAGATCGATCATGCCCCGGCCGTTCGACTTGATGTTCTCGACCGCATAGCCGGAGATCACAGCGCTTGCGGGATTCGTGCCATGAGCCGAATCCGGGATCAGAATCTTCTTCCGGGGATTGCCGAGCGACTCATGGTAAGCGCGAACGAGCAACATGCCCGTCAGTTCACCGTGCGCGCCGGCCGCGGGCTGCAGGGACACCGCGTCCATGCCGGTAATCTCGGCGAGAGACTGTTCCAGAGTGGCCAGGATCTCCATGGCCCCCTGTGACAGCGACTCCGGCTGATAGGGATGAGGCCACGCCAGACCTTCGATCCGCGCGATAAGTTCGTTCAGGCGCGGGTTGTACTTCATGGTGCAGGAGCCGAGCGGATAGAGCCCGAGATCGATGGCGTAATTCCAAGTGGAGAGACGGGTGAAATGGCGAATCGCCTCCACTTCGCTTACTTCAGGGAAATCGGCGATTTCGCTCCGCACATTCTCCGCACCGAGCGCCTCAGCGGCATTTACGGGCGGCACGTCGAGCGCGGGAAGCTGGTAACCGGCCTTTCCCGGCGAACTCATTTCAAACAGCAGCGACTCGTTCTGCGTGATGTGGCTTCGAACTTTCGGGGTCATTGCAGAAACGCCTCCACGACCGCGTCCATGTGCTCACGCGCACACATTTCGGTGGCGCACAGAAGCATGCAGTCATCGAGTTCAGGGTAGAAGCGGCCGAGCGGCAACCCGCCGATGATCCCCTTCCCGACGAGCGCCTCGTTGATCGCTTCGGGGCTGCGTCGTGGACAGGCAGCCACGAATTCGTTGAAGAACGGCCCACCGAACTTTTGGCTGATCTTCCCCGCCATGTAGTGTGCCTTGGCGAGATTCTGTTCGGCCAGTTCGCGCAAACCCTGTTTGCCGTACACGGTCATGAATACTGTCGCCATCAGGGCAATGAGCGCCTGGTTCGTGCAGATGTTCGACGTCGCCTTCTCACGACGGATGTGCTGCTCGCGCGTCGCGATGGTGAGGCAGTACGCGCGATTCCCGCGGGCGTCCTTCGTCTCGCCCACAAGGCGTCCCGGCATCTGCCGAACGTATTTCTCTCGCGTCGCGATCACACCGGCGTACGGACCGCCGAAGCTTGGGGAGATCGCGAACGATTGCAGTTCCCCGGCGACGATGTCGACATCAGCGGATGGCGTGAGAAGGCCCAAGGAGACCGC